>DASVEF010000179.1:0-36866 GCA_036380715.1 Thermoanaerobaculia bacterium | reverse complement strand
CCGAGGAGCCGCTCGCGCGCTTCGCGCGGACGGTCGACCCGGACCTCCAGGACCTGCCCGGCCATCTCCCGCTGCAGCGCCGCGGGCGTGTCCACGGCCAGCACACGCCCTTTGTGCAGCAAGGCCAGGCGGTCGAAGCGTTCGGCCTCGTCCATGTAGGCCGTGCTGACCACCGCGGTCACTCCTTCGGCCACCATGTCGTGGACGATCAGCCAGAGGTCGCGCCGCGAGACCGGATCGACTCCGAAGGTGGGCTCGTCGAGGAGCAGGATCGTGGGCTGGTGGATCAGAGCGCAGGAGAGCCCGAGCTTCTGCTTCATGCCGCCGGAGAGCTTGCCGGCCAGGCGGTCGCGGAACGGACCCAGGTTGGAAAACTGGAAGAGGCGCTCCAGCCGCGCCGGCCGCTCCCGTTTTGGCACCCTATAAAGGTCGGCGTAGAGCTCCAGGTTTTCGAGCACCGTCAGGTCGGCGTAGAGGCCGAAGCGCTGCGACATGTAGGCGAGGCCGTGCTTGACCCGCTCGGGATCGCCTGTCACCGAGACGCCGTCGAGCACCGCGTCGCCCGCCGTGGGCCGGAGCACGCCGGCGAGCATCCGCAGCGTCGTGGTCTTGCCCGCGCCGTCCGGCCCCACCAGGCCGAAAAGCTCGCCGCGTCGCACCTCGAAGCTCAGCCGGTCCACGGCCGTGAGGTCGCCGAAGCGGCGGGTGAGGCCTTCGGCGCGGATCATGGCAGCGCCGGTCACGGCGCGGCCTCCAGCCGCACGTCCGCCGGCAGACCGGGCTTGAGGTCGTGCTCCGGATCTCCCGCCACGCGCACCTTGACCTCGTAGACCAGGCGGACCCTCTCCTCCGTGGTCTGTACGCTCTTCGGCGTGAACTCGGCCTCGGAAGCGATGAAGGCGACCTCTCCCGGATAGCTCTTGCCCGGATAGGTGTCGGCGGTGATCGACGCCTTCGTTCCCAGCTTGACCGCGCCGACACGGTCTTCCTTGACGTAGATGCGCACCCAGCGGTCGCCGAGGTTCGTGATCGTGAGCACCGGCGCGCCCGGCGGCACGGTCTCTCCGGGCTGGCGGTGGCGGACGGTGACCACGCCCGCGAACGGGGCGCGGATCACCGTGTTGGCGAGCACGGCCTCGGCGGCCTCCACGGCGGCCAGGGCTTGCGCGACCTGGGCGCGGGCGCCCTCGATGCGCTCGCGGCGCGGCCCGGCTTCGACGAGGCGGAGCTGCTCGGCGGTCTGGGTGCGCTGGCTGCGCGCCACCTCGTAAGCGACCTCGGCTTTGTCCACGGCTTCCCGGCTGACCGCCCCCCCTTCAAAGAGGCGTCGGGTGCGCGCCAGGTCGCGCTCGGCGTCGCTCCGCCGCTCCTCGGCCGCGGCGAGAGCGGCGCGGGCCTGGGCTACCTCCTCGCGGCGCGCGCCCCGCTCCAATTCGGCGAGAGCGGCGCGGGCAGCCGCGACCTGGGCGGCGGCCTGGGAGCGCCGGGCCTCCAGCTCGGTGCGGTCGAGGCGCGCCAGCTCCTGGCTGGCGCTCACCCGGTCCCCTTCGCGGACGGCGATGGACTCGATGCGTCCCGCCCCCTGGAAGCCGAGCTGGGCGTCGGTCGCCTCGACCGTGCCCGAGGCCACGAGAGCGTCCTCGGCCTGGCTCGGGCGGGAACGGAGGAACCAGAAGTACGCGACGCTGCCGACGGCCAGCAGCAGCACGGGCACGAGGATCTTCCTGGGGCTCATGGGGTGGTCTCCCCCTCGTTGGCAACATGGCCGCGCAGCCAGTCCGGGCTGAGCCGGCCGGCGGCGCGGGCGAGGTCGATGCGGGCCAGGACCGCGGCGTTCCTCACCTCGGCCAGGCTCGCGCGGGCCGCCAGCAGGTCGGCTTCGGCGGCGAGGTAGTCGGTCTGGGTGCCAGCCCCTTCGTCGAGAAGGAGCTTCTGGACGCGCGCCACCTCGGTGAACCGCTCGACCGCGCTCCGCAGGCTCTCGATGCGCGCCCGCGCCTCCTCGGCGCGGGCAACGGCGCGGTCCACCTCTTCGCGCACCTGCACCTCGGCGAGCCGGACCTGCTCGGTTGCGGCGTTGCGGGCGGCTTCGGCGCGGGCAATCCGCCGGCGGGTGGCGCCGCTGTCGAAGAGAGGCACGGCGATCTGGAACCCGGCGTTCCACTCGGCGGTGAAATCGCCTCGCGACGAGCTCCACTCGTTGAGGTTGGCGATCGCCCGCAGCTCGGGTTTCAGGGCGCTGCGCGCCAGGGTGATGCCGGCCTCGGCGGCGAGGAGCTGGGCGCGGGCCTGAGCCACGGCCGGGCTGGCGGCGATCCCTTCAGCAGTAATCGCCTCGAGGGCCTCGCGGTCCGGCGGGCTCGCGTCCGCCAGGGCCACGGGGACCAGACGGCCGGCGCGGGTCTCCTCCACCGGCGCTTCGAGGAGCCGCGCCAGCTCGCGCTCGGCGCTGTCCACCGCGACCGAGAGGCGGACCCGTTCGGCCTGGGCGCTCGCCTGGGCGGCCTCGGCGCGCAGCAGCTCGACCTTCGCCGCCCGTCCGACCTCGAAGCGCTGGCGGACGCGCGACAGCTCGGCCTCCAGCGCCTCCAGGCGCAGATCGTGCGCCTCCAGGACCTGCTGCTGGCCGAGCACGGTGAGATAGGCGGCGGCCACGCAGCCGGCCAGCGCCTGCTCCGCGGCGTTCAGGGCCGCGCCGGCGCCTTCGAGCTGCGACGCCGCCGACCGCACTCGGGCGCCGGTGGCGCCGCCGTCCCAGAGCGTCCAGGTCAGGCCGAGAGTGCCCTGGAAGAGCGTCTCGTCGAACTCCGGGAACAGGCCCGGACCGAAGCCGTGGATGGGCGTGACCACCATCGGCTCCTGGTACTGGATGGCCGAGGCGTTGAACCGGCCGCGGGGCCGCAGGCCGGTCTCGGCCTCGCCCAGCGCCTCGCGCGCCTCCTGCTGCCGCGCCCGCGCGGACTCGACCGAAGGGAAGCGCCCCAGAGCCCGCTCCACCGCCGCGGCGAGAGGCAGACGGCCTTCGGCCGCCGGTGGCTGGGCCGCGCTGGGAGTTGCGAAAGCAAGGACGGATAGGACGGCGAGGACGAACACGGACAGGGATTTCACGACTTGCCCTCCTCATGGCAGCTTGCCGTGACGCAGCCCACCAGGAAGCGCACCAGAGACAGGGCCTCCTCTTTCGGCATGGCCATGTCGGGCATCAGCCGGCGCTGCAGGGCCACGGCGGCGGCCAGTCCCAGGAATGGCAGCGCCATCCTCCCGGGCGGCGGAGCGTCCGCTGGCAGACCGAGCTCGCCGAGGACCGAGCCGGCGATCCCGAGATAGGTCCGGGCCACATCGGTCATCGCCTGGACCAGGGCCTCGTCCTCGGACACGGAAGCTTCCATCAGCAGCAGGACCGGCAGGCCGTTGGTCTCGATGATGAGCCCTAGGTGATGGCTCACGATGCGCTCCAGCCGCTCGGCCGGCGGGAGATCGCTCCGCGCGGCGATCTCGCGGATCGGCCCGAGCAGCATCTGCCCCAGGCGTCCGACAATGCCGAGTAGCAGCGCCTGCTTGGTCGGAAAGTGCCGGTAGACCGCCGGCTCGGTGAAGCCCATCCGCTCGGCCACCTTCTTCATGGTGAGGCCCGCCAGCCCGGACTCTCGGATCAGCTCGATAGCCCGGTCGAGGATCTCTCCCTGCCGCGCGGTGGGAGCCAGAGTCTTGGAACCCACGTCCGCATCTCCCGTTAGTTAGTCCTCACTCACTTCTCAGCATACGCCTCCTCCGGGGGTTGTCAAGACGCTAGAATCGAACCCGCATGAGTCTCGAAGACATCTCCTCCCGTCCGGTCGCTGAGCACACGTCTGCCGAGGCCGCCGCCGCCCTGACACGCGCGTTCGAGGGCTACCTGGTGCCCATCAAAATGAGCCCGCAGGTCTTCGAGCGCCGGTTCCGCGGCGAAGACCTGGACCCGTTCGCCAGCCGCGTCTACTCCAGGGACGGCCTGCCGGTGGGCGTGCTGCTGGTGGCGCGCCGCGGCTGGACCAGCCGGATCGCTGCCATGGGGATCGCGCCGGAGCTGCGGGGTCAGGGCATGGGCCGGAGGATCATGCGCGACGCGATCGACGACGCCCGCTCGCGCGGAGACCGGGCCGTGCTCCTGGAAGTCATCGAGCAGAACACGCCCGCGCTGCGTCTCTACGAGAGCCTCGGCTTCCGCACGCAGCGCCGCCTCGTGGGCTACCGCCGCGACGCCGGAGCCGCGGCGCCCGAGACCGCGGATATCCTCACCGATCTCGACCCGCTGGACTTCGCCCGCCTCGCCGTGCGGGAGGGAGAGCCCGACCTCCCGTGGATGCTCGCTCCGGAAACCCTCTCGGCCACTACCTCACCCGCCCGCGCCTACCACCTGGAGCACCGCGCCTACGCCCTGATCGGCGACCCCGCCGCGGAGCCCCTCGCCTTGACCGCGCTGGTGGTGCCGCAGGAGCACCGCCGCCAGGGCTGGGGCACGCGGCTCGTGCGAGCGCTGACCGCGGCTTTTCCCGACAGGATGTGGTCTTTCACGGTGGTCATCCCTGAGGACATGGCGACCGGCTTCTTCGAGAAGCTCGGTTGGGAGCGGCACAAGCTCAGTCAGTTCGAGATGCGGTTGGAGATAGAGTGAGCTGACGTTTGGGCGCAGGTATGGTATGAGTCTAATATGAGCCTTCTGGAGGAGATTCTTCCGCGGTTACGGAACGTTCTTGACCAGATTCATGGCCTTGTGAAGGGGCTTCATTTTGATCCAAGAAATCAGCAGCACCTCCTTGCCGGCGCTCTTCTTGGCAGAATCCTTGAGGAAGCAGAAGGCATTTATGTAATGCTTGAGCGGCAAGACAGTGCCTGTGGATTTATTCTTCTTCGGAGCCTTCTGGAGGCACACGTGGATCTCATAAATATATCGAGCGATCCCACGTATATAGAATTCATGAATGCTGCTTTCCTCGATCAACAACGATTCCTACTTGAGGCCGCGCTCGAAAAGGGTAGTAAGAGTCCTTTTCTTGCTAACCTTCCGGGGAACACGGAAGCTGCCGAGCAGTTAGACTGGGTTCGGTCTACACTCAAGCAGCTTGAGGAGCGACAGATCAAGCCGCTCTCCGTGCGGAAGCGGTTCAAGCGTGCCGACCAACTCGACTACTATGAAGGTCCTTACGCTCATCTTTGTTGGCACTCCCACGTCCTCGAGAGCCGCCACCTCCGACTCACTGATGCTGGCGTTGTGATTAGAGCCTTCGCCCCCATTGATGACGACGATGCTCATCTGATTTCCGATACAACGGCAGGGATTTCGGCCAACTGCGTTGCTTCTGTGAAAAAACTTCTCGAAGGCGAACCTGTAACAGGACTGGAGAGGCTCTCGGAAGCTCTTGGCAATCTCAGAAACCTATGGCGCGAGGATGAGGGGACAGCGCCCCCGGGGCCTGCAACGGACGCTTGACGGCGCCGCTGAGTCCCGATCACGTTTGGCCGGCTCACCTTCCTCAGATAGGACAGCGCGGGTGCAGACTCAGTCCCCCAGTCCCGCCTCCCTGAGCGCCCGCCGGAGGAGATCAGCGATGTCCAACCTCTCGGCCCAGGCACGCAGGTAGGCGAGATCGACTGTCCTGCCTCTCAGCCGGAGAACCCCTTGGAGGTCGTACCACTGGCGGTCCGAGACACCTCCACCCTCGTTGTACCAGAGTAGCTTGTGGAGGACAATGTCTTCTGGGGAGGAGAAGTAGAGCGAACGGTCCAGACCGGGGACTTCCAGGGCCACGCGGCGCGTCATGTTCTCGCGGGCGAACGGCGTATCTTTCGAGACGAAGACGTCTACCTTGTACATCGTGTCGAGATGGATCGCGTTGAAGCTGCGCCGGGTTCGGATGGCGTGCTCGATCCGCTCCACGTCGACGTAGTACCTCCCCTGCAAGACCTTGGCGAGAGGAGCCGCGTGCGGCGGGCGAAGGTCGGCGACGAGGTCGGCATCCTGGGTGGCACGAGAGATGCCGGTGAGGCTGCTGGCTACCGATCCTCCCACATGGTAGGGGACGCCCAGCGCTTCGAGCGCCTCGACGACCGGGAGCAGAGCCATCCAAAGATCAGGGGTGCCGATCATAGAAGCCCATCTCGCGGCGCAGGGCCACGACTTTACGGGCGGCCTCTGCGTCCCTGTAAAGCTCGCGCAGGAGGATCTCGTCGAGCTCGGGCTGGCTCGCGTCCGGATGAGCCCGCCGGACCGCCTCCCGGGCCGCCTGACGGCAGAAATCGGTCAGCTCGATCATCCGCTGGATCTGAAAGAGAGGACCTCGCACCCGGATTCCTTCGAGCCAGATCTGCTCGACTTCCAGAGGGGTGTCGGCCGAGAGCGGTTTCATTCGGGAAAGCCTACCACCAGATTTGAACGGACACCCGCCATCCCGCGTAGACTCTCCTGCCGTGACGATCCCACCCTCCCGCCGCCTCTGGCCCGCGATCCTGCTCGTCCTCTGCCTTCTGCCGGGGATCGCCCGTGCGGAGGAGGTCCGCCTGCTGGAGACCGAGCGCGAGGCGGCCGAGGCACGGGCGGAGATGGTGCTCGATGCCCGGGAGGAGGTGCTCGCCGGCTACTTCATCATCGGCCACGATCCGTTCGCTCTCACCGCCCTCTCGCTGCTGCGCGACGCCGCGCGCCGCGGCGTGCGCGTGAAGGTGATTGTGGACGACCAGTGGAACAAGATCCCGGAAGGGGTCCAGGCCCACCTGCTCCAGGAAGGGATCGAGATCCGCACCTATCATCCGTTCCGCTTCTCCAAGCTCCACTGGGTGCCGCGCCGGATGCACGACAAGCTGATGGTGACGGACGGCAAGGTCCTGCTCGCGGGCGGACGCAATATCGAGAGCCCGTACTTCGGGCTCGGCCCCAGGCAGCTCGGACGCAGGAACTATCTGGATTGCGACGTCCAGGTCTGGGGTGAGACCGCGGCCGAGGCCCGCGCCTACTTCCTCTCCCTCTGGGACAGCGGCGAGGTGCGAAAGCTGGCGGTCCAGCGGCCGGCGGCCGAGACGACAGCCGCGGCGCGGGAGCTCGACCGCCACAAGGCCTGGCTGGACGCCAAGATCCTCGAGGTGCGCGCAGCCCCGCAGCCGACGCTGGAGGCGCCGGTCGCGGTCGAGGCGGTCCGGTTCCTCCACGATCCGGTCGGGAAAAAGGGGCGGGAGCGCGGCGTCGGCCACGAGCTGCTCGGCTTGATGGACACCGCCCGCGAGTCGGTGGTCGTCGAGTCGCCGTACCTCGTGCCTTCGCGCGCCTTCCGGCAGGGGCTCGTGCGAGCCCGCGAGCGCGGCATCCGCGTGCGGATCCTCACCAACTCGCTGGCCACCACGGACAACCTCTTCCCCCAGGCCGGCTACGCCGGCGCCAAGAAATGGCTCGTCCGCAACGGCGTCGAGCTGTGGGAGTACCACGGCCCCGAATGCCTGCACACCAAGGCGGCCGTGATCGACGGCGAGCGGGTGATCGTGGGCTCGTTCAACCTCGACCCGCGCTCGGAGAAGCTCAACACCGAGCTCGCTCTGGTGATCGAGAGCGGTCCGGTGGCGGAGACCCTGCGCCAAGCCATGGACTCCCACCTCGAACGCGCCTGGAGGATCGACAAGCGCGGCATGCCCGAGGGGGAGAACGAGCGCTATCCGGGCGTGCCGAAGAGAAAGGTCCTCAAGCTCCGCCTGCTGCGGCTGCTCGCGCCTTTCATCAGAAAGCAACTCTGATGCGGTAGAGTCGTAATACTTCCAGAGAGGTGACCCGTCGAGCTGCGGAACTGTTGGCAGAGGCAGGAGCTTTCCAATGCAAGGATTCCTGGGCGATACGAAGTTTCCGATCACGGCGCTGGCCTGTCTGGTCCTGCTCGGCGGGGCTGCTCCGGGCAGACCTCCCTACGATCCCGGCCGCCCGCTGCCCGAGCCGGCCGTCTTCGCTCCGGGATCGATCTCGACCGGCGAGTACGAGTCGCATCCGGCGTTCACTCCCGACGGCAAGACTCTCTACTATCTCAAGGACACTCCCGACTTCAGCCACTGGACGATCGTCGAGTCCCATTTCGAGAAAGGTGGATGGACCCGCCCGGAGGTCGTCTCCTTCTCCGGCCGGTACAGCGACGCCGATCCGTTCATCACGCCGGACGGGTCGCGGATGTTCTTCATCTCCAACCGGCCGGTGGATGGAAAATCGAAGGAGGACCTGGACATCTGGATGGTCGAGCGCAAGGAAGGGGGAGGCTGGAGCGAGCCCCGCCACCTGGGACCGCCGGTGAGCTCGCCGGGCAACGAGTGGTTCCCCACCCTCGCCGCCGACGGCACGCTCTACTTCGGCTCGAACCGCGAAAGTGGCAAGGGGCGGACCGACCTGTACCGGGCGCGGCTGGTGGACGGCCAGTACGCCGTACCGGAGAACCTCGGCGACGCGGTGAACTCGCCGGGCGAGGAGTTCGAGCCGCTGATCTCGCCTCAGGGGGACGTCCTGCTCTTCATGGCGGTCCGCCAGGGCGGGCAAGGGAGCGGCGATCTCTGGGTGAGCTACTTCCGCGACGGCGCCTGGACGCCCGCGCGCAACCTCCCTCCGCCGATCAACTCGCCGGCCTTCGAGGTCTCCCCCAAGATCTCGCCCGACGGCCGGTTCTTCTTCTTCACCAGCACGCGAGGCTTCGCCGCGAAGCCGCTCGAAAAGCGGCTCACCTACGACGAGCTCTCCCGCCGACTCAACAGCCCCGGCAACGGCCTCGGCGACATCTATCAGGTCGACCTGTCGGCTCTGGGGTTGTGAATCAGGCTCGTGCTTGACAACTGAGGCACGGCGACCTATCATCCGCCATCTCTTGGGAGCCATGGGGCTCCGGGGAGCCGACCAGAGACACACGCAAGGGGACCTGGTTTTACCAGGTCTTTTGTGTTTCCGGCTGATTACCAACAGAAAGAGGAAAGAAAAGAATGCGCAACACAGGACGAGTGAAGTGGTTCAACGACAGCAAGGGCTTCGGGTTCATCACGCCCGAGAATGGGCAGGGCGATTGCTTCGTCCACCACTCGGAAATCCAGGGCTCCGGCTTCAAGTCCCTCGCCGAGGGTGATCGCGTCGAGTTCGACGTCGTGCAGGGCCAGAAGGGCCCCGCCGCCGCGAACGTTTCGAAGATCGGCTGATCCGTCTCTCGCCTGACGGCGAGAACGTTTTGAGATCAAAAGGCCACCCGGTCGGGTGGCCTTTTCTTTTCCGGTGAATCGGCGGCGGCCGATCGCTCACCCGCCGGTGCGAGGCAGCACGAAGGTCTTCTTCGCCTTCGCTTTCACGCTGGCATCCGAGCTGCCGGCGTTCTGCAGCACGAAGGTGAAAATCTGATTCGTCGAGGTCAGCGGCGACGGCGCCCCCAGAGGCTGTCCGAAAGCGTGGCAGGACATGCAACTGTCCGGGCTCGAGGTCGTGCCCTGGGAATAGGTTTCCAGGGTTACGTTCGCCATGGCGTTGGTGTTGACCGTCGCGGTCGTGTTGTTCGGGAAGCTGAAGGACGGTCCACCCTGCACGGACGGATTGATCGTCTGGACGAGCTGATAGTATTGCCAGACGGTGTTCTGCACCGGGCTCTGCCCCTGGTACTGCTGGTTGATGGTCTGCACGGCGCTGTCGATCGCGAAGACCCGGCAGACGTCCACCGGCGTGTTCGTGTTGGTCCAGGGGATGTTGCCGGTGACCGCCGCCGGCGGCTGGTTGACGCCGGTGGTCGGGCAGTTTCCGTCGGGCGTGTTCGGCTGGGAGAACGACGGGGAGATCGAGCTGTTCGGAGGATTCGTGTTGTCGACCTGCTCGAAGGTGGCCCAGTACCAGGTGGCCGGAGTCGTCGGGGTGAGCCGCAGGATATGGAAGCCCACCAAGCCGAAAGTCGCGGGGCCTTCGCAGGTCACGCCGTCCGGCTGCAGGAAATAACCCACCTGCGTGTAGTAGCGCGACAGGTCGTCCTTGCTGGGATCGAGCACGCGCCACGCGGCTTTCACTTCCAGGGCGCCGAACTGCGCGTAGGACGGAAGCGGCGGGTTGAAGTTGTTGAACCCCTGGCCGTCGCCGCGCGGAAACGGCTGGATTCCGGTGTTCGGCGGCTGAAAGGCGTTGATCTGGTTGGCCGCGTCATAATAGCCGTTCTGCTGGATGTACTGGTACTCGGCCTGGTTCAGATGGACGTCGTAGACCACGTAGCGGCCGGACTGATCGATCAGAGGATTCCCCGACGCCTCGTTGATGTCGTCCTGCTCGATGAAGTTGGGATTGTCCAGGTCGAACTTCGAGACCATGTCGAGGACCATGGGCTGGAAGCCCGGCGCGACCGAGCCGGACTGGACCGGCTGGCAACCGCTGGGGACCGGCTCGAAGGGGATGCTTCCCCAGAGGCCCGGATCGGCTCCGTTCGGGAGCATGGTGTTGCCGAGGTCCCGGTAGGTCATCCACACCGTCGGGATCAGAGCGCTGGAGGCGGAGGCCCCGAGGCTCTGCGCCGTGTCAGGCTGCCCCGGATTCGAGCTGGTCGAAGGCGCCACCGCGGGCCAGTTGAGCGCGATGAAGGTCTGCCAGGCGAGGTTGTACCAGTCGGTCTGGGAGGGGTTGTTGCCGGCGTTGGCGACGTCGACCGGGACCATCCAAGCGCCGGAGCTGGCGGCCTTGGCCTCGACGGCCGGCGTGGACGAGGCGTCTCCGGTGTCCGGCTCCTTGGCGCGACAACCGGTCAGGCTGACGACAACGAGCAGGGCGACAGCAGTCTGTTTCTTCATAGACTCCCTTTCTGAACGTGCCTTCGTTCCAAGCTTCTATACCCGTTTAGTGCAGCGGGTGTGCCAGGCCGAGCCAAGCGATCCTCCGAGACACCGAGCCGGTGATCTCGAAGCCTTGGTGTGTCGGGAGCGCCGGCCGACGTGTCGGCGGCATGTCGAGGGGCGGCGAGGCCAGTACGTTTCAGAGCAGCCGGAAATCCTGCAGCGCCTTCTCCAGAGCCGCCGCATCCGTGAAGTGCAGCGTCTGGAATCCCATGGCGTGGGCGGGGACGAGGTTCTGGTCCCGGTCGTCGACGAAGAGCACGCGTCCTGCTTCCGCCTGCGCGATGCCCAGGGCGCGCTCGAAGATCGCCCGCGACGGCTTGCGCACGCCGAGCCAGCAGGACGTCAGGAAAGCGGAAAAGAGCGGGCGTAGCCCGAAGCGCTCGATCCGATGGAGGTTCAGCTCCGCGGATTCATTGTTGAGCGTCATGAGCCGTACGCCGGGATTGCGCGCGAGCAGGTCCTCCACCACCAGGAGAGTTTCGCGATAGGGCTCGCTCTGCGCCAGCATGAAGGCTGTGAGCTCTTCGCGGGAGAAGGAGCGCGGACAATAGAAGACGGTGCTCTCCAGGTATTCGTCGAGCGTGATTCGTCCCATCTCCCACTCTCCGGCCACCTCATGGTGCCGGTGGTCGAACTCCGCGTCGAGGCCGAAGCGCTCGGCCGCCAGAGCCCGCTGCTCGCGGTCCCAGCCGTTGGTCCCGAGCACGCCGCCGATGTCGAAGAAAACGTGAGTGATGTCCATGCCTGGCTCTGGACGAGTGAGGGGCGCAGCAGGCTGCGCCCCTCCAGGTCTGGCGTTTCCGGCCGGTCCGCGAGGGAGGCTTTCTACTTCGAGCCCCCGCTCTCTTCGATCTGCTTGATCAGCGTTTCAATGCCTTGCCGGTTGAGCGGGTCGGGCGCCTGCGGAAGTGCGAGACGGGCCTCGGCGAGCGCCTCCTTGTTGCGTCCCACGGCGAAGTAGCCGCGGGCGAGGCCCACGTGCACCGGCCACTGGTTGGGGAAACGCTTGGCGTTCAGCTCGAAGACCTTCAGGGCCTCTTCGTTCTTGTTCTGGCGCTGGAGCTGGCGGCCGTACATATGGACGTCGAGCGGTCCCGCCGTGCGATGGTTGAGCGCGAGCTCCATGGTCTTGCGCGACTCTTCCGTCTTGCCGTTGGCGGCCTGCAGGTCGGCGAGAGTGGTAAGGGTGGTGAAATTCTCCTGACCGATGGGGCTGTGGATCGCCTGGTCGGCCCACCTCAGGCCCTCCTCCAGGTTGACCTTGTTGTCCAGGGCGTACCGGGCCGCCTCGACCCAGTTCTGCCAGGTGAACCCGGTGCTCGTCCGCAGATCCCGGCGAATGGCCTCGACGTAGAGGTCCTTGATGTTGTCCACGGTGACGGTGAACGGGACCTGGAGCTCCTCCCACTTGAGGGCGACCGTGGCGCGATCCGTCTCGCGGTCGGTGAACTCGTAGGTCAGCCACTCGTGGTACTCGCTCTTCTCGGGCTTGGCCTTGACGCGCAGCGCATCCTCTTTCGCGTCATAGAAAAAGCTTCCCCAGGAGGTGTGGTTCTTGGAGAAGATGATCGTCCATTCCTCCGGACCCGGGACGAAGTGGAGGCCGTAGGAGCCGGCCGGCAGCGGCTGGCCCTGCACCTTGACGTCGTGCGTGGTGGTGAACACGGTGTTCTCGTTGGCGCCGCCGCGCCAGGGGCACTGGTCGCCGCAGGTGCCGAAGCCGAGGTTGGTCATTCCGTAGGGGACCAGGCCTCCCCAGATCTTGCCTCGGCGGTCCTCGCCCTCGGGGCTGTGGACGTTCGGGCTGTTGTACTGGATGGTCAAGCGCACCAGACCGATGCCCTGGGTGACGGAGGAGAGCTGATTATCGCCGCTCGGGGGCACGGTCAGGCCGGGGAACTGCGCTGCGGCCGGCACGGCGGCGAGCAGCGCGGCCGCGGCCACCGGAGCCAGAAGACGAAAGGATTTTCGCGCCATGGATTTCCTCCCTTGAAAAAGGCGGACGGATGTTACCTTGGTTCTTTACGTAAAAAAAGGGTAGAGGTTTGCGGCTCCGCGGCGTCACCGGCCGAGGCCGGGGATCTCTTCGAGGTGCGGCAGAGGGGCGTCGAGGACGTCCGAGAAGAGTGTGAGGACGCGGAAGGTGATCCCCCAGATTACGTGCCCCTGAAACTGGATGGCCGGATAGAGCAGGCGGCTGCCGCTCCGCTCCCACTCCATGTGGCTCGCGTTGCGCGGGTCCCAGAGTTGGGAGAGCGGAACCCAGTAGGCCTCGGCCACCTCGTCGCTCGGCGTGAAAGGAGCGAGGTCTTCACCGTGGTAGTAGACGAACGGAGAGAGGACCATCCGGCGATCGCCGCCGCCGAGGCGCACCAGGATGTCGGAGAGGTGCCCGAGCCAGTGGGCGTCGTCCAGGGCGAGGCCGACCTCCTCCAGGGTCTCCCGTTCGGCGCAGGCCCGGGCGGTCGGATCATCGGCGCAGGCCCGGCCGCCCGGCAGGGCCATGTGGCCGGACCAGGGGTCTTCCGGATGCTCGGCGCGCCGGATCACGCAGAGGGACAGGTCGTCGCCGGCCCCGGCCAGCACCAGCGTGACCGACGCCTCCGGCTGGTCCGGTCCGCGCTCGACGATCTGCGGCTGATGCCGCGCCAGGGCCTCCCGGATCTGATCGATGGTGAACGGCATGAACGGGGAGATTATCACCTGCCCTTTCCGGTTCCACGCGTATGATCTGTCTCCGAGACCGGACCCGGACCCTCTACTGAAACATGCGCCGCTGGGGAAAACGCCTCCTGCTCGCTCCGGCCCTGTTCGCGGGGCTGTACCTGGGGCTCTATCTGCTGCCGATCCATCTGTTCCTGGGCACGCCGCTCGGGCCGCGCCTCCTCAACCGCCGCCCGGAGCGGCTGCGGATCGAGTGGGGCTCGGCCTGGAGCCTGTGGCCGGGCGAGGTGGAGGTCCGGCAGCTCCGGATCACAGGGGACAACCGCCGGGCGAGCTGGTCCGTGGCGGTGGATTCGGGGAAGGGACGGATCGACCTGCCGGCCCTGCTGCGCCGGGAAGTCCGGGTGCGGCGCTTCGCCGGAACGGGAGTGGACGTCCGGGCCGTCCGCCATCCTCCGGAAGCCGACTCTCCCCCGCCGCGTCCGGGACGCCGCCGCTGGACGATCCGGCTGGAGGACCTGCGGCTCGCCGGAGTGCGCGCGCTGGAGTACGGACCGCTCCGCCTGGAAGGAAAAGGAAAGACCGAGGGGCTGCTCCGTCTCGTCCTGGGAGGCGAAACGGAGATCCGCCTGAAGAGCCTGGAGATGGATGGCGGCCGGCTCCTCTTCAGGGACCGGATCCTGGCGCGGGACCTCACTCTCCGCGCGGGCCTCCGCCTCGGCCCCTGGGCGCCGCGCAAGGATCCGGGCGCCGGCGGCTTCGACTTCCTCTCCGGCACGCTTCGGGCTTCGGGAGAGCTGGACGACCTGCCGGGTCTCCGCCGCGGGGCAAGAAGTCAGGGGGGTGAGGGTTCCGGCCGCCTCTTCCTGGATCTCAGAGTCGAGCGAGGCGCGCTGCGTCCGGGGAGCCGGGCGGAGCTGGCGCCGCCGGTCCGGGGAAGCTCGCGGATGGCGGCCGTGGGCTCGGTCGTGCGGGGACCGGCGGGTCCGAGACTCCTGCTGGAGGCCGATCTCGCGGGGTTCGCCGTGCTCCGGAGCGGAGGCCCACCGCTCCTGGAGAGCGCAGCGATGCGCGTCACCGCCGAGACTGCCGAGCTCCGCCTGAGCCGGCTGCTCGCCGCCGCGCGGGACCTGCGCGGCGCCTCCGGAGCGCAGGCGGCCTGGGTCCTGCCCGGCGAGCTGCGTGCGCGGGGACTGCGGATGATCTTTCCCGGACGGCGGGCCTCTCTGGGGATCGCCGCCGCGAGCGGGAGCGGGCAGATCGACCTACCCGCTCTGCTGCGAAAGGAGGTCCGGATCCGCGGACTGAGGCTCGAGGGAGCCCGCCTGCGAGTGGGCGCAGGGAGGCCGCGGCAGGGCGGACCGCCCAGGAACCCGCGAGGCCGCCGCTGGACGGCGAGGCTCGAAGACGTGCGGCTGGCGGGGACCTGTGAGGTCCAACGCGGCAAGCTCCGGCTCGCGGGAGACCTCCGGGCCGGAGGAAACCTGTCCTGGAATAACGGCGCGCTGGCCCTCGACGGGCTCTCCCTGGCGCTCTCGGACGGCCGGCTGCGGCGGGAAGGCAGGGACGTCGCCCGCGACCTGGATCTCCAGGCGGCGCTCCGCTTCGGCCCCTACGCGCCGCAACGGCAGCCGGGAACGGCCTGGCCCGACCTCCTCTCCGGCACGCTCCAGGGCTGGGGAGAGGTGATCCGGCTGCCGGCTCTCCGCCAGGTGTCCGCAACCGGCTCCGGACGGCTCGCGTTCAATCTCCGGGCCGAGCGAGGCGCGCTGCTTCCAGGGAGCCGGGCGGAGCTCACGACGGCCGGGGCGAGGGGCTCGCGGACGACCGTGACCGGCTCGGTTTCTGCAGGTCCGCAGCTCCATCTCGACGCTGACCTGAGAGGGTTCGCCGCGCGCACGATGAGGAGTGACGCGCTGCGCGTGACCGCCGTGAGCTCCGAGGTCCGCCTGGCCCGGCTGTTCGCAATGGTGCGGGACCTGCGCCGCCCCGGCCCTGCCCCGGTGGGCTGGACCCTGCCGGGCGATCTGCGGGCCGAGGGCCTGCGGATGATCTTCCCCGGGAGCCGGTCCACCCTGGAGATCGCCGTGACGCAGGGGAGCGGACGGATCGACCTGCCGGCGCTGCTGCGGCGCGAGGTCCGCCTCGACGGAGTGAAGGCGGAAGGGGTCCGGCTGCGGCTGACCGGCGCCAGGGCCCGGCCACGGCGCATGCCCGCCAGAGGCGCCCGCGGGGCGTGGACGGCCAGGCTCGCGGACGCGCGGCTGGCGGGAGGCTACGAGGTCGCTCTCGGCGGGTACCGGCTGGCCGGCGGCCTCCAGGCGCGGGGAGACCTGTCCTGGAACGGCGAGACCGTGGCCCTCCCCGCCACCGCCCTGACCCTCTCCGGCGGCCGGCTGCAACGAGGGCGCGAGATGCTGGCGCGCGACCTCAGCCTGGGCGGAGAGATCCGGCTGGCCCCGTTCGCTCCCGGGAAGGTGCAGGGGCTGGAGATCCTGCGGCTGGTCTCGGGAGAAGCGAAAGTCGGCGGCTCCATCGCGTCGCTGGGCTTCCTGCAGACGTATATGGAGAAGGCGAGCTGGCTGGAGCTGGACGGGAGAGGGAACCTGCAGGCGGACTTCCGTCTGGCCGCCGGCCGGCTGCTGCCGGGGAGCCGGTTCTCGGTGCGCCCGGCGCGGATCGAGGCCCTATACATGCTGAGCCGGGCCACGGGAGCGGCCGAGCTGACCGGCGCGGTGACGGCAAAGCAGGGCGGAGGGGAGCTGGAAGTCCGGGTCGACCTCGACCGCTTCGGGATCGCCGCCCGGGAGCCGCGGAACGCGCGGCCGCACCTCCGCGGCCAGGGTTTCCGCATGACGCTGGTCACCCAGGACCTGGACCTGTCCCGTCCCGCGAAAGACTTGCGGGCGAGGATCGACCTGCCGGAGGCCGAGGTCACGGACCTCACGTACTACAACGAGTACCTGCCCCGGCAGTCGGGAGTCGAGATCCTCTCCGGGACCGGCCGCCTGGGCTTCTGGCTGGAGATGGAGACGGCCGGGAACACGGGACGCGGGGAGGTGACCCTGGCGTCCGAGGCCGCGCGGGTGCGGCTGAACGACGTCGAGCTGGCGGGTACGCTGGACCTGCGGGCGCCGCTGGCCAGCGCGGATCTGCGGCAGCCGCGCTTCGGGCTGGACGGCACGCGCCTGGTCCTGGACAAGGTGGCGCTGCGCGAGATCGGCGGCGAGGAGCCCGGCGGCGAGGAGCCCGCGGCCGAGGCCCCGCCCGGCTGGTGGGCGCGCCTGGAGCTGACGCGCGTCTCCATGGACCTCTCGCGCCCGCTGTCGCTGGCCGGCTCGATCCGGCTGTCGATGAAAGACTCGGGGCTCCTGCTCTCGCTGTTCTCACGGCGGAAACGCTATCTGAAGTGGTTCCAGGGCGTGCTGGACGTCGAGGGCGTGGAAGCGCGCGGCAACCTCCGCCTCACCCAGGGGGCGGTGCTGCTCGATCCGCTGGTGGCGACGGCGCCCGGAATCGAGCTGCGCACGCGGCTGCGGCTCTCGCGGGAGCGCACGCGGGGCTACCTGTTCGTGCGTCACAAGCGCCTCGCCGTGGGCATCGAGCTCCAGGACGGCAGGCGCGACTATCAGTTCATTCGCCCTCTCCAATGGTTCGAGAGCGCCGGAGAACCGTAAACCGTCTGCATGCGGAGGCCATGGATGAGGGAGATGAGGGCTGGCGAGGCTCGCACGACATCGACAACGTCCGACCGGCGCGGGTTTCTCTTCGGGCTCCTGCTCTTCGCGGCGGCGGGATACGGCCTCGCCGTCTTCCGCGCCGTCCTTCCGCAGCTCATCGACCACGCGCCGCGCGGCCAGCTCATGGCCTACATGACCGTGCAGGGAATCGACGCGTCCAGCCCCTTCCGCGCGATGGCGGCGCTGATCCTGCTCCCCGGAATCGCCGCTCTCGCTTTCCGTCCGGTCGCCGTACGGCTGGCCTCCACCGGCTCCGCGCCGTGGGCCGCATGGATGGCGGCCGGCTCGCTGCTCGCCGCGCTCTGGGCGAGGCTCGCGCACTCCACCAGCACGGCGACCCTGGTCTTGACCGCTCTGGCCGCCGTCGCGCTCCTCGGCGCCCGCCGGCTGGCGATCGCCTTCACGGCTCTCGATACGCTGCTCATCCCGGCGTTCGTCGTCGTCTACATCGCGCTGCTCGAGATCGCGCCGGCGTTTCCTTATCCGGAGGCGGTGCTCGCCTCCCTCGCGGCCGTGCTGCTCCTGCGGATCGCGCTCGGAGCGGCCGATCGCCCGGGCCGGGTTCCGGCCGCATGGTGCTTCAGCCTCGTCCCGGCCGCGCACGTCCTGCAGATCCACGTCCTCCAGAGGCACCGGCTCTGGCCGGCCGCGCTCGCTCTCGCCATCGCCCTCGGCAGCCCGATCGCCATCCGGCTCCTCGTCCGCTGGAGCGACACGGCCGCGCGGAGGATGCGGGCCGTCCTCGTCTACGCGTCGCTCCCTCTCTTCGCGCTCGCCTATCCGAATTCGAGCACGATCGAGGGGTACGAGGGCGCCTACCGCATCGACTTTTTCGAGGACGGGCACCACCTGCTCCCCGCCTCGGAGATGCTCCGCGGCGAGCGGCTGTATCGCGACGTCGTGCCGGGGCATGGCGCGATCTCCGACGGCGGCCTCTCCTGGCTGGCGATGCGGCTCTTCGGCGCGCGCATCGACGCCGCCATCGAGACGCGGCACGTTGTCTCCTCTTTCAACTCGGTCGCCGTCTACGCGCTCGGGGTCGCCGCGACCGGCTCGCCGCCGGCCGGCCTGCTGACGTTGCTGTTCTCCTCCCAGGTGATCCCGTTCGGGCTCCCCTGGCTGCGGAGCGCTCCGGCGCTCGCGGCGCTCGCGTTCATGATGTCCGCCGCCCGGCGCCGCGCTCCGCGCCGCCTCGCTGGCGCCGGCGCGTTCCTCGTGCTCGCCCTGCTGACGAGCGTCGAGATGGGGATGTACTCCTTCGCGGTCCTGGTCCTCGCCGTCGCACGGTTCGGCGACTGGCGCGCACGCCTGCGGGCGCTCCAGGCGTCGGCCGCCGGCGCGCTGGCCGCCGCCGTCCCGGTCGCCGCGTTCTTCGCCGTCCGCGGCACGTTCGACGACATGCTGCGCGTCACGGTGTTCGAGGTCCTCTCCCTCGGCCCCGTCTACGTGCTGGGGTTCGGCTGGGCTCCGCCGGCGCTGCGGTCCCAGGGGACTCTGCCCGAGGCCCTGCTCACGATCTTCGATCCATCCGTATTCCGCATTCTGCTCTGGGTCGTGGTGGTCCTCGCCACCGCGGCCGGCCTCGCCGCGTCGCCCCTGCGAGCGCAGCGCAGGACCGAGCCGCTCTGGCTCCTCGGCGGATGGGTGGCGGCGGCCGGCTTCTCCTTCGCCGAGCGCCACCACGACTATTTCATCTACGGGCTCGCACCGTTTCTCGCCATCGGGACCTTCCTCCTCTGGCGCTCGCGCAGCGCTCCGGCGCGATCCTGCGGCGCGGTGGCCCTCGTCGCGCTCGCCGTCATCGCCCGGCCGACGGCGCGCGTCAACGGCGCCGCATGGATACACAACGGTCAACTGCCTCCCCAGAGCTATGTCGAATTCACCGCCCTCCCCCGGGCGCGGGGCGCTCTCTTCCATCGCGACGACGCCGCGAAGCTCGAATCGGCCCGCGCCTTCGTGCAGACGGCGTTGCGGCCCAGCGAGACGTTCTACGACTTCGCCAACATGCCGATCCTCTATTTCCTCCTCGACCGGCCCTGCCCGATCCGGCAGATGGAGGTGCCGTTCTACCAGTCGGAGGAGAGACAACGCGAGGTCATTGCGCGGCTGGAGAGCGACCGTTCGGTGCGCGCCGCCCTGATGTCCTTCTCCACCGTGGGTGGAGCGGCGATCGACAACGTGTACAACCACCAGCGCGCGCCGCTCGTCTGGAAATGGCTGCGACGAAACTTCCGCCCGGCCTACTCACGGGACGGCGTCGTGTTCTGGATGCGGAGGGATGATCGAGAAGGTCATCGCCGGCGTCCCAAGCGGGCAGGATAGAGAAACTGTTTTCAGCGGTGTGCCTCCACACCGACCTGCCGGCACATGTCCAGCACGGGGCAGGTCGAGCATCGCGGGAGCCTGCCCGTGCAGACGTGCTTGCCGAAGGGGACCAGGAGATTGTTGATCTCCACCCAGTACTTCCGCGGGAGCTTGCCCTCCAGCGCGAGCATGGTCTGTTCCGGCGTCGCTTCATGGACGTATCCCCAGCGGTTCGTGACGCGGTGGACATGGACGTCGACCCCGATCCGGGCCTGGCCGCAGGCGATGCCGAGCACGAGATTGGCACACTTCGGACCGACTCCATGAAGCGAGAGCAGGACGTCGGCCCGGCAGGGGAGCTCGCCCTCATAGTCCGCCACAATGCGGCGGGAAATCTCCCGGATCTGCCGCGCTTTGGGCTCGTGGAAGGTGCTCGTACCGATCGCAGCGTCGATCCGCTCGGGAGCCAGCCGGCTCATCCCCTCCGGCGTGCGGGCGATCTCGAACAGCCGCCGCGCACAGACCACCGTGACCTCGTCGCGCGTACGAATGGAGATGAGGCAGGCGACGAGCAGCTCGAACGGCGAGTCGAAACCCTCTTCCGCGAGAGCGAACATCGCCGCCTTGGGAAAAGGGCGGACGGCTTGGCGGATCCGCTGGACTGCGAGATCGATGTCGAACGGGCGCTTGGGATCCATGCGACCTATGATCCACGCCGCAGATCCGTCTGTCCATACCTAAATCGCTTGCAATGGCAATTCAACGGCACGGGTATTCTCGATCCAGAAGACTGGCATGGCTCACCCGAACCCATACAGAACCTGCTATGCTTCGGCCCAGTCATCAGGGTTTCAGGCTGGAGCGCACGCGTGTCCTCGCCGCCATTGCGATCGTCCGCCCTCGTCGGCGGCCTCCTCTTCGTCCTCGTTGGACAGGAGCCGCCCCGGCCCGCGCTCCCACCGATCACGGCCGACCTCGGGACCTTCGGATTTCCTCCTACGACCGGAGCCGCGCCGGGATATCTGGACGACGCGGCCTGCGCACTCTGTCACACCGATCTTTCGGCGTCCTTCGAGAAGAAAGGGATGGGGCGCTCCTTCCGGCGCCCGCGGCCCGAGGAAGACATCGAGGACTTCTCCGCTCCGCCCTTCTTCCACGCGCCGTCGGGGCAGCACTTCCAGATCACCCGCAGCGGCGGCCGGCTGCTCTTCCGCCGCTGGCAGACGGACGGCGAGGGCCGGCCGATCCACCTCTTCGAGCGGGACGTGGACTGGATCCTCGGCTCGGGCGACCACTCCCGGACCTACCTCTACCGGACCGCGGGCGGCGAGCTCTACCAGCTCCCGCTCGCCTGGTACGAACAGACCCGGACCTGGGGCATGGCGCCCGGCTTCGACCGGCCCGACCACGACGGCGTGACGCGGCGGGTGCGGCGGGAGTGCATGTTCTGCCACAACGCCTATCCGGACGTGCCCGCGGGGAGCGACGCCTACGGCGCGCCGCAGATCTACCCCGAGCGGCTGCCCGAAGGGATCGGCTGCCAGCGCTGCCACGGCCCCGGGGCCGAGCACGTCGGGCTCGCCCTCGGCGGCATCGGCCTGCCGCGGGAGATCCGGGCGAGCATCTTCAACCCGGGCCGGCTGCCGCCGGAGCGGCGCGACGAGGTTTGCCAGTCCTGTCACCTGCAGCCCTCCGTGGCCCTCCCCGGCCTGCGCCGCTTCGGCCGCGGCGACTACTCCTTCCACGCCGGCGAGCCGCTCGACGATTACCTGGTGCAGCTCGACGTCGAAGAGGAGGGACGGCCCGCCGGCGAGCGGTTCGAGATCAATCATCACCCCTACCGCCTGCGGCAGAGCCGCTGCTGGATCGAGAGCCAGGGCGCCCTCGGCTGCCTGACCTGTCACGATCCGCACAGCCGGCTGCCCGAGCGCAGGAAGGCCGCCTCGTACCGCGCCGCCTGCCTCACCTGTCACGAATCCGCGGACTGCCCGCAGGACCGGCCGTCCGGCCCGCACAGCGGGAAGCCGGAAGCCGCCGGCGACTGCGCCGGCTGCCACATGCCGAAGCGCCGGACGCAGGACGTCGTCCACGTGGTGATGACCGATCACAAAATTCAGCGCCGGCCCGGAGGCCCCGAGCTGCTCGCGCCGCTCGCCGAGCGGGAGCCGGCGCTGATCGGCGTCAAGCTCCTCGACCCGGAGCGCGGTCCCGCGGGCGCCCTCGGCGACGTCTACCGCGCCGCGGCCGTGGTGCGCGCCGGGGGCGGCGGCGCCGACGCCGTCGACTATCTGCAGAAGAAGCTCGCCGAGGCCCGGCCCGACGCGATCGAGCCTTGGCTCGACCTGGCTCATGGACAGCTCAGGATCGGACGATACGCGGACGCCGAGCGCGCCCTCCAGACCGTCCTCGCGCGCAGCCCCCTCCATCCGCAGGCCCTCGAATGGCTCACCCTGGTACGGATCGGCCAGGGCAAGCCCGACGAAGCCCTGCCCATGCTGCGCCGCCTCGTGAGCCTCCACCCCGGCCGCATCGAAGCCGAGTTCAACCTCGGGCGCCTGCTGTTTCTGCGCGGCTTTCCCGCCGAAGCTGAACAGCACCTCAAGAAGGCTGTCGCGGCCCGGCCGACCATGGTCGCCGCCTGGCACACGCTCGGCGAGGTCCGCCTCGCCCGAGGCCGCACGGACGAGGCCCTTCCCTGCTGGCGCAAGGCGCTGGAGATCGATCCGACCTACACCCCCGCCTACCTGTCGCTCGGCAAGGCCCTGCTCGCGAAGGGAGACCGCGCCGAGGCCATGCGCTACTTGCGGCATGGAACCCGCTGGGCCGCCGATCCGGATCAGGTCTCCGCCGCCCTCGCGGAGTTGAAACCTATATGATCCCGGCGTCCGGTTGGAAGCCAGGTGGCCGACCGTCTACGCTGCTCGATATGTGAGCCGTTTCGCAGGCGCCCCTGGTTCCGCAAACCTTCACGGATAGGCGACGCTTTGACTTTCGACCTCTGGTTCCTGGTCCTGGGCGGCCTGCTGATCCTGATCTCCCTGATCGCGTCCGTCGTCAGGCACCTGCCGCTCACGACGACGATCCTCTACCTGCTGGTCGGGCTGGGGCTGGGTGCGTTCGGGATGGGAGCGATCCAGCTCGATCCTCTGCGCCATGCGGGGTTCCTCGAGCGGGTGACGGAGATCGCGGTCCTCGTCTCCCTGTTCACCGCGGGCTTGAAGCTCCGGCTGCCGGTGCACGATCCTCTCTGGCGGCTGCCGGTCCGCCTCGCCTTCGGCTCCATGGTAGTCACCGTGGGGCTCATCGCGCTCGTGGGCACCTTCGGCCTGGATCTGCCTCTAGGCGCGGCGGTGCTCCTGGGCGCCGTGCTCGCTCCGACCGATCCGGTGCTCGCCTCGGAAGTGCAGCTCGCCGCCCCAGGGGACCGGAACCGCCTGCGCTTCTCCCTCACCGGGGAAGCGGGTCTCAACGACGGCACGGCCTTCCCTTTCGTCATGCTCGGCCTGGGCCTCCTGGGAGAGCACGAGATCGGCGCCTGGGGATGGCGTTGGCTCGCCGTGGACGTCGTGTGGGCGACCGTCGCAGGGCTGGGGGTCGGCTTCGCCTTGGGCACCCTGCTGGGGCGCCTCGTCCTCTTCCTCCGCAAGGAGCACAAGGAGGCTTTCGGTCTGGACGACTTCCTGGCCCTGGGCCTGATCGGCCTCTCCTACGGAGCCGCTCTGCTGCTCCGCTCTTACGGGTTCCTCGCCGTGTTCGCGGCGGGGCTCGCCCTGCGCCGCATCGAACGCCTGGCGGCGCCGGACGCCGCCGAGCCGCCGGACGTCCGCGAGATGGCCGCCGCCGGAAAAGCCGAGGAGATCGCGACCGATCCCGAGAGTGCGCCCAGTTACATGGCTCAGGCCGTGCTCGGGTTCAACGAGCAGGTGGAGCGCATCTTCGAGATCGGGGTCGTGCTCCTCGTCGGGGGCATGCTCTCCTGGCGTTTCCTGCCGGCTTCGGCCCTCTGGTTCGTCCCCGTCCTCTTCCTCGTCATCCGTCCTCTGGCCGTCCTGGCCGGGCTCGCCGGCACGCGGCTGCCCCGGTTCGAAGAGGGGCTGATGGCGTGGTTCGGCATCCGCGGCATCGGCTCGATCTATTACCTCCTGTACGCCATCGAGCACGGCCTCGACCCCGCTTTGGCCGAGCCGCTCGTCGGCCTCGTCCTGACCACCGTCACCGCCTCGATCCTCATCCACGGCATCTCGGTCACACCGCTCATGAAGCTCTATGAGGAGAGAATAGAGGATCGAGGCGCCGATCATCGCGCCAGCCGCTCTTAGAGCGGCGTACCCTGGCTGCTTTCCCCAGACAACCGCTATCTGAGGAGGCGGAGCCAGGTCGTCCCGGTCGTTGCGAATGCCGCCGCAATGGCCGGATTGATGAGCGTTCCGGGTCTCTTCGGTCTTGGGCTCCGAGGCGTGACCGGAATATTTCAACTTCTCGGAAAAACGATAAGCTTGACAGGCAGCTTAACTTTTGCGCGAGCCGCTAGTGCCAAGTCTCGCATCTTGGCGGAGTCATGGGAGCTTGGCATCGTTCCGAGGCCGCTGGAGAGGCGAGATCGGGAAACTCACGTATCAAGCTCCCGCTTCCCCGGCGAGTATTTAACAATGCGGACCTTCTCCATGGTGACCAGCCCTTCGGGAACCATCTCGTCGAGCAGGGCGAGGAGCTGTTCGATCCGGTCGCTCGATTCCACGATTTCGATCACCACGGGCAGGTCTTCCGAGAGGCGGAGGATCTGCGTGGTGTGGAGCACGCTCCTCGCGCCAAAGCCGGCGGTGCCCCGGAACACCGTGGCTCCCGAGTAGCCCTCGCGACGGAGCCGCTCCACGATGGAGAGGGCCAGCGGCCGGTGGCGCCATTGATCGCTCTCGCCGATGAACACCCGGACGAGGGTTCCTGCTCCGTCAAGCACTCTCATGGGCCTCTCCTTGGGCTAGCCGACGGCGAGCCGGCCGACCCACAGACCGAGCACGCCCGCCGCAAGGCAGGCGATCACCGTGACGCCGAGGTTCGCAAACCCGACGAGCCAGGCGCCTTCCTGGAAGAGCTGGAGGGTTTCGTAATTGAAGGTGGAATAGGTGGTGAATCCACCCATGACGCCCGTCGTCAGAGCCAACCGCAGCGCCGGCGGGAACGACTCGGTCGACAGAGCGACCTCCATGAGCACGCCCAGGAGGAAAGAGCCGATCGCGTTGACCGCCAGGGTTCCGTAGGGAAAACCCGGTCCGGCCACCCGGAGAATCCAACCCGAGAGGAGGTAACGAGCTCCGGTCCCGATCGCTCCGCCAAGACAGATCCAAAGGAAGCGCGCCATGGTTCCCTTTTAGACGACCACCCCGAACAGCTCGCGCAGCGTCGCCGTCCGCTCCTCCTCGCCCTGCAGCATCCTCTCGTGGCGCACGCCGTTCCGGGTGGTGATCAATCGCATTTCGCTCAATGTCACCCGCCCCTCCGGCGTGGCCAGGGAGCAGACCCGCCGCTGCGTGAAGTGGGATAGCGGCGAGGTCTGGTGATAGCGGCACATCCCGGCGTACTCCGGGAATTCGCGCGCCTGGAGGGTAAAGCGGTATTGGCGCTCCCACAGACCTTCCACGCCCTGCCGTTGCAGAAGGATGAGAGCGGAGCCCTCCTCGTCGATTCGATAGGCCCGATCGCCCTGGGCCTGCTCTCCCCGCTCGTTGAGCCGCAGCGGCTCGCGGAAGGAGTCGCCGAAACCGACGTCCACGAGCCAGCGCTCCGCGAGCCTCACCAGGAGCGCCATGTGGTCGAAGTCAGGGCCGAAAGTGCCATCCGCTCGCGCCGCTTCCGCCGAGAGCAGATCCACCTCGAATCCCAGCTCCCGCAGCAACGCGGCGAAGAGCCCGTTGAGCTCGTAGCAGAAGCCGCCGCGCCGCCGTACCACGATCTTGTCGAACAGGGCGCCTTCGTCGAGGACGATCGGCTGACCGGCATGGATGCTGAGGTTCTCGAAAGGGACCGCCTGCAGGTGCGCCACCTGCAGAGCCCGCAACGTCGCGGCCGTGGGGGCAAGCGGTCCTCGGTAGCCGATCCGTTCGAGATAGGCTTGGATGTCCATGGCATCGTTTTCGCTGTCAGCGCCAGGCCGGCTCACCCGTTCGCCTGTGCAGCCATTCTATAGCTGGCGCCTCCCCCAAAGGGGCCGGCATCAAGGCTCTGCCGGCTCCTCCTCCCGGCACCCACCTTGCAAGCTCGCTGAAACGAGCTTGGTCAGCCCCCGTAGTCCTCTGCTGCGGCTCGCGCTGGCCCGGCGCGAGCGGAGCCCATTCGTCTGGAATTCCTGTACCGAAAGGAGGCGCGCATGGCGAGGACCGCGGCCGACATCCTGATCGATACCCTCGAGGCCTGGGGGGTGGACACCGTCTTCGGGCTCCCGGGGGACGGCATCAACGGCATCATGGAGGCGTTGCGCACGCGCCAGGACAGGATCCGCTTCATCCAGGTGCGCCATGAGGAGTCGGCGGCGTTCATGGCGTGCGGCTACGCCAAGTACACCGGCAAGCTGGGCGTCTGCCTCGCCACCTCGGGCCCGGGTGGCATCCACCTGCTCAACGGGCTCTACGACGCCAAGTTGGACGGCCAGCCGGTCCTCGCCATCACCGGCCACCACTACCACGACCTGATCGACACCTTCGGCCAGCAGGACGTGGACCTCGACCGGGTGTTCGAGGACGTCGCCGTCTACAACACGCGGGTGATGGGCGTCGCCCATGTGGAGAACGTGGCGCACCTCGCCTGCCGCGCCGCCCTGAGCTACCGCGGGGTCGCGCACATCAACTTCCCCGTCGACCTCCAGGAGCAGGAGGGGGGCGAGCCTTCGCCGCGCAACAAGGCCGGCCGCGAGTCCAGCGTGTCCGCCCGCCGCGCCGGCCTGCCCGCGGAGGAGGAGCTGTTCCGCGCCGCCGAGGTGCTCAACGCCGGTCGCAAGATCGTCATCCTCGCCGGCCGCGGCGCGCTCCATGCCACGGACGAGCTCGAGTCGCTCGCCGAAAAGCTCGGCGCTCCCATCGTCAAGGCGCTCCTCGGCAAGGCGGCGGTGCCGGACGACAGCCCCTATACCACGGGCGGCATCGGCCTGCTCGGCACCCGACCCTCGCAGGAGGCCATGGAGGAGTGCGACACGCTCCTGATGGTGGGCACGTCGTTCCCCTACATGGAGTTCCTGCCCGGGCCGGGGCAGGCCCGCGGCGTGCAGATCGACCTCGACCCGCTGCGCATCGGCCTGCGCTACCCCGTGGAGGTGGGGCTCATCGGCGACAGCAGGGCCACGTTGCAGAAGCTGCTGCCGCTGCTGGCCGGCAACGAGGACCGCGGCTTCCTGGAGAAGGCCCGGAAGAACATGCGGGACTGGTGGAAGCTGATGGAGGAGCAGGCCACGCGCACCGACACGCCCATGAAGCCGCAGGTGGTGGCCTGGGAGCTCGGCAAGCGTCTCTCCTCGAATGCCATCATCTCGTGCGATTCGGGGACCATCGCCACGTGGTTCGCCCGCCACATCCCGGTCAAGCGCGGCCAGATGCATTCGCTCTCCGGCACGCTGGCCTCCATGGCCAACGGCCTGCCCTACGCCATCGCCGCCCAGATCGCTCATCCGGACCGCCAGTGCGTCGCCTTCGTGGGGGACGGCGGCTTCTCCATGCTCATGGCCGAGCTCGCCACGGCGGTGAAGTACAAGCTGCCGATCAAGGTGATCGTCGTCAAGAACAACTCGTTGGGGATGATCAAGTGGGAGCAGATGGTCTTCCTGGGCAACCCGGAGTACGGCTGCGAGCTGCAGCCGATCGATTTCGCCGCCGTCGCCCGCGCCTTCGGAGCGACCGGCCTCACCATCGAGGACCCGGCCGACTGCGGCGCCATCCTGGACCAGGCGCTCGCCACACCGGGTCCGGTGGTGGTGGAGGCCGTGGTCGATCCCTTCGAGCCGCCGATGCCGCCCAAGGTGTCGGCCCGGCAAGCGGCCAAATTCGCTGAGGCCCTGGCCAAGGGGGAACCCAACCGCGGCAAGATCGCGTTGACTGTCCTTGAAGACAAGGTGAAGGAGATGGTCTGAGCCATGCCCGGGATTGTCGAGCGGGCGGTGCTGCGCGGCGTGGTGCCGATCGAGCGCGTCGAGGTCTCGGCCTTCACGATCCCCACCGACTTTCCCGAATCGGACGGCACGCTCGAATGGGACTCCACCACGCTCGTCCTCGTCGAGGCCACCGCGGGCGGCGGACGCGGCCTCGGCTATACCTATGCCGGCACCTCCAGCGCGCGGCTGATCCACGACCGTCTCGCCGACGTGGTGCGCGGACGCGACGCTCTGGCGGTTGCGGGCGCCTGGGCCGCGATGGTCCAAGCGGTGCGCAACCTGGGCCGGCCGGGGATCGCCTCGACCGCCATCGCCGCAGTGGACGCGGCGCTCTGGGACCTCAAGGCCCGCCTGCTCGGCCTGCCGCTGGTCCGGCTCCTGGGCACGGTGCGCGACAGCGTGCCGGTCTACGGCAGCGGCGGCTTCACCTCCTATTCGCTCGATCAGCTCCGCGAGCAGCTCGGCGGCTGGGTGCAAGAGGGGATCTCGCGGGTCAAGATGAAGGTCGGCCGCGATCCGGTCTCGGACCTGGAACGGGTGCGCGCCGCCCGCCAGGCGATCGGCCCGGACGCGGAGCTCTTCGTGGACGCCAACGGCGCCTACACCCGCAAGCAGGCCCTCGCCTTCGCCAAGGCCTTCGCCGGGGCCGGCGTGACCTGGTTCGAGGAGCC
The DNA here is from genome assembly GCA_036380715.1 of Thermoanaerobaculia bacterium. GTDB lineage: Bacteria > Acidobacteriota > Thermoanaerobaculia > Multivoradales > UBA5704 > UBA5704. Next base: position 8,511 of record DASVEF010000179.1, on the reverse strand, counting down.
GGTCTCCTCGGACGACCTGGAAGGGCTGCGCCTGCTGCGCGACCGCGCTCCCGCGGGCATGGCGATCGCCGCGGGCGAGTACGGCTACGACCTGTTCTATTTCCGCCGCATGCTCGACGCCGGCGCGGTGGACATCCTCCAGGCCGATGCCACGCGCTGCGCCGGGATCACCGGCTTCCTGGGCGTCGGGACCCTCTGCGAGGCCGAGCCGATCCCGCTCTCGGCCCACACGGCGCCGTCGATCCATGCCCACCCCTGCTGCGCCCTCACCCCTGTCATCCACGTCGAGCACTTCCACGATCACGCCCGCATCGAGCAGATGCTTTTCGACGGCGCGCTCGCGCCGCGCAACGGGAGCCTGCGGCCGGACCTCTCGCGGCCCGGTCTGGGGTTAGACTTCAAGCGCGCCGACGCCACGCGTTTCGCCGTTCCGTTCTGACAAGAGAGGAGGGCGGCCGTGAGATCGAAGCTCCTGCACGACGGCGGCGAGAAGACCTGGGTCCTGATCTTCGACAAGGGGGACGAGGTCGTCTCGGGCCTGACGCGCTTCGCGGAAGAGCAGCGTCTCGGCGGCAGCCGCTTCACCGCCATCGGCGCGTTCAGCGACGTCTCTCTGGGCTATTTCGACCGCGGGCGCAAGGATTACCGGAAGATCCCCATCGACGAGCAGGTCGAGGTGCTGGTCCTGGCGGGCGACATCGCTCTGCGGGACAGCCGGCCCCAAGTCCATGCCCATGTGGTGATCGGCAAGGCGGACGGCACCGCGCACGGCGGGCACCTCCTCGAGGCCCATGTCTGGCCGACGCTGGAGCTGATCCTGGTCGAGTCGCCGCAGCACCTCCAGCGTGAATTCGACGGAGAGACAGGCCTCGCGCTGATCCGGCTCCAGGGATAGGTGCAAGATGCGGTCACAGAGCTCGCCACAGACGATGCTGGAATCCGAGCTGCGCGCCGCAATCGCGGGGGAGGTGCGCTTCGACGACGGCAGCCGCGCGCTCTACGCGACCGACGCCTCGAACTACCGCCAAGTGCCGATCGGCGTCGTGATCCCCCGCACGATCGACGACGTGGCCGCGACGGTCGCGGTGTGCCGCGGCTTCGGCGCGCCGGTGCTGGCGCGCGGCGGCGGCACGAGCCTGGCGGGCCAGTGCTGCAACGTCGCGGTCGTCCTGGACTTCTCCAAGCACCTCAACCGGATCCTCGATCTCGACCCGCAGGCCCGGCGGGCGCGGATCGAGCCGGGGCTCGTGCTCGACGACCTGCGCGATGCGGCCGAGGCCCACCGCCTCACCTTCGGCCCCGATCCCGCCACCCACACCCATTGCACCCTGGGCGGCATGATCGGCAACAACTCCTGCGGCGTGCACTCGGTGATGGCCGGCAAGACCGACGACAACGTCGAGGAGCTGGAGGTCCTCACCTACGACGGCCTGCGCCTTCGCGTCGGAGCGACGAGCGAGGAGGAGCTGGAGCGGATCGTCCGCGCGGGCGGCCGGCGCGGCGAGATCTACGCCCGCCTCCGCGCGCTGCGCGACCGCTATGCCCACCTCATCCGCGAGAAGTATCCCGACATCCCGCGGCGGGTGTCGGGCTACAACCTGCCCGCCCTGCTGCCGGAGAACGGCTTCCACGTCGCCCGCTCGCTGGTCGGCTCCGAGGGCACCTGCGTCACGGTTCTCGAGGCGACGGTGCGCCTCGTTCCCAGCCCGCCGGCGCGCACCCTGCTGGTCCTGGGCTACCCCGACGTCTACACCGCGGCCGACCATACCTCGGAGATCCTCGAATTCAGCCCGATCGGGCTCGAAGGGATCGACGATGTGCTCGTGGAGAGCCTGCGGCGTAAAGGGCTGCATGCGGAGAGCGTCCATCTGCTGCCCGAGGGCCGGGGATGGCTCCTCGTCGAGCTCGGCGGCGAAAGCCGGGAGGAGTCGGAGGCCCGCGCCCGCCGCCTGATGGCGGTGCTGCGAGACAAACCGGATGGCCCGTCCATGGCCCTCTTCGACGATCCCAGCCAGGCGAAGACACTCTGGAAGGTCCGCGAGTCGGCGCTGGGCGCGACGGCGCACGTGCCGGGCCAGCCCCCCGCCTGGGAAGGCTGGGAGGACTCGGCCGTGGCCCCCGCGAAGCTGGGCGGCTACCTGCGCGAGCTGCGCAAGCTCATGGATCGGTACGACTATGGCTGCTCGCTCTACGGCCACTTCGGCGACGGCTGCGTGCACACTCGGATCGACTTCGACCTGGTGACCGAGGCGGGGATCCGCAAGTTCCGCGCCTTCGTCGAAGACGCGGCCGACCTGGTCCTCCGTTTCGGCGGCTCGCTGTCGGGAGAGCACGGCGACGGCCAGTCGCGGGCCGAGCTCCTGCCCCGGATGTTCGGGCCGGAGCTGGTCCAGGCCTTCCGGGAGCTCAAGGCGATCTGGGACCCGGACGGCAGGATGAACCCGGGCAAGATCGTCGATCCCTACCGCCTCGACGAGAACCTGCGCCTGGGCACGGGCTACGGCCCGCCGCGGCTGCGCACGCACTTCCAGCTCCCGGACGACGACGGCAGCCTGGCGCGCGCCACGCTGCGCTGCGTCGGCGTCGGCGCGTGCCGCAAGACCGGGAGCGGCACGATGTGCCCGAGCTACATGGCCACCCGCGAGGAGATGCATTCGACGCGCGGTCGCGCCCGGCTGCTGTTCGAGATGCTGGAGGGCGACCCGCTCACCGGCGGCTGGCGGGACGAGCACGTCAAGGAGGCGCTCGACCTCTGTCTCGCCTGCAAGGCCTGCAAGGGGGAGTGCCCGGTCGAGGTGGACATGGCCACCTACAAGGCCGAGTTCCTGTCCCACTATTACGCGGGGCGGCTGCGCCCGCGCCCGGCCTATGCCTTCGGCCTCATCTACCGGTGGGCACGGCTCGCCGCGCACGCGCCGCGGCTGGTGAATTTCTTCAGCCAGACTCCCGGGCTGCGCGATCTGGCCAAACGCGCGGCCGGCATGGCCCCGGAGCGCTCCATCCCCGCCTTCGCATCAACCACGTTCCGCGCCTGGTTCGCCCGCCGCGGCCCGCACAACGAGAGCACGCGCCGGGTGCTCCTCTGGCCGGACACGTTCAACAACCATTTCCATCCCGAGGTCGCCGAGGCGGCGGTCGAGGTCTTGGAGCGGCTCGGCTATGACGTCGACATTCCGCGCCGCCCGCTCTGCTGCGGCCGGCCTCTCTACGACTACGGCATGCTCCATCTGGCGAAGCATCAGCTCCGCGAGATCCTCGACGAGCTGCGGGACGAGATCCGGGCCGGCACGCCGATCGTCGCGCTGGAGCCGAGCTGCGCGGCGGTCTTCCGCGACGAGCTGATCAATCTCTTTTCCCAAGACGAGGATGCCCGGCGCCTGTCGCAGCAGGTCTTTCTATTGAGCGAGCTGCTGGTGCGCGACGGCACCCTCGACCGCCTGCCGCCGCTGCGCGGGCGGGCCCTCTTCCACGGGCACTGCCACCAGAAGGCGCTCATCCCGCGGGATGGCGTGAAGGAGGTGCTGGAGAAGCTCGGCCTGGAGGTCGAATTCCCCGACTCCGGCTGCTGCGGCATGGCCGGCTCGTTCGGTTTCGAGGCCGGCGAGCACTATGAAGTCTCGGTCGCCTGCGGCGAGCGGGTGCTCCTGCCCGCGGTCCGCGCCGCCGCCCCGGACACGCTCCTCATCGCCGACGGCTTCAGTTGCCATGAGCAGATCGCCCAAGGGACTGGCCGCCGTGCTCTCCATCTAGCGCAGGTTCTGCGGATGGCCTGCGAGGGGCGCGAGGCCCGGCCCGGCGAGCTGCCAGAAAATGGGAAGCGACGGGATGCGGACGTTCCCTGGGCCGCCATGGCTGCTGCTGGAGCGGTGGGGATGCTCGCCGGATGGCTGGCGGGCTCGGCCCTCGGCCGGAGGCGTTCCAGGCTGTGAAGCCCTGCGGTCAGGTACCGAAAATGCCGTGGCTCGTCAGGCGTCGGCTGAGTCATCCCTGTATGTGATGGTCAGCTTCCACTCGGAATCAGGAAGGCACTGGGGAATGCAGGGATCTGTGGCCGGGATCCGTTCTAGGGAGCTCCTTTTCCCCCGGGCTCGCGCCCGGGGCTACACGCCTGCGCCCCTTCAGGGCGGAAAAAGAGGCATGCGAAGGATCTGACGAGGTAGAAATAGGCCCCTTCTGCAATAGCCCTTCTGAGACCAACCTTCGGGCTCTGAACTGCCGAAAAGGTCGCCGCCGTCGAGTCGCAGGCCTTTGGCGGCGGGAAAAGACCTTTTTCTCAGCCCATTGCCCAATGGAAAGATGGAACAGGCCTTTTCCCGCGACCCGAGGGGAACAGCCACGAGGAAAAGGCCTTTTTTCTATGCAAGTGACTTTCTCATGGGACCGGAGACCCAATGCGCCGCCCATAGATCTTTTGGGCGGGGAAAAGGGTCAATCCCGCAGCAACTGCTGAGATTGTCCGGAGAATTGGTCCGCAGCTACTCGCGGCCGGGTGCGAGCGATTCATAGTACGCTGCCACATCGCGCATCTGCTCCGGGGTTAGCCGGGAGGCCACGGGGTGCATGAGGTGTGCGAATGGCGTGCCGCCGCGGTGCTCTTTCTGGAAGAGCTGGAGCTGCTGGACGAGGTAACCGGCGTACTGGCCGGCGAGCTCGGGATAGATCGGCTTCCGGCGGATGGCGCCGGGGCCGTGGCAGTCCGCGCAGGAGGGGACGCGTTTCTCCGGGACCCCGCGGTGGGCGATCCGGCGGCCCCTCTCGATCGCCGCCAGGGTGGCCGCCCGGCGCGGCGGCGAGGGCCTCGGGAGGCTGGCGTAATAGCGCGCCAGCTCGCGCATCTCTCCGGGGCTCAGGGGCGCGGCGATGGGCGCCATGATCCCGCTGTGGCGCTCGCCGCGGGCGAAGGCCTGGAGCGAGGCGTAGAGATAGGCGGGACGCTGGCCCGCGAGCCGGGGAAAGGCGCCCGCGCCCCGGCCGCGGCCGTCCACGCCGTGGCAACGACCGCAGCTCGCGGCGACCGCCCGCGGCGCGTTTTGCGGTCCGAGCAGGCCCTCGATGGGCGCGGCCTCGGAGGCCGGAGGGATCTCGCCGTACACGAGCCTCCGGTACTCCTGGGCGTCCAAATCCTGGAATTTGAGCAGAAAGGCGACCATCGCCCAGACCTCGTCGTCGCGCTGCTGCGCCGGCCAGGCGGGCATGCCGGTGAGCTTGACGCCGTGCTTGACCAGGGAGAAGAGCTCTTCCGGCTTCCACTCGGAGATCTTCGGCGGCAGGTAGGGCGGCTCCGGGAGCATGCGCCGCGCGACCCGGGGATGCCGGAGCTCCGGGCTGCCGTGACAGGGACGGCAGTTGGTCTCGTACGCGCCCGCCCCCCGCAACACCAGCGCAGGATCGTCGAGCGGAGGCGCTTTGATCCCCAGGCTGTGCGTGGAAAAGGACCTGTGCATGGAAAAGATCAGGAACCACCGGGTGACCGCCCAGTGGCCGGAGCTGGCCTTGATCGGGATGATCCCCGACGCGGCCACGAGGAAGCCGCCGGCCGCGAAGACCGCGAGGATCACCGCGCTTTCGATCAGCCAGCGCTTCAGGCGCGCCTTCCACAAACCGGTGCCCCTCCCGGCGGCCGGAGCTTCCGTGCGGGGGCTCCGCGGAGACAGCAGGGCCACCAGGAAGGCCGCGGCGGCGAGGAGCACGGTCGCGAGCCGCCGCATCACGCCCTCCTCCCGGCCGCGAGCACCCGGCCGCGCAGCAGCCCCGCGGTCAACCAGAGGCCGCCGAGCAGATAGGCGACGCCGCCCACGAGGAGCATGATCGCCCCGCCCAGGTGCTGGTCCTCCAGTGGCGTCAAGCCGAAGAGGCCGTGGGCGTGCGCGTAGAGCGGGCGCGGAGCGAGGGCGAGCAGCGCCCCCAGCAGCGTCATGTGCATGGAGGTGAGCAGGAGCCCGATGACGCCGGCGCCGGTCCGAGGTCCCCGGGCGCCACCGTCTCCCCCGCCGCCGAAAGCGGACAGCCAGACAAGGAGACCGGAGAGGAGGAACATCCCCTGCTCGGCCACCAGCCCCGCCACGCTGTGCCGCGCCGCGTGGTGCAGCGCCGGCATGTGCCAGGCCCATACCACCACCAGCTCCAGGACGGAGGCCGGAATCGGAGCGAAGAGGCCGGGAACCCGGCGCACCGGATCCCGCCGCCCTCCGGCGATCCCCAGCGCGAGAAGGGGGGCCGCCACGGCCACGACTCCCATGTGCAGGGTCATGTGCGCGAAAAAGGCCTGCCGCGCCAGCCGCGGCAGCGGCCCCAGCCAGACGGCGGCGAGGGCGAGGAATCCGAGGATGAGCAGGGCGCGGCGCATCAACGGCAATTCCCGATGAAAACGGCGGCCAGGGCCACGTAGATCGTGGCCACCGCGCTCAGGGCCGAGAGCAGCAGCGTGGCGAACCCCAGGAACCGGTGGCGGTCCTCCGGCGTGTCGAAGTCGTGCGGCGTCTCGGCGTCGCCGTAGCTGTGCCGGCGGAAACCGATCCAGCCGGTGATCCCGATGCCGGCGAGCGCGAGCGCCGTGTAGACGGCGATGGCCGTGCGCGCGCCTCCGAGGGGACCGCCGGGACCCGCCATCTTCGCGCACCAGACCGCGGCCGTGACGTAGGACAGCAGGAAGTGCGCGGACCAGATCGCCGGCGAGGCGGTGAGGAGCCAGAGGCTCTCCTTCTTTTCGGGCAGGTCGGTCACGGCACGATCCTCATACGACGATCCTCATGCCACGAGAGGAAATCCGGCGATCACGGCGATCGTGATGGCGGCCATCAGGGCGGTGAAGTGCCAGTACAGCGCGACATTGGCGATGTCGATGTCGTAGCGCGCGGTCATGCGCCCGGCGAGCCGCCGCGCCACGCAGTAAAGGTGCATGATCAGCCCGACGGCGACGTGGATGGCCGTCCAGATCACCAGCACCCAGACGGTCGCGGCATAGGAGTGGCTCGCCGGGTCGAGGCCGGAGAGCCAGGGGCCGGCGAGCAGGGCGCCGCCGCCGGCCACGGCCAGGATGGCGGCTGACACCAGCCCGGCATGGAAGAGGGCCGCGCGGTCGCGCCGGTTCCAGCGCCGGGCGAGCAGCGTCAGGGCCCAGGAGCCGAGCAGGAGGACGAGGGCCGCCGCGGGCCAGACGACGCCCGGACCCGGATTGGGATCGGGAGGGAAGTCTTCGTGGATCGTCCAGTAGAAGAAATAACCGAAGACGAGGCAGACGTAGGCGGTCATGTCGCCGAACATCGTGATGAGCATCGCCCACCAGCCGACCGACTTCGATCCCGAGGCATAGAACGGCAAGGTCAGTCCGAGCCCGACGTCCTTCTCCTCCTTCTCGGGAATCTTCGCCGTACCGTTCCACAGCCAGACGAGAATGGCGGCGAGGGCCAGCACGCCGCTCGCGGCCGCCGGCCACCACAGGTGAAAAGTCGAGAAGATGAAGATGCCGCCGGTGAACATCGCAGCCCAGAAGGCGACGAAGCTCGGCCCCGAGACACGCAGGCACTGGACCGGCTGCGCGTCAATGACGGTGGTGACCAGGGTCTCGCGTTTTCCTTCTTCGGCATCCGGAAGATAGAACCGGCCTTGATCCACATCGCGCATGAAATTCGGCTGATCCCACAAGGGATACCGGCTGTCGATCTCAGGGATAGAGCGAACCCCCCAGGGCTTGCCGGCGGGGATCTCGGCCAGCCATTCCAGCGTGCCGGCGCCCCACGGATTTCTTGCGGAAGCCGCCCGCTTTCCTTTCGGACGGAAAATGTCCAAGACCACGAGGGCCAGCCCCGCCGCCAGGATGAAAGCGCCGATGCTGGAGGCGAGATTGAGCGCATCGAATCCCGCGTCCGCCGGGAAGGTGAAAACCCGCCGCGGCATGCCGCGCAGCCCCGTCAGGTGCATCGGCAGGAACGTGACGTTGAATCCGATGAAGATCAACCAGAAGGCGATCCTCCCCAGCTTCTCGGAAAGCTGCTTGCCGTGGACGAGCGGAAAGAAATAGTAGAAACCGGCGAGGACCGGGAAAACGGTTCCGCCGATGAGCACGGAGTGGAGATGCCCCACCACGAAGAACGAGTCGTGGGCCTGAAAGTCGAACGGCGCGAGCGCCACCATCACGCCGGTGAGCCCGCCGATGATAAAGGTCGCCAGCCCGCCCAGCACGAAGAGCATGGGGACCGACCGCGTGACGCGCCCCGCGAGCATCGTGGCGATGAAGCAGAAGATCTGGACGCCGGTGGGGATCGCCACGGCCTGCGAGGCGGCGGAGAACAGTCCGAGCGAGATGCCGGGCAGCCCCGTGGTGAACATGTGATGGACCCACAGGCCGAAGCTCAGGAAGCCGGTGCCCACCGCCGCCAGCACGACCCAGCCGTATCCGACGATCGGCGTGCGCGCGAATGTCGGCACGATCATGGCCACCAGGGCGATGGATGGCAGGAAGATGATGTAGACCTCCGGGTGGCCGAAGATCCAGAACAGGTGCTGCCAGAG
>DASVEF010000178.1:0-22890 GCA_036380715.1 Thermoanaerobaculia bacterium | reverse complement strand
CAGGGCGTCGGCCGCGCCGGAGCGGACCAGGGCGATCCCGGCGTCCAGGGCGGCCATGGCCCCGGCGGCGTCGGCCGGCCCCGACTCTCCAAAGGCGAGGGCGCGCGGCTCGCCCACCGGATCGAGCACCGGGATGCCGTCGAGCGCCTCCAGCTCTTCGCGCGAGGGGAGGGAGGACAGATAACGAAAGCGGTCCCAGGGGATGTCTGAGACATGCGGCAGGATGGGCCGGAGGGGCTCCAGGGCGGCGCGCTCGGCCACGACGAGCGGCTCCCAGGAGGGTTCCCTGGGGGCCAGGGCGGCGGCGGAGGCCAGGAGCTTGAGGAGGATCTCCGGCCCGATGCCCGCGGGGTCGCCCTGGGTCAGGGCCAGGCGGGGGCGCCGGTTCATTGGGGTGGTCTACTCGGACGGTGTCTCGTCGGTCCGCCTGTTGCGCCCGGTGCGCCGCAGCTCCTCTTCCTTGAACATGTAGCGGATGTACTGCTTCTGGATCAGCAGATTGGGGCCGGCATGCCGGTTCAGCTTGATCGCCCCCTTGTCGTACCACTCGATCCAGCCCCGAATCTCCTCGCCGCCGTCGAGGATCACCACCATGGGCGTCTTCGCCGCCATCTGCTTGAGGTAGTAGAACTCCTCGGCGTTGGTCTGCTCGGGAGGCGTCTGCTTGCGGCGCACACTGCGCGCAGGGAGCTCCTTCTTGAGCTCGTTCATGTCCGGACGAATCAGTTTGCGATTGGCCATAGGGTCCGTGGTCTTTATCCCCTAGATGACCGGGAGCGCGGGAGCCGGCGGCCGGCCCTCGGCGTTCCGGGTCTTGTACTGGTCGTCCTCGTAAGCCAGGCAGCAGAGCAGGCGGCCGCACTGGCCGGAGATCTTCGACGGGTTCAGGCTCAGGTTCTGCCGCTTCGCCATCTGGATGGAGATCGGCCGGAAGTCCTTGAGCCAGGTCGAGCAGCAGAGCGTCTTGCCGCAGATGCCGATGCCGCCGATCAGGCCGGCCTCGTCCCGCGCTCCGACCTGGACCATCTTCACCCGCACCGAGAAGCGGGTGGAGAGGTCGCGCACCAATTGTCGGAAGTCCACCCTGCCGTCCGAGGTGAAGTAAAAAGTCGCCTTCTTGCCGTTCAGGGAGAAGTCCACCAGCGACACCTTCATGTCGAGGCCGAGGGCCCGCGAGCGCTCCTGCGCGTACAGCTTGCCCATCACCTCGTTCTGGCGCTGACGGTCGAGCGCCGCCGTATCCGCCTCGTCGGCGGGACGGACGATGGGCCGGGCGCTCGACTTCTGGCAGGGCTTGAACACCGGCATCGGAGACTGCTCGACATGGCCGTACGCCGGTCCCGATTCGAGATCCACGATCACCTTGTCACCCCTGGCATAGATCTTCCCACCCGTCGTACAGAGCGTCAGGTTCGTCTCCTCCCGAAAACGCACGCCGACGAAAGCGTCTTCGACAGCGGTCGACATTCCTTTGAAGCTACAACCGTTACATCCGCCCATGGTTACTTCCATTCCATGACAACAGCGACCAGACCCCTATGCACGAAAAGTACCAGCCGCTCGCGGGAGCGCCGGCCTGGCCGCGGGTTCACCTGGTGTCGTTCGGAGCGACTGACGCATTGTTGCAGCGCTCGGCTCCCGCGTCAACGACAGTCGGGTGACGTTATCACGGGTCGGGATTACGCCTGGCCGAGAACCCGGCGGCCGATGTCACGGCGGAAGGCCTTGGCCGGCCAGTCGATCTCGGCCACGGCGGTGTAGGCTCGCTTGAGCGCGCCGAGCAGGTCGGCGTCGAGGGCGCAGACCGAGAGGACCCGCCCTCCCGCGCTCACCAGCTCGCCTCCGGACACCGCGGTGCCGGCGTGGAAGATCTCGACGTTCGGCAGGGCCGCGGCCCGTTCGAGCCCCCGGATCACCTCTCCCTGGACCGGCCGTCCCGGATAGCCCGGGCTCGCCAGGACGAGGCAGGCCGCCACCTCCTTGCGGAACGACAGCCGCCGCACGTCGAAGGCGCCGGCCGCGCCGGAGGCGAGGATCGGCAGCAGGTCGTCCTCCATCCGCATCAGGAGCACCTGCGCCTCGGGATCGCCGAAGCGCGCGTTGTACTCGAGCACCCGCGGACCGTCGGGCGTCAGGATCAGGCCGGCGTAGAGGACCCCGGAGAAAGGCCGCCCCTCCTCGGCCATGCCGGCCACCGTGGGGTGCAGCACCGTCTCGACGATGCCGGCGGCGACCTCGGCCGACAGGACGCCGGACGGGCTGTGGCTGCCCATGCCGCCGGTGTTGGGCCCGGTGTCGCCGTCGCCGATCCGCTTGTAGTCCTTGGCCGTGGCGAGCGGGAGGACCCGCTGGCCGTCGCACAGGGCCATGAAGGAGATCTCCTCCCCTTCGAGGAAGGCCTCGATCACGACCCGCTCGCCGCTGACCCCGAAGCGGCGCTCCTCGAACATGGCGCGGACCGCCTCGTCGTACTCGGCCTTGTCCCTGGCGATGATCACCCCTTTGCCCGCGGCCAGGCCGTCGGCCTTGAGCACCACGGGCCAGCCGAACCGGCCGCGCGCCGCCGCCGCCTCTTCCGGGCCGTGCGCCAGCACGAAGGGGGCGGTGGGGATGCCGTGCCGCTCCATGAACTGCTTGGCGAAGACTTTACTCCCCTCGATCTCCGCGGCCCGCTGCGTCGGCCCGAAGACCGCCAGCCCGCGGCTGGCGACGTCGTCCACGATGCCGAGGGTCAGCGGCAGCTCCGGGCCGACCACCGTCAGGTCGACCGCCATCTCGGCGGCGAAGCCGGCGAGCCGGTGGACCTCCTCGGGCGCGATCGGGACGAGATCGGCGATCTCCGCGATCCCCGGGTTCCCCGGCGCGCAGTACAGGTCGCTCAGCAACGGGCTCTGGCGCAGCTTCCAGCAGAGGGCGTGCTCCCGGGCACCTCCGCCCACGACGAGAACTTTCATGCGTTCCTCCGCTCGGCCGCCGTCAGCGCGGTGACCGCCATCACGTCCAGGACGTCCTCCACGGAGCAGCCGCGGGAGAGGTCGTTGACCGGCCGGTCGAGCCCCTGGAGCAGCGGGCCGACCGCCCGCGCGCCGGCCAGGCGCTCGGTGAGCTTGTAGGCGATGTTGCCGGCGTCCAGGTCGGGGAAGACCAGGACGTTGGCGTGGCCGGCCACCGGGCTGCCGGGCGCCTTGCGCCGGGCCACCTCGGGCACCAGCGCGGCGTCGGCCTGCAGCTCGCCGTCCACCTCGAAGTCGAGGCCCCGCGCGCGCAGGCTCTCCAGGGCGGCGCGCACCTTGGCGACCCGCGGATGCTCGGCGCTCCCCTTGGTGGAGAAGGACAGGAGGGCCACGCGAGGCTCTTCGCCGAGCAGCGCGCGGCAGCTCGCCGCGGCGGCCACCGCGATGTCCGCGAGCTGCTCCGGGTCCGGATCGGGCACCACGCCGCAATCGCTGTAGATCAGGCCGCGGCCGTCCGGCATCACCATCAGGAAGCAGGAGGAGACCACGGACAGGCCGGGCCGCGGCCCGATCACCCGCAGCGCCGCCCGCAGCGTGTCCGCGGTGGTGGCCAGAGCGCCCATCACCGCGCCGTCCGCGCGCATCGTGGCCACGCGCAAGGCGGCGTAATACAGGGGATCGCGGACCAGCAGGTCGGCCTGCTCCGGAGGGAGGCCCCGCAAAGCCAGTCGCTCGGCCAGCCGCGCAGCCAGGTGCGTCAGGTCCGGCTCGGCCACCGGATCGAGGACCGGGACGGTCAGCCGCACCCCGGCGGCCTCCGCGGCCTCCTCGATCCTCCCGAACGCGCCCACCAGCGAGGGACGGCACAGACCGGAGGCGGCGGCGCGCTCCGCCGCGGCGACGACCCGGGGGTCCTCGCCCTCGGCCAGCACGATCGAAGCCTGGGCCTGACTGGCCCGAGCTCGCAGGCGCTCGAGAGGATTCACCACGGAAGGGCGCATAGGATTGCGCGGATCTTAACACTGCCCCCTCACCCCCCGGCCCCCTCTTCCACCCCCTCCCACCAACCGGGAGAGGGGGAGAAAGGCGGGATCAAAACGGGGTAGACAGTTTTTTTGTCGTGTTCCCCTCTCCCGGAAGGCAGGGAGGGGGTGGGAGAGGGGGTTAGGGGGTGAGGGGCCTACCCCTTCAGCACCATCTCCCCCGTCGGCTGCGGCACGCCGCCCGCGGGCTCGACGGTCACGGCCCAGGCCTGGATGTCGTCGGCGTTCTCCACCCGGTCAACGGCTACTCGGGCGGTGCCGTTCGGGTCCACCTGGAAGGTGCCGGCGGAGACCGGGCGACCTTCGGCGATCCACCAGAGCTGGTAGGTCTTGTCCGCGGAGAGCGTGGGCAGGTCGAAGGCGTAGAAGACCGCCCGGCCGCCCTTGGGATCGACGAAGGTCTTGCCGGCCGCGCCGGGGGTCGAGCCGAGGCCGGCGAGCTGGATGGTGCGCGATTCCGGAGCGGAGACGATGGCCAGCGTCGCGGCCATGCGCTCGGCATCCGCGCGCGCCAGCCCCAACTCGCGGTCGAGCGCCGCGGTCTGCTGCGCCAGCCGGTCGCGTTCGGCGCGCAGGCCCCGGACCTCCTCCCCGAGGCTGGCCAGGCGCCAGGCGCCCCAGGCTGTCAGGGCCAGGAGCGCCGCCGCCGGCAGGGCCAGCCAGCGCCAGGGCCGGTTTGGAGCGATGGGGCGCGGAGCCACGGGACGCGGAGTCGCCGGAGGGGGAGCGGCTGCCGGGACGCCCGCCAGGCGCAGGACCCTCCGGCGGGTCTCGGGCGAAGGCTCGACGGGCGGCACCGATGCCGCCAGCTCTTCGAGGTCCCCCTGCCAGAGGTCGAGCTGCCGCCGGCATTCGGCGCAGCCGGCATCGAGATGGCCCTCCAGCTCGCGCAGATCGTCGCCGTCCAGCGCGCCGAGGGCGTACGCGGGGATCAGCTCGTCGTGGCGGGAGGTATGGTCGGCCATCACGCGCTCAATGCCTGCCGGAGCTTGTTCATTCCGAGCAGGATCCGGGACTTGATCGTCCCGAGCGGCGCTTCCAGCCGCTCGGCGATCTGGGTGTGCGTCAAACCTTCGAAGAAAGCGAGCTCGATGCAGCGGCGCTGCTCGGGCGACAGGACGCCGAGCGCGGAGGCGATCCGGCTGCGACGCTCCACCTCCTCCAGCCGCTCGGTGCCGACCGGGCGCACCGCCCTGAGCTGCGGCCTGTCCTCCGCGGCCTCCTCCTCGCGGCGGCGGCTCGACTCCCGGCGGCGGATGCGGTCGAGGGCGCGCGAACGGGCCAGCATCAGGATCCAGCCACGCGGCGAGGCCCGCTCCGGCTCGTAGCGGTCGGCCTGCATCCAGACCTGGAGGAACACCTCCTGCAGCACCTCCTCGGCCTCGCTCCGCCGGCCCAGGATGCGGCTCAGCAGACCGAGGACGACCGGAGAATGCAGGTCGAACACCTCGGCCAGAGCGTCGCCGTCTCCAGCGCCGATTCTTCGCATCAGCTCGATCTCTCGAACAGGCTGCGGGTCCATAGATGAACGGTCAGCGAACGGGCACTCTGAACGTCAGGGAGGCCCAGAAGCTCTCCCAGTCGGCTCCAGTCCCTTCAGGAGCCTGGATCATGTGCACCGCCTTGACCAGCCAGTCGCCTCCACGGTTCAGGCGCAGCCGGACCCGCCCTTCGGCGTCCGACCGCGCGGAGATCTGCGCTTCCGGAGCATCGTACGGAATCGCCGCCACGAGGACGCCGGCGAGCGGCTTCCCCTGGTACAAAAGCCGGACCGGGAGATCCGCGCCGGGCGCCGCGGCGGCGGGGTTGCTCTCCGGGATCAGCTCCAGGACGAGCCCCAGCGGCCGATCATAGCTCTCTCCACCGGCGCTTCCCACCGAAATCAGCGACTTGGCGCAGCGCGAATAGATCTCCCGCGCTCGGGCCGCGCCCTGGCCGCGCTCGGCACGCAGAGCGCTGATCCGCTCCAGCCCCTCCTCGACCAGATAGCTCTCGAACTTCGGACCCTCCGACTCGATCGAGGCGTGGTTGCTGTCGTACACGAGCCAGTAGAGCCCCGGAGCGCCGAACGAGGCGTAGCCCGCCGGATCACGTCCCGGCAACCCGATCACCTCGGCCTCGCCGCCCGCGCCCACGGCCGCGAAGCGTTCGATCCGCTGCGGATTGCGCGGCACCGGGTCTCCCCGGAAATGCTCGCCGACCCGCAGCCGGACGGTGATCCGCTCCCCGGGAGCCGGCGCGAAGCTCGACGGCTCGATCCAGAAGTCGTGGGCGTGCAGGGCGGGGGCGGCGAGGAGGAGAAGGAGGAGGGCGAGGCGGAGAGCCCGCCCCGGCTCCCTCACCCCCGGCCCCTCTCCCACCCCCTCACGCCCAACCGGGAGAGGGGAGAAAAGCGTTTTCGTCTCGTGGCAGACGTTCGTTTCCCCCCTCTCCCGGAAGGATGGGAGGGGGTGGGAGAGGGGGGTCAGGGGGGTGAGGGGCCGCATTTTCGCCTCGAAGCCGGGCTCGTCGTGAAGGTCTGTAGACTGCGGATCAGTCCTCGACGCCGTTGGGACCGTTCGGCGAGCCCGGCAGCGGCGGCCTCAGATAAGGGAACGCGCTGTCGAACTGGCTCGCGTCCTGGAGCGTGCCGTCGGTGAACGGGAGGGTGCCCGACGGCGCATCCGCGGGATTGCAGAAGACGCCGGGGAACGCGTGGCAGAGCACACCCATCGCCACCCGCAGCTCGATGTCCACCACGTCGTCGCCCGGCCTGCGGCCGTTGGGGAAGCCGGCGTTGTCGCCGCCCAGGGCGCCGAGGCTGTTCTGCGCCGCCGCGGCGGCCGCTGCGATGCTGGTGTTCAGGCGCAGCATCTCGTGCGGCTGGCCGTCGGAGAGGAAGTTCAGCCCCTGGATGCCCGTGGCGAACGCGGCCACCAAGTCGGTGCGCGGGAAATTGTTGGGAGCCCGCACGCCCGCGGCGCCGAACAGGATCTCCAGCAGCTCCGGCAAGGTCGGATTGGTCACGTAGGTGGCGAGGGCCGCGTCCCCCTGCGGGCTGGCGGCGTTGAACAGGTTCTTGTCCTTGAGGCCGATCACGACCTCGTTGACCAGCGGCATGCCGAGCCGCGACACCTGCACGTAGTTGCCCGTCTCCTGGGTCGGCGACCGGAAGTCCGGATTGGTCTTGAGCGTGCGGTTGCGCGGCAGGGCCGCGGTGGTCCAGCCGCCGATGACCGG
Source organism: Thermoanaerobaculia bacterium (assembly GCA_036380715.1). Classification (GTDB taxonomy): domain Bacteria; phylum Acidobacteriota; class Thermoanaerobaculia; order Multivoradales; family UBA5704; genus UBA5704. The sequence continues at coordinate 15,674 of DASVEF010000178.1, read as the reverse complement.
GTTGGTGCCGTTGGTGAGGCAGTCGATCGGCACCTCCACGGCGAAGGTGGTGATGTTCTTGTCGTCCAGCGTGTTCGGCTCGGCGTCGCGCGGCCCCAGCGGGTTCTCGATGTTGACGAGGTCGAAGATCTCGCCGAGGTTGACCGCGAACGACTCCTTGCGCTGGCCGACGAACACCCGCCCCGAATTATTGCCGCAGTCGGGGAACTGGAAGTCCCAGATGAACCCGGCGGCGTAGCCCGCATAGTCGGGGATCGACTTCTCGCCGATGTTGTCGAAAGGCTTGCCGAAGCGGGAGGTCCCCGCCGACGGGTTGCTGGCGTAGGTGACGCTGCTCGCGTTGTTCACCCGCCCGCGGACCACCGCCAGCGTGTAGCTCTCCAGGACGTTGAGATTGGGCGACCGGTTGCCTGGTTGCTCGGAGATGGGGCCGATGTTGGACAGCGGCACCGACACCTGCTGGCCGCCGACCGGGATCTTGAGGTCCCGCAGGAGCTGGGCGACCCGGAACTGGAACGTGATGTCCTCGACGCCGTCGCCCGTGTTGTCGATGTGGATCCGGTACAACGCGTTCGGGTCCAGAGTGAAGTAGTTGGGACCGCCGTAGGCGTCCTGGAGCGGCAGGTAGTTGGCGATCAGCGTGACGTACCCCGAACGGCCGGCCTCATAGCTGCGGAACATGTAGAAATCGGTGCCGTCCACCTTGGGCATCTCGGTGATGGCCGGAGCCTCGCGGTGGCTGGAAGCCAGGGCTGGAAGGACCGCGCCGAGCATGGCAAGGACGACCAGCGTGATCACGCGCAAAGAAAAATGCCTCATCCTTTCCTCCTTCTTTTGTACAGGAGCCGATAGCGCCCCTCTCTTCTCGGATACGCCGCTCCCGCGCCTTTGGATGACCGCTCCCGGTACAATGCGCTCATGGCCGATACAACCCCCTCCGCCCGCCGCCCGAACGGCCGCGCCGCCGACGCCCTGCGCCCTGTCCGCATCCAGCCCGGAGCCATGAAGTACGCCGAAGGCTCCGTCCGCATCGAGCTGGGAGACACCCACGTGCTGATCTCGGCCAGCGTCGAGAACCGGGTCCCCCCCTTCCTCAGAGACAGCGGACGCGGCTGGATCACCGCCGAGTACTCCATGCTGCCGCGCGCCACCCACACCCGCTCGGCGCGCGAAGTCTCCCAGGGCAAGCCCTCGGGCCGGACCTCCGAGATCCAGCGCCTGATCGGCCGCAGCCTGCGCGCCGCCTTCGACCTCACCGCCATGCCCGACCGCACCCTGACCCTGGACTGCGACGTCATCCAGGCGGACGGCGGCACCCGCACGGCCGCGGTCACCGGCGCCTACGTGGCCGCAACCCTCGCTCTCGGCGAGCTCCTGCTGACCGGCGACATCCAGACCTGGCCGGTGGTCGACCAGATCGCCGCCGTCTCCGTCGGCATCGTCAACAACGTCCCGTTGCTGGACATCGAGTACGTGGAAGATCAGGTGGCCGAAGTCGACATGAACGTGGTCGCCACCGCCCATGGCTCCGTGGTGGAGATCCAGGGCACTGGCGAGAAGAGGAGCTTCCGCCGCGACGAGATGGACAACCTGGTCGACCTCGCGTTCAAAGGGATCAACGAGCTCGCCGCCGCCCAGAACGCCGTCCTCGCTCCCACCCTGGAGCAGGTTCAGGAGATCCTCGCCAAGCGCGGCGCGAGGAGCCGGCCGGTGCCGCCGAAGTCGGAGAAGGATCTCTGGGGACGGCCGTGAGGCTGAGCCGGCCGGCCGCCGAACCGCCTTCGTCACCTTCGTCAGTTGTCGCGCCGCTTCCTCCCGCCGAGCGGTAGCCGCACCATGACCCTCTCGCTCTCCGTCCTCGACCTCGCTCCCGTCGCGTCGGGCTCCACGGCCTCCGAGGCGCTGCGCGCCACAGTGGACCTGGCGCGGCTCGCGGAGCGGCTCGGGTACACGCGGTACTGGTTCGCCGAGCACCACAACATCCCCAGCGTCGCCAGCTCGTCGCCCGAGGTGCTGATCGGGCATGTGGCGTCGGCGACCGAGCGAATCCGGGTCGGCTCCGGCGGGATCATGCTTCCCAATCACGCGCCTCTGCGGGTGGCCGAGGCGTTCCATACGCTGGAGGCCCTGCACCCCGGGCGCATCGACCTGGGCATCGGCCGCGCGCCGGGCACCGATCAGGCCACCCTGCAGGCGCTGCGCCCCTTCGACGCCGAGCAGTTCCCCGCCCAACTGGCCGAGCTGCTGGCTCTCTCCCGGGGCGACATTCCGGAGGACCACCCTTTCCGGTCCGTGCGGGTCGTCCCGGACGACGTGGAGCTGCCGCCGATCTGGCTGCTGGGCTCCAGCGGGGCGAGCGCCCGGCTCGCCGGCACGCTGGGTCTCGGATACAGCTTCGCCCGGCACTTCAGCCCGACGCCGCCGGCGCCGGCGATCCGCGCCTACCGGGAGAGCTTCCAGCCGTCCGCGCAGCTCCGGGAGCCGCACGCGATCCTGGCGGTCTCCGTCGTCTGCGCGGAGACGGACGAGCGGGCGGAGCATCTGGCCTGGACTCTGGACCTCGCGTGGGTGCGGCTGCAGAGCGGCCGTCTGGGGCCGCTGCCGAGCCCGGAGGAGGCCATGTCCTACCCCTACACGCCGCAGGAGCGCGCGGTCGCCGACCATTACCGCGCGCTCCACTTCATCGGCAATCCGATCAAGGTCCGCGCCCAGATCGAGACCCTCGTGGAGGAGACCGGCGTGGACGAGGTGATGGTGGCCACGACGGTCCACAGCCACGAGGAGAGATTGCGCTCCTACGAGCTGCTGGCCCAAGCCTTCGGCCTGATCCAGCAGCGCTCCCTCCTCGCCTGAGCGTTCCCCCCGCGCGGAGCACGAGCGGATACAATCCCCTGGATGCCGTTCTCCGAGCTGGACACCGCCGCCGTCGCCCGCACCCTGTCGCAGATCGCCGAGCAGCCAGAAGACGTGGTGGACGCCTACTTCGAGCGGCGGGAAGACCTGGAGATGGCAGCCGAGGACGAGGGGCCGGGCCTGCGGGTCTGGCGGGAGGAGGGCTTCGCGATCCGGTTGGTGCGCGAAGGGCACACCTGGCTGGCCACGCGCGACGTCATGGACAGCCGGCCTTTCGCCGAGGCGCTCCGCCAAGTGGCCCGCGCGCTCCCCTCCGCCACCTATCCCGAGCCCGCGCTGCGCTCCCGGCCGGCCGAGCCTCCGGCCGCTCCCGAGCTGACCGAATTCCCGGCCGCCGTGGGGCGCGCCGTGCGGGCCCACCACGCGGCCTTCCCTCTGCGCACCACGGTGCGGCGGCACCGGCGCTGGGTGCAGGTCGTGGGTCCGCGCCTGGTGCCGGGGCCGGAGACCGAGACCTTCTACAGCGTCGCGGCCGAGGCCCCCTGGGGGCGTTACGGCGTGCTCTTCCCGCGCCTGGACGCCGAGGCCGCCGAGACCACGGCCATCTCCGTGGTGGCCCTCTTCCGCGCCCGCCAGGCGGCGCCTCCGGAGCCGTTCCGCGGTCCCGCCGTGCTCGCTCCGCCCGCGGTCGCCGTGCTGCTCCACGAGGCGGTGGCGCACGCCCTGGAAGCCGACGTCCTGGCCCAGGGGGGCAACCTCGAGGCGGCGGTCGGAGTCGCCATGGCTGCCGAGTGCCTCGACGTGCTCGACGACCCCTCGGCGGCACCGGAAGGGGTGCGGCGGACGACCGACGACGAGGGCGCTCCGGCCCTCCGGCGCTGGCTGCTGCGCGGCGGCGTCGTGGAGCAGCCGCTCGCCGACGCTCTCTGGGCGCGCACCTCGCCGGTCCTGGTCCCGGGCGCGGGGAGGCGCGGCAGCCGCCACATGCCCCCGGGGCCGCGCTCCAGCCATCTCGAGCTCCTGCCGGGAGAGGCCGGCGAAGCCGACCTCCTCGCCGGAGCCGAAGGCGGCTTCTACCTCCCCGAGGCGAGCCGCGGCTCTCTCGATCCGCTCTCCGGCGCCTTCGCGCTCCACCTCCCCTTCGCCCGGCGCATCCGGCGCGGCGCCCTCGGCGAGACTGTGGGGCCGTGCGTGCTGCGCGGCCGGGTGGCCGACCTCCTGACGCGCGTGATCGGTGTGGGACGGGACGCCCGGCCCGCCGGCGCCGGCTGGTGCGCCAAGGGGGGACAGAAGATGCCGGTGTGGGCGACTGCTCCGGCGATCCTCCTCGACGGGGTCGACGTCGTTCCGGACGGAGTGCCGGCGTGAGCGTCGTGGCCGTGGCCTCGCCGCTCCAGGAGATCCTCGTGGCGCTCGTCCGCCGCGGCTGGCCGGACGCCGAGGTCTTCACCAAGCGCGGGCGCTCGCGCCGCCTGGAGCTGACCGCCGTCACCGAGACCTCCATCTTCGCCCAGGAGCAGGCCTGGGCGGTGCGCGCCGGCCATCACCGGGGCTCCTTCTTCGCCGCCGGCACGGGCGAGCCCGCCCCGGACGGCCCATGGCCCGAGCCGGCCGGCCGCTCCCTGCGCCTCCCCGAGCCGGTCCCGGCCCTCGGCTGGAGCGAGCCGTCGGACTTCGAGGCGCCGCTGATCGGCGAGCGCGAAGGGCTGAAGCTCCTGGAGAGCCTGGGCCGCGAGCTGTCCGCCGAGCTGCCCGGCGCCCGCCTGCTGCGCGCCGCTCTGGAAGACGGCTCCAGCGAGTCCGAGATCGCCAACAGCCGCGGCCTGCGCGCCCGCTCCCGGAGCCGGGTGGCGACTCTGTACCTGGAAGCCGCCGGCCCGGGCCGCTCGGTCCCCACGGCTTCGCTCTACCTGGCCGCCCGCGAAGCGCGCAAGCTCCATCCGCCGGCCCTGGCGCGCCGCCTCGCCGACCGCCTTGCGGTCACCGCCCAGGGTGCCCCGCCGGAGCGCGACAGCGGCGAGATCCTGCTCGCTCCGGCGGTCGCGACGCGCCTCCTCTGCGGCCTCCTCCCTCTGCTCGTGGGACCCAAGGCCGGCTCGCTGACCGCGGGCCTGCGCGACCACCGCGGCCGGCTCGGCAGCCCGCTGCTGACCCTGATCGACAACGGCCGTCTCTCCGGCGGCGCCCTGGAGGCGCCGGTGGACGGCGAAGGGATGCCGACGCGGGAAGTGATCCTGGTCGAGCAGGGCTTTTTCCGCCAGCCGCTCCTCGCCTGGTGGCAGGCGGAAGGGGGGCAGGGCGCGCCGTCCGGCTGCAGCCGGCGCGCGAGCTGGCGCGACCTGCCGGCTCCGGGTCCGACTCACCTCTATCTCAAGCCGGACCCCAAGATCCCGGTCGTCTCGCTCCTCGGCTCGATCGCGCAGGGCTACTACCTGATCGACGTCACGGGCGGCGGGCGCTTCGACCTCACCGAGAACCGTTTCGCGCTCCCCGTCTGCGGCTTCGCCGTCGAATCCGGCCGCGCCAGCGCTCCCGTCGCCGGCGCCTGGCTCTGCGGCCGCATCAGCTCGCTCCTCCAGGGGATCGTCGCGGTCGGCCGCGACCTGGCCTTCCACCCCCTCGACGGCATGATCGGCTCGCCGACCGTGCTGGTGACGGGGTTGGAGCTGCGGGGATAGGTTCCCCCTCTCTGCGGGAGAGGGGGTTAGGGGGTGAGGGCCCTTACGGCAGCGTCACGAACTGCCCGAGGAAGGCCCGCGCGGCCGGGGTGTCCAGCCGGTAGTCGACGTTGGTGGCGAGGCACATGGCGTCGCCCGTGACGGTGAGCGCAGCCACGATCGGCGTCTCGCCCGCGCCAGCGCCGAGGAAGTTCGGGCCGCCCGAGTCGCCGAAGCAGGTGCCGCCGTTGCCCGCCGGTCCGGCCTGGTTCAGGCGCAGCCACACCCCGCTCAGGGCGTTGAACTCCGAGACCGACACCCAGCGCAGGTTGTCGAACGGGAACGACGGAGGACCGCCGCCGCGCGTCGGCTCATGCACGCCGTAGCCGACCGCCGTGAAGTGCTCGCCGGTCAGGGCGCCCTCGGCGAACAGCCGGTCGAGCAGCCCCGCGGACGGCAGCGCCGCCGGAGTGATGCCGCGGATCGGCCGGTCGAAGGTAATGACGGCGATGTCCCCCGGATCGTTCTGACTGAAGGTGTAGTTGGGATTCGTGTGCATCGTCCCCAGGTAGATCTTCGACCGGGACGTGTAGTCGGCGTCGAAGGTGACCCAGGCTTCCAGCCCGTTCGCCTCCAGGAACGCCGTGCAGTGGGCCGCGGTCAGGAAGACCGTCGGTGAGATCAAGGTGCCGCTGCAGAACAGGTCCTTCACGCCGGGCGTCAGGTACTCGGCCACGATGGCGCCCACGTTGGGGTGATCGCCGCCGTCGGGCTGGCCATAGGTGATTGCAGCGGCCCGCCCGCCCGCGAGAAGGGAAATGAGGGCCAGAAAGGCCAGAGCTCTACGGAACATCGTCTCCTCCTTGGGGATGAGATCCGACACCCGTCCGCCGGGAGCCGGAAATGTCGAGAGGCTTCTTCAGAGTAAGGTGCGCCGAGAAGGGCAGAACGGGGCCGACCGGCTCGCAGTTTCGTCTGATACTCTCCCCCGCCATGCGGATCGATCCCCGACGCGTCGCCGACACCCTGGCCGGACTGGTCCGGATCAACTCGATCAATCCCTTCTTCAACGGCGGGATCACCGACGAGCGCCAGATCGCCGCGCACGTGGCCGAGGAGCTGCGGGGGATCGGCATGAGCGTCGAGACGTACGAGCCGGAGCCGCGCCGGGTGAGCGTGGTCGGAACCCTGCCCGGGACCGGCGGCGGGCGGTCGCTGATGCTCTACGGCCACATGGACACGGTCGGAGTGGACGGCATGGCCGAGCCCTTCTCCGCCGAGATCCGCGACGGCAGGATGTTCGGCCGCGGCACCTACGATATGAAGGGCGGCCTCGCCGCCTGCATGGAGGCGGCCCGGGCGATCGCGGGCTCCGGCACCCGGCTCGCCGGTGACCTCCACGTCGTCGGCGTGGCCGACGAGGAGGTCGCGAGCCTCGGCATGCTCGAGGTGCTGAAGCACCGCAAGCCGGACGCGGCGGTCGTCACCGAGGCGACCGAGCTGGAGCTCTCCCTGGCCCACAAGGGCTTCTGCTGGCTGGAGGTCGAAACCACGGGCCGGGCGGCCCACGGCAGCCGTTTCGACGAAGGGATCGACGCCAACATGCGGATGGGCCGCTTCCTCGGCCAGCTCGACCTGCTGGAGCAGGAGCTGCGCCGCCGGCCGGGCCACCCGCTGGTCGGCCCGCCGTCCCTGCACGCCGGGACCCTGCGCGGTGGCACCGCGCCCAGCGTCTACGCTGCGCAATGCCGGCTGGAGGTGGAGCGCCGGACGATTCCGGGCGAGACCGAGGACGGCTGCCGCGCCGAGCTCCAGGAGATCATCGACCGGCTCTCCGCCTCCGACCCCACCTTCCAGGCGACCGTCCGCCCGCTCCTGACACGCCCGGCCTTCGAGGTGGCGCCCGGCGCTCCCATCGTCCGCGCCGTGGCCGAGGCGGCCGTCGGAGTCCTCGGCGCGGAGCCCCGCGCCATGGGCCACACCTTCTGGATGGACGCCTCGCTCCTCGCCAACGCCGGCGTCGAGACCGTGGTCATCGGACCGGCCGGGGCCGGCGCCCACGCCGACGAGGAGTGGGTGGAGCTGGATTCGGTGGTCAAGCTGGCCGAGATCCTGGCGCGGACGGCGGAGGCGTACTGCGGGCCCCTCACCCCCTAACCCCCTCTCCCACCCCCTCCCGATCCGCACTCCCGTCCCCCGGGAGAGGGGGCACCTTGCGGAGGAACCTTGCCGGTCATCTGCTTTTCTCCCCCTCTCCCGGGTGGGTGTGAGTGCGTGGGAGAGGGGGCCGGGGGGTGAGGGTCCGGGTGGGCGCGCCCTCTCCCGCTCCGCGGGGGAGGGTCAGGAGGGGGCCTTCCGGTTGACCTGCCGGCCTTCCAGGCGATAACCTCGCCTGTCTCTCGCGGGACTCCCCGCTCTCCGGAGGGAAATCCACGTGCAACTCGGAATCCTGGGCCTGCCCAAATCGGGCAAGACGACGCTGTTCAACACCCTGACCACCTCGCATCAGGCGACGGACAAGTTCGCCTCCTCCGGGCAGACGAACATCGGCACCGCCACCGTCCGCGACACCCGCCTGGAGCAGCTCCGCGACCTGTTCAAGCCGAAGCGGTACGTGCCGGCCACGGTCCAGTACGTGGACATCCCGGGGATCAAGAGGGGAGAGAGCGCCGAGAGCATCGACCTCGCCAAGCTCAAGACGGTCGACGCCATGGTCCACGTCGTGCGCGCCTTCGACGATCCGGAGCTCCTCCACTCCGAGGGGAGCGTCGACCCGGCGCGCGACGTGGCCACGCTCGACCTCGAGCTGATCCTCGCCGACCATGACCTGGTCGAGCGGCGGCTGGAACGGCTGGAGAAGGCGACCAAGCGCGGCCTCAACCCGGAGGAGCAGAGGGAGCGCGCCCTGCTCACCGACATCATCCGGCCGGCCCTGGAGGCTGAAAAGCCGCTGCGCGAGGTCGACCTCGATCCCGACGACGAGCGCCGGCTGCGCGGCTTCCAGCTCCTCTCGGCCAAGCCGATGCTGATCGTGGTCAACGCCGGCGAGGACCGCGCCGCCGCGGACGTCTCCGACTTCGGTATCGAGCTGCGGCCGGCGGTGCGCGCCGTGGTGGTGAGCGCGCCGATCGAGCAGGAGATCAGCCGATTGCCGTCCGAGGAGCAGAAGGAGTTCCTGGCCGACCTCGGTCTCTCCGAGCCGAGCCTCGACCGGGTGACGCGGGCCAGCTACGACCTGCTCGGGCTGATCTCGTTCTTCACCGTGGGAGAGGACGAGGTGCGCGCCTGGACCATCCGCCGCGGCACCCCGGCCCGCGCCGCCGCCGGCGCCATCCACTCCGACATTGAGCGCGGTTTCATTCGCGCCGAGGTGGTGCGCTGGGACGACCTGCTCCGCCTCAAGACCCTCGCCGCCAGCCGCGAGGCCGCCCTGCTCCGCCTCGAAGGGAAGGAGTACGTGATGCAGGACGGCGACGTGGCGCACTTCCGGTTCAACGTGTAGGCCCCTCACGGGAGGCGCGGCCGGCTGCCTTTCTAATACAGCTCTGCGTAGTGCGCCCTGCTCGTCAGCACTCGGCGCAGGTAGCCCCGCGTCTCCTTGAACCCCACCTTGGTGAAGTACTCGTCGAGCTCCGGGCTGAAGCAGTAGCTCCGCCAGAGGGCGGCCTGGGGCTCGCCGGCGTTGTAGGCGGCCACGGCCATGTAGTCGAGCCCTCCGGAAGCCTTCTGCAGCATGGCCAGATAGGCGGCGCCCAGGGCGGTCGCGATCTCGGGGCGGTAGAGATCCTCGGGATTGAGGCGGCCGATGCCGATCTGGGCGGCGATGCGGCTCGCGGTCGGGATCGTGAACTGGGTGAGGCCGCGGGCGGCGGCCGGGGAGAGGGCGTAGCGGTCGAAGCGGCTCTCTTCGAGGATGATCGCGGCCAGCAGGTGGGGATCGATCCCGCGCAGCCGCCCCTGGGAGGTGATGGCATCGCGGTACGGGAGCGGATAGAGGAGGTTGTGGAACAGGCGCGGCTGGAGCGCCAGCGGGACCCGGGCCGGCGTGCGGATGCGCACCGCTTCGGCCTGGAGGATCGAGCGCTCGTGCTCGCCGGCCTGCGCAAGGATCAGGCTGCCGGTCAGGGCGAGCGAGGGATCGCTCGCCGGGAAGTGCTGGCGCACCGCGGGAGCCCCCTCATGGAGGATGCCGAGCGAGAGCAGGATCTCCTCGGGGGCCTTGAGGTCTTTGCTCCAGATCGGCCAGCGCTCGACCGGCACTTCGCTCAGCCGCAGGAACGGCGCCGCGGACCGCTCGGCGAGCAGGATCTGCCGGAGCTTGTTGCGCACGGCCTGGCCCGCGGCGCTCTCCTCGGAATAACCGAGCAGGATCCAGGCGGCATAGAGATCCTCGGGCCGGTTCGACGCGGTGAGGCGCCGTCCTTCCGACGCCGCGGTCCGCGCCAGCGGCTCTTTGCCCAGACGGTCGAGAGCCACCCGGGAGAGCGGATGGTAAGGGTCGATGCGCACCGCCTCGGCATAGGAGACGGCAGCGCCAGAGAGCTCTTTCCGCAGCTCCGCCAGGCGGCCCCGCCAGTAGGCCAGCTCCAGCCGGTCGTCCGCAGTGCCGGGGAGGACCCGGTCCAACCAGGCTCCCGCCCGGTTGCCCCGGCCCCGCACGATGTCCGAGGAGGCGAGGAAGAGAGCCGCCCGGAATGCGTTGTCGCGCCACTCCCGCCGCGAGACCAGCAAGCCGAAGAGCTGGAGGGCAGGGGCCTCCTGGCCGGCGCGCCAGTGCAACCGCAGGGCAGAGACCAGCGCGGACGCCGACCACTCCCCCTGCGGCTCCGCCATGTAGGTCTTCTTGAAGCTCGTCACGGCCGGATTCCAATGCCCGAGCAGCTCGTAGGAGCGGCCCTGCTGGTAGAGCGCCCGCGCGCGTTCCCGGGGGCTCCGCGCGCGCTGGGCCAGGTTCGCGAAGAGAGTCGCGGCCGGCGCGTAGCGCTCCTGCCAGAAGTGGGAGCGCGCCTGGGCGTAGCGGGCGTTGTGAGCGTCCGGCTCGGACAGGACGCTGCCGTTGCCCAGGGCCCGCTGCAGGTGGACCAGGGCGCGGTCCCACTCCCGGTGCTGGAAGAAGGTCAGGCCGAGGAGCATGGGAGTCCGTCCCCGCTCCGACTCCGAGACCAGGCCCGCGAGGCGCTCGGCCGCGGCGCGGCCGGTCTCGTCGTCGCGGTTCTCCTCCAGCAGAGCGATCAGCAGGTCGCGGGAGAGCTCGCGCGTCCCCGCCCGCAGGGAGCAGTCGGCCTGGGCGAGCAGCAGCGTCCGCCGGTCCGCCGCCGAGAGCTTCTCCAGCTTGAGACCCCCGAGCAGCCGGCAGTCGCCCCCCGCGGCCAGCGAGCGGGCCAGGAGCCTCACCGCCTCCGTGGTCAGGGCTGGGGACGGAGCGGCGGCCACGACCGAGGCGACCAGGCCGGCGGCCACCTCGGGGTGGCGCATCTCCTCCTGGGCGAGCGCCATGCGGTAGCGGCTGTAGAGGGCCAGCTCCGGGATCGAGGCCATGGCCGCGCCGAAGGCCTCGCTGGCGAGCGGCGGATCATCGAGCTTGTCGTAGAGGTGGCCCTGGAGGTAGTCGAGCCCCATCCGCCGCGCGGGCACGGGCCGCTCCGCCAGCTCCCTCTGGGTCGCGGCGAGAGCCTCCCGCGTCTTGCCCTCGAGCTGGAGCTCCAGCAAATCCGGGCGCGGATCGAGGGTTGTGACAGCGAAGAGCAGCGTGACGGTGGCGATCATCCCCAGGTGCGCTTACCGGGGAGCGGCTGGAACCTCTCCGCGCACCGCCGCCACTACAGCGATCAGGCCGGGGGAGAAGTAGACCAGCGTGCCACCCGTGCCCCCAGATTCTGCAATTTCAGTTCCATGCCCTCATAGCCACGTTCGAGATGATAGATGCGGTCGACGACCGTCTCTCCCTCGGCCGCCACGCCAGCCAGGACCAGGCACGCGGAGGCGCGCAGGTCGGTGGCCATGACCCCAGCTCCCGTGAGGTGCGCGGGGCCGTGGATCTTCGCCGAGCCGCCGTCGACACGGATGTCCGCACCCATGCGGACGAGCTCCGGCGCGTGCTGGAAGCGATTTTCGAAGATGGTTTCGCGGATCGCCGCGACGCCGTGCGCCTGCGTCATCAGGGCCATGTACTGGGCCTGGAGGTCGGTCGGGAAGCCGGGATGCGGCGCGGTGTCCAGGCTCACGGCCTTCAGATCGCCGTCCGCGCGGACGCGGATCCCGCCGTCCGTGACCTCGACGCGAGCCCCGATCTCGGCCAGTTTGTCCAGCAGGGGCGCCAGATCGGCGGGGTTGGCGCCCTCCAGCACGACGTCGCCGCCGGTCATCGCCGCGCCGATCAGGTAGGTCCCGCCCTCGATGCGGTCGCAGATGACCGCGTGGTTGGCGCCGCCCAGGCCGTCGACCCCTTCGATGACGATCGTCTCCTCGCCGGCTCCGGAAATGCGGGCTCCCATGGCGTTGAGGAGGTCGGCGAGGTCCACGACCTCGGGCTCGCGGGCGCAGTTCTCCAGCACGGTGGTGCCGCGGGCCAACGCGGCGGCCATGAGCACGTTCTCGGTACCGGTGACGGTCGCCATGTCGAAGCGGAAGCGGGCCCCCTGGAGCCGGTCCACGTTGGCCTCGACGTAGCCATGCGACAGCTTGACCTCGGCGCCGAGGGCCGCCAGCCCCTTGAGGTGCTGGTCGATCGGCCGCACGCCGATGGCGCAGCCGCCGGGCAGCGACACCCGGGCGTGGCCGAAGCGGGCGAGCAGCGGTCCGAGCACCAGGACGCTCGCGCGCATGGTCTTGACCAGGTCGTAAGGAGCGTTGTCGTCGGCCTTCGAATTCGGCCGCACGCGCCGGAAGACCAGTGCGCCGTCCCGCTCCTCGCTGCCGACCCCGAGGTGATCGAGCAGCCGGCGCATGGTGCGGATGTCGCGCACCCGCGGGATGCGCTGAAGCGTGAGCTCCTCGTCCGTGAGCAGGCTGGCGGCGAGAGCGGGCAGGGCGGCGTTCTTGGCGCCGCTCGCCTGCACGCGGCCCGCGAGCCTCGTGGGTCCGACGATGTGGAACTTGTCCATTCCCTGGCTCTCTCTCCCGGATTCAAGGCCGGGTCAGCACCACCACGCGGGGGATTCCGGAGTAGTCCTGCCGTACTCCGGTGAAGAGCAATCCCGATGCCTCGGCGTGACGGCAGGCGGCGTCGAGCTGTCCGTAGCCGATTTCGACGAGGAGTCTAACGCCGGAGCGCAGTCCCGCGCACTCGGCGAAGAGGCGCGCCAGGACCGAGTCTCCGGAACCGGGCGCAAAGAGTGCCAGGTGAGGCTCGAAATTGCAAACCTCGGGAGACAGGTCGACCGCGTCGGCCGGATCGATATAGGGAGGATTGCTGACCACGAGATCGAACCGCGACAGGTCGAGCCCCGGCGTCAGGTCCAGACCGAGAGGAAGGACGCGCGACGCGCCCAGCCTCCTGGCGTTGCCGGCCGTCACCGCTAGAGCCCCCGGAGACAGATCCACCGCGACAACCCGGGACCCGGGAATCTCCAGCGCCAGCGTCACTGCCAGGCACCCCGACCCGGAACCGACGTCGAGAATCCACGGCTCGGGAGGCAGGGACAGAGCGAGCGCCTCCACCACCACATGCTCCGTCTCCGGCCGCGGGATCAGCACCCGGTCGTCGACGCGGAAGGCGCGGCCGTAGAACTCCCGCTCCCCAAAGAGATAAGCGGTCGGCTCACCGGTCAGCCGGCGTTCGAGAAGCCCGCGGAACCGCGCCTCCTCCGCCTCCTCCACCTCCCGTTCCCCTCGAGCCAGCACCTGGGCCTCCGAAAGCCCGAGCACCCATCCCAGCAGCAGCGCCGCCTCGCGGGGAGGAGCCCCGAACGAAGTCGCCGCGAGCCGGGCCCGGGCGTCGGCGAGGAGCTGGCGGATGGTGGGCATGCGGGGGAGTCTAGAACAGCCCCGGGAGAGCGCCAGGTCTGAATTTCGGCTGCGTCAGTCGACGCGGTGACTGCGTGGCTTGACGCAGTGACTGGGGCAGTTTACACAGCGGTTGCGTCAGTTGTCTCGGTGACTGTGTCAGTTGACGCGGTGACTGCGTCGGTTGTCTCAGCGGCTGCGTCGGTTGACGCGGTGACTGCGTGAGTTGACACAGCGGCTGCGTGGGTTGACGCAGTGACTGGGTCAGTTGACTCAGCGGCTGCGACAGTTGTCTCAACGACTGCGTCGGTTGACGCGGTGACTGCGTCGGTTGACGCGGTGACTGCGTAAGTTGTCTCAGCGACTGAGTCAGTAGACTTGGCGACTGCGTAAGTTGACTCAGTGACTGCGCCGGTTGTCCCGGCGACCGCGTAAGTCGACTCAGCGGCTGCGTCGGTCGACACGGTGACTGAGTAAGTTGACTCGGTGGCTGCGTCAGTAGACGCGGTGACTGCGTGAGTTGACACAGCGGCTGCGCGGTTGACTCAGCGATTGCGTCAGTTGTCTCAGCGGCTGCGTCGGTTGACACAGCGACTGCGTCGGTTGACTCGGTGACTGCGTCAGTTGTCTCAGCCGCTGCGTCAGTAGACGCGGTGACTGGGTCAATTTACTCGCGGCTGCGTCAGTTGTCTCGGTGACTGCGTCGGTTGACTCGGTGGCTGAGTCAGGAGACTTTGCCAGCGGGTCTCTTTCCCCCTTTTCCCGGCAGGAGGCTGAACTTCATGAAGGCTTCATGTGGTTCCGCAGGCGCCTCGCGCCCGGCCATGGTAGCTTTGTCACTCCCATGCTGCCGCTTCGGACTGCCCGGCTCGAGCTGCGCGATTTCCGCGCAGAGGACTTTGACGCGGTCCACGCGTTTGCGTCGGACCCTGTGGTGACGCGCTATACCTCCTGGGGGCCGAATTCCGAGGAGGAGACGCGGGCTTTCCTGGAGGGCGTCGTCCGGGAAGCCGCCGAGCAGCCCCGGCGCACCTTCTCCTTGGCGATGGTCCTTCACGCGGACGGCGCGCTCGTCGGCAGTTGTGGGCTCATGGGGCGCCGGGAGGTGTATCGCGAGTATGAGATCGGCTACGTCCTGCACCGCGACTGGTGGGGACGAGGGCTGGCGTCGGAAGTGGTCGGCGCTCTGCTGGCGTTCGGGTTCGGCGAGATGAACGCGCATCGGATCTATGCGCAGGTGGACCCTGAGAACGAGGGATCGAGCCGCGTGCTCACGCGGGCGGGCTTCCGCCTGGAGGGCCACCTGCGGAAGGACGCGCTGAAGGGGGGAGAATGGCGGGACTCGCTCGTTTACGCCCTCTTGGACGAGGAGTGGGCGGAGCTGAGCGCGCGCCGCGTCGTCCCGGGGTGACGGTCTCGTCCTCGGAGGGAAACAACTCGCGGAGCCCTGGAGTGATCCGCGCCCGTGCCCGCGTCTGGCTCGACTGTTGCAGCTCGGAATGAGGTCTATAAAAATCTGAGGGTCGACTCATGGAACAGAGAGGACGCCTGATCCCGATGTTTCGCCGGACGGCCGCGCAGCCGTTGGATGACGACTCCGCCATCGACTCGGCGCCTTCCCCGGATTCGTCCGCGGCGGAGGACGCGCGCGGGAGCCAGGCCGCTACCGAGTGGGGACCGGTCAAGCGGCTCCTCTTCCGCTTCGCGTGCGTGTACCTCGTCCTCTACAGCTTTCCGTTCCCTCTGGACTACATGCCGTACATCGACGTCTTCGTGGTCTTGCCTTACCAGAAGCTCCAGGACGCGGTTGTGCTGTGGACCGGGAAGCACGTGTTCCTGACCGACGTCGAGATCTTCCGCCCGAACGGCAGCGGGGACTCGACCTACGACTACGTGCTGGCGTTCTCTTTCCTGGTCTTCTCGGTGGCGGCCACGCTCGTCTGGACGCTGCTCGATAGAAAGCGGCGCAACTACGAGCGGCTTCATGAATGGCTGCGGATCTACGTCCGCTTCGTGCTCGCCACGGCGATGATCTCGTACGGCGCGTACAAGGTCATCCCGTCGCAGTTCCCGGCACCCTCGCTCGACCGTCTCATGCAGCCGTTCGGCGACGCCTCGCCGATGGGGCTCCTGTGGACGTTCATCGGAGCATCGACCGCTTACAACATCTTCGGCGGCGTCGGGGAAATGCTCGGCGGCCTGCTCCTCACCTTCCGCCGC
>DASVEF010000177.1:0-7239 GCA_036380715.1 Thermoanaerobaculia bacterium | reverse complement strand
AGCTTGAAGCGAGCCTGCGGGCGGAGCGTCCTCCCGAGGCTGGACGGAAGCGCGTACAGGAGGATCTGCGGCTCGCGCGAGCGGATCGTCCGCCCGGGCCAGGACTGATCGTGACACCCGAAGGCGCCGCGGAGCTGCCGCCGCTGACCGGCGGCGCGGACGCGAAGTGGGAGGGGAGGATCGGGATCGAGGCGCTGCACGACTCCAATCCCGCTCTCGTGTCGGGGGACCTCCCATTCCCGATCTTCGGGATGGACGAACCCGCCTCAGACATTGCCACCCAACTCGATCTCCGCCTGGGGTACCAACCCTTCCAGGGCCGCCGCGGGTGGAGCCTGGGTCTGGACGTCTCAGGCAGCCATTCCACCCATCAGGACCTCGACGAGCTCGACCTCTCGCTGGCCCGGGGCACGGTTTCGCTGGGTTGGAAGAGCGGTGGCCGTTTCACCGTGCTGCTTCAGGGGAGCGGAGCCCGCGCCTGGCTCGGGGGCGACTCATATCTCGATCTTGCGGAGGGGAGCGTCTCCTTCGGGTTTCGGGAGACCGCCTGGACCGCGACGAGGATCGAGGTGGAGGTCCGGGACCGCAGCTTCGAGCCGGCGCTGACCGACTTCTTCCATGGTGGCCGCGAGGCTTCTCTGGGGCTGAGTCAATCGTTCTCGCTCGGCCGGCCAGACCGCCAGCTCAGGCTCGGCGCGCGCGCGGCCGAGGTGAGCGGGACCCTGGGCTCCGACGCCGAGATCCGCGAGGCTCTGGCGGAGATCGCGGCGCCGCTCTCCAGCCGCTGGGCCGTGGTCCTCGCCGGCTCCTGGGCCGAGCAGAGCTTCGATCACGGGGCGTCCAACTTCGTCTTCTCGGCCGGTCCTGCGCGGGACGACGACCTGTGGAGAGTTTCCGCCGCCTCTGCCTACCGGCTGACGCCGCGGGTGCAGTGGACCGCGCGCGCGAGCTGGGCGGAGCGCGACTCCAACGTCGAGCTGTTCGCGAGCCAGCCGCTGCTGGACTACCGGCGGACGGTCGTCGCGACTGGACTGGGATGGTCTTTCCGATGAAGAGACGAGGCCGGCTTCCCGCCCTGCTGGTCGCCCTTGGGCTCGCCCTCCCGTCCTGCGCGGCCCTCGCCCAGCCGAAGTCCGTGGGAAACCTGGCGAGCCGCGAGGGGAGGAAGAAAGTCACCGGAGGGCTGCCCGAGGAGCCGTTCCGCGATCTGAAGGTCCCGGACAAGCTCCCCGAGCGGATGCGGGTGAAGACCGGAGAGGCCTCCGGGGCAAGGGTCACGATCGGCAGGTACCAGGGCGCGGTGAGGATCGGGCCCAAGAGTCAGCTCGAGCTGCGCAGGGCCATCCTGGACTTCGCCACCGGGAGAGTCGACGAGCTGGACTTCTGGGCCGAGCTCGGGCGGCTCCGGTTCGTCTTTTTTCGGCCTCCCGGGGACGCCTCTCAGAGCCCCCTGGGCGCCGCTCCCGGCGAGGTCTGGATCCGCACGCCCAACGGGACGGAGG
Organism: Thermoanaerobaculia bacterium; assembly: GCA_036380715.1. Classification (GTDB taxonomy): domain Bacteria; phylum Acidobacteriota; class Thermoanaerobaculia; order Multivoradales; family UBA5704; genus UBA5704. The sequence continues at coordinate 5,737 of DASVEF010000177.1, read as the reverse complement.
TCCGGCTGGCCGGCACCGATGTCCAGGTCGAGGTGGCGAAGGATGGCTCCACCTCGGTCTACGTGATCGAGGGCGCCGTGAGCGTGCGGTCCAGGGATGGGTCGGAGGTGCGGGTGGAGGCGGGCCGGTGGACCTGGGTCGGGATCGACCTCCCTCCCACGCCGCCGGCGCCGTTCGGGGTGGGGACGGACGCGCCGGGCCCCGGCCCGTTCCCAGAGGATCTTGGAATCCCGCCCGATCCGCCGAGCCTGAGCCCGGAGCGAGACGGATTCGCGCGCGATCTGCCGAAGGCGGGGCCGCCGCCATGAGACGAGCCCTCGCCCTGCCGTTCCTCCTCGCTGTGCTGGCGGCCGCGTCGTCCTCCGAGGGGGTGCTCCCGCCTCCGGTCAACGCGCAGATCGGGTTCGCCGTGTCGGTGGACGGCAACTGGCTGGCTGTGGGCGCTCCCAGGGACGACGAGGCGGGCGAGGACGCCGGAGCGGTCTTCCTGTATGAATGGGACGGCTTCTGCTGGCGCCTGCAAGACAAGATCACGGCGGGCAACGCCCAGGCCGAGGCTCTCTTCGGATCGTCCCTCTCCCTGCGCGGCGACCTTCTCGCGGTCGGCGCACCCGGAGCGGATACGGTCTACGTTTTTTTCCAGAACGAGGGTGTGTGGGGCGAGCAGGTCCGGAAGACCGTGACCGACGAATCCGGGCTCCGGAGGTTCGGCCACTCCGTCGCGATCACCAGCGTGTGGCTGGCGGTGGGTGAGGTCGATCCTCATGGGCGCGAAGCCGGCGTGGTGCACGTTTTCCAGGCCCCGCTGTGGAGTGAAGCGCCGCCGGTACTGGCGCTGGCCGAGCCGCAGGAAAGGGCGCGGTTCGGGCATGCGCTGTCGCTGCGCGGCGGCACGCTGGCCGTCGGGATTCCCGGCTCCGGACAGGGAGCCGGCGCGGTCCACGTCTTCCGGGAGCAGGGCGGCGTGTGGGCCCGGCAGGCGGTGCTCACGGCCGGAGACGGCGGAGCCGGTGATCAGCTCGGGCATTCCGTGGCGGTGAACGACGAGCAGGATCTCATTGTGGCCGGCGCTCCCACGGCCGGAGCGGGAAACGAGGGCGCCGCCTACGTGTTTGCCTTCGAGGACAACGCCTGGCAGCAGGTCTCGAAGCTCTCGGGAGTCGCGGGGGAGCAGTCCGGCCTCGCCGTGGCCATCGCAGGCGACCGGATCCTGGTCGGCGCTCCGTTTTCCTCGGCGGGAGCCCCCCTTTCGGGTGCGATCCGGGTCTTCGAGAGGGAAGATGGTCCCTGGGCGCAGGAGGAGGTTCTGTCGGACCCCGTGAATGGCAGACCCTACGACCTGCACGGCTTCTCGGTCACGGCCAGCGGAGGGCGGGCCGCCGCCGGAGCACCCCTGGCCGACCGCGGAGCCAACGCCTCGGGATCGACCTACAGCTTCAACTGTATCGACGTGCCCACGATCGCGTCGGGGCAGAAAGCGCGGAGCCTCAGCGTTTCGCGCGGAGAAGACCGGTGAGCCGGGTCGCCGCGTCCGCGGTCCTCCTCGTCCTCCTGCTGGGAGCCGCCTCCCCGGGCAGGGCGGACGAGTTGCAATGGAGACGGCTGCGGCCCGACTCTCAGCTCGGCCCGGGAGATCGCTTCGGCGCCGCAGTGGCGGTTGGAGGCGACGTCATCGCCGTCGGCGCCTATCTGGCCGATTTTCTGCGGGGAGTGGACGCCGGCGCGGTCTATCTCTTCCGGAAGACCGGCGGGAGCTGGGAGCCTTTCCTGGACTCACCCATCCAGGTCAGTCCCGGGGACTGGCTGGGGTTCGATGTCGCTCTCGACCGCGGGGGCAGGAGGCTGCTCGTCGGGGCTCCGCGCGCCCAGGTCGACGGTGTCCGCTGCGGGGTCGCCTACCTCTATGACCTGACGGAAGGCCGGGCCACGCTCCTGGAGCGCATCTCCCCGCCGGACGCCTGCCAGGAAGGCGCCGAGATCGGCTCGGCCGTGGCGATCGACGGCGATCTCATGGCGGTCGGCGCTCGCGGAGCCGACCGCCGGGCAGGGCGGGTCTATGCCTCGTTCGGAGGAGGCGTTTCCTTCGAGCGGCTCGCGGCTCCAGGGTTGGAGGAGGGGGCTGAGCTCGGCCAGTCTCTGGCGATCGACGGCCAGATTTTGATCGCCGGGGCTCCGTTCGCGAATTCCCGCGGCCCCGACTCCGGAGCCGTGTACGTGTTCCAGGACAGGTCGCGGACGGGGAGCCGTCTCGCACCGGACACCCTCCGTCCCGGAGACGCCTTCGGCTACGCGGTGTCAGCGGAGGACGGGTTGATCGCCGTTGGCGCACCCCAGTCGGACTCCGGAGGGTCGGATTCAGGCGCGGTCTATCTGCGCCAGGGGGAGGGGGCATGGATTCAGTTGGCCGGGAGGAGCGGAGGCGATCAGCTCGGCGTCGCGCTGGCGCTGGCGAGAGGAGAAGGCTTCGCGGGTGCCCGCCGATCCTTCCAGAGAGAGGGAGCGGTCTACCCCTTTTCTCCAGGTGGCCTTCGAGAGCCGCTTCATCCGCCTTGCCCCCAGGCGGGAGCCGAATTCGGCTTCGCCGTTGCGGCCCGCGGCTCCCTGCTCGTCGTCGGCGCTTTCCTGGAGGCCGGAACGGGCGCGGCGTACGTCCGGGACGAGCTGCCCGACGCGTACGAACTCTCTGTGCGCAGCCCGGTGTCCGAGGCCATTGGAAGCCTCCTGGTGACCGTGACCCAGAGAGACGAGCCCGTTTGCGAGCCGGCGAGCCTGACCCTGTCCACGGCCGACCGCACCGCGGAGCAGGGCCTCGACTACAGCCACAGCCCGCGACGCGTGACGTTCCCGGAGGGGATCTCCACCCAGGAGGTCCGCATCCCCATCCTCCAGGACGCCCTCTGCGAGGGCGACGAGAGCTTCGAGATCGTCCTCTCCGGTCCGCCCGTCTCCGGCTCACCCGATCCTGCGCTGGCGAGCCGGACGGTGATTCTCCGTGACGACGAAGCGCCGAGCCTCGTGCTGACCCCCTCTCCCTTGCGCATGGCCGAAGGAGAGGGAGAGGCCGCGCTGTCTGTCGCTCTGGGCTGCCAGCCGGTCGGGCCTGTCACCGTCTCCCTCCGGCCGGACCTGGGGACCGTGGCCCCGGCGCAGCTCCGGTTCACGGCGGCGGATTGGAACCAGCCCCGGACGGTCCAGGTATCCGACCCCAGCCTTCTGAGCGATGCGCGCTGCGGTGCCAACGCCCCCTATCGGATCGTCGCAACGGCGGTCTTCCCCTCGGGAGCCCGGGTCTCCCGTTCCGTCCGGGTGGCCCGGATCAACGACGACCGCCGCTGCGTCTCCGGAACCCAGAGGGTCTGCACACGGCCGGACGGGACGGTCCTCTACACCGTGGAGCTGTCGAACGCCGGCGATCTCGTCCAGGGGGATCTGACCACCGACGAATACTTCCTCGAGCTGCCCGACGAGGTCACGGGGGTCTGGGCTTCCGCCGACCGCGGAGTAGCCACGATCGACTACGCGGGCAACACGGTCGCCTGGAACGGCAGCATCCCTCCCGGCGCCAGGGTCGCGACGATCGAGATCCTCACCTCGCTCGATCTCGCCGACTTCCCGGAAACCCCCGTGGAGGCCCAGGGGACCCTCGTCTTCAACCGGGACGGCGACGCCGTTCTCGAATCAGCCCTCACCGACGATCCGGCCCGGGGCGGCGTGGCCGATCCGACCGTCTTCGTCGACGGCGTCCCCGATTGCAATGCCGTGTCTCCGCCCCTGATCCCTGAATCGTGAGACAATCCGCCTTTCCTTTGAGCTGAAGTCGTTAAGGAGTAACGATGTACCCGAGATCCCGTTTCGCCCGTCTGGCCGCCCTCTGTCTCTGGGCCGGCCTGGCTTCTCTCGCCTTTCTGCGGACGCCCGCCCCCGCGGCGGCTCCGCACCGTTCCATCCCTCCCGAGGTCCAGGCAAAGCTGGGCAAGCCGCTGCTTCGCTATGACCAGCCGGACGAGGCGCAGGAATTCTACCGGTTGAAGCGCGCTCCGGTGGGACGGACGGCAATCCCGGTGGAGCGGTATCTGAAGGCGCTCGAGCGGATGGAGCGGATGCCTCAGCACTCGACGGTCCGGGGGATGGCGCTCCCTTCGCGGGCGGAGATGGCCGGGCGCGGGATCTCCTACGTGGCGGACGCGGGGTCGCTCGGCGCCTGGACGGCGCTCGGTCCGGGCAACGTCGGCGGGCGGACGCGGGCGCTGCTGTTCGACCCCAATTCGCCCCAGACCCTGTATGCCGCGGGGGTGGCCGGCGGGGTCTGGAAGTCCACGGACAGCGGAGCGAGTTGGACCCCGCTGTCCGACCTGATCGCGAACCTGGCGGTCAGCTCCCTGGTCATGGACCCGAGGAATTCCAATGTCCTCTACGCGGGGACGGGGGAGGGCTATTTCAACGTCGACGCGGTCCGCGGCGCCGGCATTTTCAAGACGACCGACGGCGGCGGCCACTGGACGCAGCTCGCGTCCACCGCCAATTCGAATTTCTACTACGTCAACGACCTCGTGGTCAGCGCGAGCCGGAGCGCCCGGATCTACGCCGCGACGAACACCGGCGTCTGGCGCTCTCTCGACCGCGGCGCCACCTGGAGGCGGGTGCTGGCCACGGACGTCGCGGGCGGGTGCCTGGACCTGGCGCTGCGCACCGACCGGGCCGGCGACGTGCTCTTCGCCTCCTGCGGCACTTTCGAGCAGGCCACGGTGTACCGGAACCCGGCGGCGCACGCGAACGGCTCCTGGGCCGCGGTGCTTCGGGAGACCGGCATGGGACGGACCTCGCTCGCCATCGCGCCGTCCAACCAGAACGTGATCTACGCCCTGGCAGCGAGCATCCAGCCGAGGAACAGCTACAACCGAGGGCTGTTCGCGGTCTTCCGCTCCACGGCGGGGGGCGGTCCGGGAAGCTGGACGGCCCAGGTGCGCAACACCAGCTCGCGCAAGCTCGACACCCTGCTGCTGAGCAACCCGGTGATCGCCATGCTGCGGGAGTGCGGCTTCGGGAGCAGCTCGTTGTTCAACCAGGGGTGGTACGACAACGTGATCGCCGTCGATCCCAGGGACCCCAACCGGGTCTGGGCCGGCGGGATCGACCTCTTCCGTTCGGACGACGGCGGCCGGAGCTGGGGGCTGGCCTCCTACTGGTGGGCGCAGTCCCGCCAGGAGACGGCGCCCAGCTACGCCCACGCCGACCAGCACGCGATCGTCTTCCATCCCCGCTACAACGGCACGTCCGTGCGCACGATGCTCGTGGGCAACGACGGCGGCGTCTTCCGGACCCACAACGCCCGGGCCGCCACGGCCAAGGGGACCACGGCGCCTTGCAATCCTGGGAACACGCCGTTCGTCTGGGAGAGCCTGAGCCACGGGTACGCGGTCACGCAGTTCTACAACGGCGTGTCATTCCCGGACGGCGCCTCCTACTTTGGCGGTACGCAGGACAACGGCACGGTCCTCGGCACTGATACGGAAGGCCCGGACGAGTGGACGGAGATCCTGGGAGGGGACGGCGGCTACGTCGCCATCGATCCCGGCGATCCCGATGTCCTGTACGGGGAGACCACGCGGCTGTCGCTGCGCAAGTCGACCGACGGCGGCGACACGTTCGAGGCGGCGGTCGAAGGGATCGACGAGGAGGAGGACTTCCTCTTCATCACCCCGTTCGTCATGGACCCTTCCAACGCGGGCCGGCTCTG
>DASVEF010000176.1:0-19318 GCA_036380715.1 Thermoanaerobaculia bacterium | reverse complement strand
GCGCCGAGGCGAAGCACGCGCGGGCTGACGATCTCCAGCACGTGATCACCGCGGCTGCCGCCGAGGAGCCCCTGCCTCTGCAGGACGTAGGACTCGTTCAGCGCGTTGAACAGGTCGGCTCCCAGGGTCAGGCCCAAGTCGCTGAAGTGGAATTCCTTCTCCACCCGCAGGTCCAGCATGTGGACGTCGGAGTAGCGGAAGGTGTCCACGTCCGAGGTGACCGGCACGTCGAGGCCGACGCCGGCCGCGTCGGTGATGGTCTCACGGAAGATGCGGTTGGCGTAGCGGACCGGATATCCCTGCCGCCCGCTGAGGTTGGCCGCGACGTTGAAGCCCCACGGCCGGTCGGGCGCGATCTGGTAGAGGCCGTTGAGGCTGTACGACCACTCGCTGTTGATGAACACGTTCCCCTTGGCGCCCGAGACCGTGCCCGATCCCTGGAGCACTTCGGTGCCGTTCACGATGCCGCCGGCGACCGTATCGGTGGGGTCTTCGTTCTCGCTGTCCGGGATGTCCCAGGTCCAGTCCTGCCAGGAGACGTTGCCGCGCATCATCCAGCGGCTGGCGAGGCGCTTGTTGAAGGTGAGCGACGCGCCGCGGAACTCCTGCTCGCGGTCGCCGTTCTCCAGGAGGAATCCGTCGCGGGTGCTGACGCCCGGGCGGAGCTCCCAGTAGGTGATCGAATAGGGCTGGCCGTTCGGCAGCGTCCCGGTCACCTCGGCGGGGACGTAGTCGTCGCGCCGGTGCGGGCGCCCCACGCTCCCCAGGTTCTCCGCCGCGAAGGCGTCGTCGCTGTCGAAGACGAGGCGCTCGACCTCCAGGATGTCGGTGTAGCGGCGGTAGCTGACATGGAACCCGACGACCAGCTCGGGCCGCAGTGAGCGCTCGACGCCGAGGAGCAGCTCGTCGGTGACCGGAGCGTCGAGGCCGGGGTCGATCGCGTTCGATTGCAGCGGTTGCAGGGTGAAGGGGTTGATGTTGCCGCTCGGCGATCCCAGCTCTTCACCCAGCTCGCCCGGCTCGAGCGTAGGGCCGCCGTTGTTGGTGGTGGCGAAGTACCGGTACTGCTGGACGCCGATCGGGTTGAGGAAGCCGACGAAGCCGGTCCCGAGCTGATCGGCGAAGCGCGAGTAGCTGGCGCGCAGCAGCGTCCTCCTCTCGGACCCCAGGGCGTAGGTCAGGCCGAGGCGCGGGGTCAGGCTCTCCCACTCGAAACCGGCGTCCCTGCCCGCGAAGCGGGTCTCGGGCAGGAGCTCCGGGAAGACCGGGTTGGCGCGCACGGTGATGTCCCCGATCTGGCCGCCCTGCCGGTCGTAGCGCAGGCCGATATTGGCCGTGAGGTTGCCCACGGTCAGCGTGTCCTGCACGTAGAGGTCGGTGTACTCGGCCTCGACCTGGGCCCGGCCGTCGCGGGCGAGGATCAGGAGGCCGCCGCAGCACTCCCAGCCACCGCCGGGCGTGCGCGAGAGCGAGGACTGCTCGGCGACGCGGTAGCCGGCGCCGTACTTCAGCTCGTGGCCCAGGCGGCCGGTGTTGAAGAAGCTGGACGCGTCGCCCTTGAGCTGCTCCTGCGGGCGCTCGATCTGGCCGAGGAAGAAGCTGTTGTGCCACATGCCGTTGGCGTCGAGGAAGGGGACCTGGTCGCCGCCCTGGGGCACGAGCTGGAACCCGCCGTTGACCACCGAGTACATGCCGCTCATGTAGAAGCTGGACCCGATCATCTGGGTGTCTTCCACCTTGTAGGCGCTCGGTCTGTCGCCGAAACCCGACTGGTCCCAGGTGGTCGGCTGCGGGCGCAGCGGACTGGCGCCGCGGCCGAGCTTGACCTTGTCGCTGTCGTAGGCGAACAGGGTCGCCGAGTTCGTGGGAGTGATCTGGCCGTTGAGCTTGACATTCCAGGACTCCAGGGTGGTGCGGTCGCTGAAGTCGCTGATCGTCAGCAGGTCGATCTCGGGCTTGGCGTACGAGCCCCAGAACCAGAACCGGTCGCGGACGACCGGGCCGCCGACCTCCAGGCCGTAGTCCTTGACCTCGACAATCCGGTTTCCCTGATTGAACGCGGTCTGCGCGTTGTTCCCGTTCCACGGCCCGCTCTGGCCGAGGTCGTTCTCGTCGAACTCCAGGTCGGACTGCAGGCTGTCGTCGGCGACGTAGTAACGGCCGGAGCCGCGCCACTCGTTGGTGCCTCGCTTGGTCACCATGTTGAGCACGACGCCGCCGGTGGCAATGGTGGCGTCGCTGCCGCCGGTCGTCACCTGCATCTCCTCGAAGGCGTCGAAATCGAAATAACCCGGCGAGGAGCCGGTAGCGGACATGTCGGTCATGACCACGCCGTCGAGCGACCAGACGGCCTGGGTGCCGGCCGAGCCGGGGCCGACGTACTGCGACTGCTGCCCGCTCTCGTTGCCGCCGACGTTGATGCGATCGGTCAGCACGCCGGGGGTCGATTGCAGGATGGCCCACGGATCGCGCGCCGTGGGGATCCTCTCGAGCTGATCTTTGTCGACCGTGCTGGTGAGGGAAGGGCGCCTGGCGTCGAGCAACGGAGCCTCCGCGATGATGTCGATCACTCCACCGATCATGGGCAGGAGGCTCATCTCGATCTGGGTGTTCCTGCCCACGTTGATGACCAGATCATCGAACGAGACCGGCGAGAACTGGTCGAGCTGCGCTTCCACTTTATAGGTGCCGGGCGGCAGCCCGAGGAAGCGGAACTCGCCTCGCTCATTGGTGGTCTGGACCATCGGCGCTCCGCTCCCTGTCAGGGTCACGGTAGCTCCCGGCATGAGCTCCCCTTCGGGGCTCACGACTGTTCCATAAAGGTTTCCTGTCTGAAGCTGTGCGATCACCGGTGCGGCCAGGGCGGCCAACAGAACGGCGAGCGCAAGGATCATACGCAAACTATTTCTCTCTTTCATACCTGTTCTCCTTGACACCGTCGTTGTTGTCGCCCTCCTGAAGCTCAATAGAAAAGAAGATCCCTCTGCCGCGAGCTTTGCGTTTTCTCATCACCTCCTTTCCTCGTCGACGAATGCAAGGGCAAGGGGCGTGCCATGCGGCACGAGTCGAGAAAACGCCTTTATTTACGGGGTTTTCCCGCCCCCACCCTCCATGCGGAGGACGGGGATTGTTCAGAATTATGAAGCGGGAAAAACGTTTTGCTGGATCGGTCGATCAGCGGAGGCTGAAGCGGGCGCCGAGGCGGTAGATGCGCGGGCTGAGGACCTCGGTCACGAAGCTGGCGTTGTTGCGCGCGAAGATCCCCTGGCGCTGCAGGACGTACGACTCGTTGGTGACGTTGAAGACGTCCAGGCCGAGCGTGACGCCGAGGCGGTTGAATAGCAATTCCTTTTCGACTCGCAGGTCGAGCAGGTGGATGTCCGGATAGCGGAAGGCGTTGACGTCGGAGGTGATCGGCACGTCGAAGGGGCGCTCCTCTCCGGTGTCGAACCGGAAGAACCGTCCGACGTAGCGGAGCGGATAGCCTTCGCGGCCGTTGACGTTGGCCGCGACGTTGAAGCCCCACGGACGGTCGGGAGCGACCTGATAGAGGCCTACCAGCGAGTAGGACCACCGGCTGTTGATGAAGATGCCGCCCTTGGCGCCCGAGACGAATTCGCGGCCTTGCAGGACCAGGCCGTCGTCCACGAGGCCGCCGGCCACGCCGTCGGTCGGGTCCTCGTTCTCGCTGTCCGGGATGTCCCACCGCCAGTCCTGCCAGGCGACGTGGCCGCGCGCCAGCCAACGGTTGGCGAGGCGCTTGTCGAGAGTGAGGAACGCGCCCTTGTAGTTCTGCCCGCGGTCGCCGTTCTCCAGGAACCGGCCGCCTCTGGAGGTAATTCCATCGCGGAGCCCCCAGACCTCGACGGTGTAGGTCCGGCCGTCGGGCGCCACGGTCGAGCTCCTGGCCACGGGGACGTAGTCGTCGCGGCGGTGCAGGCGCCCGAGGCTGCCCAGGAGCTCGGGCGCGAACGGGTCTTCGGCGTCGAAGACCAGGCGCTCGGTTTCGATCAGGCGCGTGAAGCGGCGATAGCTCAGATGGAGCCCGAGCATGAGGTCCGGCCGGAGGGCGTGCTGCACACCGAGCAGGAGCTCGTCGGTGAGCGGCGCGTCCAGGCCGGGATCCACGGCGTTCGAGACCAGCGGCTCCAACGTGTGCGGGTTGATCCCCGCGGTGGGGGGCCACAGCTCTTCGATCAGATCGTCCGGTTCCAGCGTGAGGCCGCCGAGGTTGGAGCTGTAGAAGCGCCGGTACTGCTGGAAAGTGAGCGGGTTCGTCCAGGCGGCGTAGATGGCGCCGAGCTGGTCGGCGTAGCGCGAGTAGCTGGCGCGCACCAATGTCTTCCTCTGGGCGCCCAGGGCGTAGGTCAGGCCGAGGCGCGGTACTAGGTCTTCCCAGGCGAAGCCGGCCTCGCTTCCCGGGTACGAGGCCGCGGGCAGGAGATCCGGGAAAGCCGTATTGGCGCGCACCGAGGTGTCGAGGCCTTTCCCTTCCTGGCGGTCGTAGCGCAGGCCGATGTTGGCCGTGAGGTTCCCGGCGGTCAGAGTGTCCTGCACGAAGGCCTCGGTGTACCGGTTCTCGGATCGGACACGGCCGTCGCGGGCGAGGAAGAGCAGGCTGATGCCTTCGTCGAACTGGGTCTCGTACCCGCCTCCCGGCGTCCGGCTCAGCGAGTCCTGCTCGGCGACCCGGTAGCCGGCGCCGAACTTCAGCTCATGGCTCACCCGGCCGGTGTTGAAGAAGGTCGACGAGTCGATCGAGGCCTCGTCCGTCGGGTTTTCGCTGTAGGCGTAGAAGAAGCTGTTGTGCCAGACGCCGTCGAGGTCGAAGAACGGCGGATGGTCCCCGCCCAGGGGCGCGAGCTCGAAGCCGCCGTTGACCTTGGCGTAGAGCCCGGTGAGATAGAAGTTGGGACCGAAAATATGGGTGTCCTCCAGCTTCCAGACGGTCGGCTCCTCGCCGAAATCCGATTGATCCCAGGTGGTCTCCTGGGGACGCGTCGGACCGGCGCCGCGGCCCCTCCGGTCGTAGTCGCCGTTCCAGGCGAACGCCGTGGCGGAGTTGGCCGGCGTGAGCTGAGCGTTCAGCTTCACGTTGTAGCTCTCGTAGTCATAGTTGTCGAAATAATCGTCGATCGTCAGCTTGTGGATGACTGGGGCGGTGTAGGAGCCCCAGATCCACAGATGATCGGCCCAGAGCGGACCTCCGATCTCGGCGCCGAGATCGCGCAGCACGTCGATCCGGTTGCCCTGCCTGAACGAGGTCTGCCGCCGGTTCCGGTTCCACGGTCCGGGCTGGCCCAGATCCTCCTCATCGAAGTCCAGATCCTCCTGGAGCTCCGCGTCCGAGTAGTAATAGCGCCCGGAGCCGCGCCACTGGTTGGTGCCGCGCTTGGTGACCAGGTTGATGGTGACGCCGCCGGTCGAATTGGCGGCGTCGCTGCCGCCGGTCGTGACCTGGATCTCCTCGAAGGCGTCGAAGTCGAACGAGCCCGGTGCGGAGCCGAGGGACGTGGTCCTCGTGATGTTCACGCCGTCGAGCGTCCACACCGCCTGGCTGCCGTAGGAGCCCGGGCCGACGAACTGGGCCTGCGTCCCGCTCTCGCTGCCGCCGACGTTGATGCGGTCCAGCAGCACTCCGGGGACCGACTGCAGCAAGGCCCAGGGGTCGCGCGCCGTGGGGATCTTTTCGAGCTGGGTCTGCGAGATCAGGCTGCCGGTGGAGACCCGGCGCTCGTCGAGGAGAGGGGACGACTCGACGACGTTGAGCGTCTCCTGGACCGCCGGCGAGAGAGTGATCACCACCTTGGCGTTGCGTCCCACGTTGATGATCAGGTCTTCGTAGTCGACCGAGGAGAACCCCTGGTGCCGCGCGTCCAGGCGGTAGCTGCCGGGCGCGAGCCCCAGGAAGCGGAACTCGCCCTGCTCGCCGGTCCTCTGCTCCAGAGGAGCCGCCACGCCGGACAGGATCACGAGAGCTCCGGCGAGGGGACGGCCCTCCGTATCCATCACAGTCCCGTAGAGATTTCCCGTCTGCCATTGCGCCGTCGCAGAGCGGGCCAATGCGATCGCCAGGACCGTGATCATGAGCACGGCCGTTCGGAGCCTGAGATGCTTCATAGCGCCCTCCTCCTCTTCCGCAAAGCTGTTTGGAGGCTTTCAGGGCAAGCGGTGTGCCATGGGTGATTCAGAGCGCCGGGTCGTGCACAAAGAGGATTGATTTTGGATCGGAAGAATCCGCTCGCCGGCGACCGTCCCCGGAACCGGTCGCCCGGCGTCTCCTGGCGGGGACGATCCGATTCAGGGTGAGGAGGAAGAGGGGAGCTCCTCGACGAGAGCGCCCAGGCAGCCGTGGCAACGGCGGTCCTTGTTCCTCTCGAGCTCCATGAATTCGATGAGGTTGTCGAACAGCAGGAAGTCGCCTTCGGTATTGCGGCCGGCAGAGACGTGGACGCTTCGAAAGACGTATTGGCGGCCGTCCTTCATCTTCATCCGCAGGTCGTACAGGCCCGGCGGCAGATCGAGAAACCGGAGGTAACCCTTCTCGCTGGTGTTCTGAACGCGCGGCTCCATTCCGGGAGCCGTGAGGGTGACCTCGACCCCGACCGCGGGGGCGTGGTCCTGATAGACGACTCCATAGAGATTGCCGGTCCCCGGTTTCGGAGGGTCTGCGGACGCCGGACCCATGAGGAGCAGCGCTCCAAGGAGGCATCCCAGGACGAAGGATCTTTGCCGGATCATGCGCGCCGAGGCCAGCAAACCGCGGACCAGAGGCGGAGAGGACGTGATTTTTTCCTCCTTTCCGCAATACACTATTGACGATGAGCCGCCGGAAGGGATCGCAGGACCAGCTCCAACTCTTCCCCGGCCTCGTGGACGAGACGCCGGAGCGGCGCGGCGTCGGCCCCGCGTCCGTTCCGGAGGACGTCCAGGCCCTCGACGAAGCTTTGCCTCGAGGGATCTATCTCGGCGGTTCCACCTGGTCGTTCCCCGGCTGGGCCGGGCTGATCTACGACGGCCGGTACACCGAGTCGAAGCTCGCGCATGAAGGGCTCGCGGCCTACGCCCAGCATCCGCTCCTGCGCGCCGTGGGGGTCGACCGCACTCACTATGCGCCGGTCGAGGCCCAGGACCTGGCCCGCTACGCCGATGTGGTGCCGGAGGACTTCCGCTTCCTGGTCAAGGCGCACGAGGCGTGTACCATCGCCCGCTGGCCCGACCGCCCGCGCTATGGAGAGCATCGTGGCCAGGTGAACCCGCTCTTCCTCGATCCGCTCTACGCCGCGGACCAGGTCGTCGAGCCGTTCGTGCACGGGCTGGGGGAGAAGGGCGGGGCGCTCCTCTTCCAGTTTGCGCCGCAGGACCTCGGGGTGGCGGCGAAGTTCGCCGACGAGCTGCACGCCTTCCTGTCCGACCTGCCCAAAGGGCCGCTCTACGCGGTGGAGCTGCGCAACCGCGAAATGCTGACGCCCGCCTACGCCGACGCTCTCGCCGCCGTGGGGGCCTGCCACTGTCACAACGTCCTCCCGCGGATGCAGAGCATCCGGCAGCAGGCGAAGCTCGCCGGCACCGGCCGGCCGGGCAATCCGGCGACGATCGTCCGCTGGATGCTCGGCCCCGGCATGACCTACGAATCCGCCGGCCGCCTCTACGCCCCCTTCGACCGCATGCGCGCCCCCGACCCCGCCGCCCGCAAAGCCGTGGCCGACCTCGCCCGCGAGGCCTTGGCCGCCGGCCGGCCGTTCCTGTGCACGATCAACAACAACGCGGAGGGGTGCGCGCCGTTGTCGGCGGTGGAGCTGGCGCGGGAGATCGTGGGCCCCTCACCCCCCTGACCCCCTCTCCCACCCCCTCCCATCCTGCCGGGAGAGGGGGGAAGCGCACGAACAGGCTGCGAAGGTTCGTCCGGGTGCGGTTTTCTTTTCTGCAGTGTTCCCCCTCTCCCGGTCGGCGGGAGGGGGTGGGAGAGGGGGTTAGGGGGTGAGGGGCTACGGCATCCGCACCGCGGTCGAGCTGCCGCTGGTGTCCGCGGCGGTGCTCCAGAAGCTGCCGCGTAGCGCGGTGCGATTGGCGGAGAGCGTCCACTCGAAGCCGCCGCTGGTGGCGCGTTTCGCGCCTTGCTCGGTGAATTTCAGGGTGACTTTGCGGCCGTCGATGGTACCGGTGACCGTGATCGGAGTGCGGGCGGAGGAGGGAAGGGTGCGGCCGTCCTCGGTCCATTTCTGGCCCCTGCCCGTGATGCGGTTCCCTTCCTGCTCCAGGTTGACCCGGTAGCCGAGACGCAGCCCCTTGTACTGGGCGTAGTTGGTGGACTGGATGCGGTTCGTCATCTCCCACCAGCCGCTCAGATCGAAGTCGGCCTCTTCTTCGTCCCCTTCTTCCTCTTCCTCTTCCTTCTCGACGTCGTCGGTCCGCGGCTCGGCCTTCCTCTCAGCGCGCGATTCGGGATCTTCGTCCCGGGCCCGGCGTTCGGCCTCGCGCTCGGCCTTTCTCAGCTCGGCCTCCCGCTCGGCGAGGCGGCGTTCCTCCTCCTCGATGCGGGCCAGGCGTTCTTCGCGCTCCTTCTCTTCCTTCTCCTTCCGCTCCTTGGCCAGGCGCTCTCGCTCCTTCTCTTCTTTTTCCTTCTTCTCCCTGGCCAGGCGCTCTTCGCGTTCCTCCTTCTCCTTTTCCGCTTTGGCCAGGCGGTCCTCTTCCGCCTTGCGGGAGAGCCTCTCCTGCTCGTCCTTGCGTTCGCGTTCCTCGGCGAGGCGCTCCCTCTCCTTCTTCTTCCGGATCTGCTCGCGGAGCTCCTTCTCGCGCATCTGGGCGAGGCGCTGCTTCTCTTCCTTTTCAAGTGCGGCGAGTCGCTCCTGCTCCTTCTTCACACGCTCTTTCTCCTGGGCGATCCGGGCCTGCTCGGCGGCCTCCCGGGCGGCGCGCTCCTGCTCGGCCTTGCGGCGGGCTTCGGCGGCGGCTCGCTGCTGCGCGGCGGCCCTGCGGGCCTCCTCTTCCTCCTGCTCCCGGCGCTCGGCGGCCAAGCGCGCCGTGGGGAAGCCGTCGCGCGGCGGGCGCTCCCGGCCGGGGCAGTAGGCGGCCGGCTCGAAGCCTTCCAGGAAAAGCTCCTTGTAAGACTGTCCCTGGCGCGGGGAGCACCCCTCTTCCAGGAGCAGGCCGGTAGCGGGATCGACCATTCCGGTCACCACGTTCCGGGGCTTGGCCCAGGGCTCGGGCGGCTTGCGCTTCTCGTAGATCCGCTGGACCATCCTCCCCCAGATCGGGGCCGCCAGCTTGCCGCCGGTGGCGTCCTCCACGATCGGCCGCGGGTGGTCGAAGCCGATCCAGACGCCGGCGACCAGCTCGGGGGTGTAGCCGACGAACCAGGCGTCGGCGCCGTCGTTGGTGGTGCCGGTCTTGCCGGCGGCCGGGGCCTGGAGACCGCTCGCCCGCACGGCGATCCCGGTGCCGCGCACCAGCGCTTCCGAGAGGACGTCGGTGATCAGATAGGACACGCTCGGCTCCAGCACTCTCCGGCGCTGGGGCTCCGACTTCCAGAGCACCTTGCCGTCCAGGTTCTCGATGCTGAGGATCATCCGCGGCTCGACGCCTTCGCCCAGACCGGCGAAGGCGCTGTAGGCCGAGGTCAGCTCCAGGGGGGAGACCGGGACCGCTCCCAGAGCCATGGAGGGGAGCAGCGTGGACGGCTCCTCGATCCCGGCGGTCTGCGCGGTGCCTGCCACGTCGTCCAACCCGATCGCGCTCGCCAGGCGCACCGTCACCACGTTCTTGGAGCGGACCAGCGCGTCGCGCAGCGTCACCTCCCCCTCGTAGCGCCCGCCGAAGTTGCGGGGACGCCAGATCTGCCCGCCGGCCATCCGGATCTGCAGCGGCCTGTCGAGCAGCGGCTGGCTGAGCACCCAGCCCTCGGCGAGGGCCGCGGCATAGACGAACGGCTTGAAGGCGCTCCCCATCTGGCGCTGCGCCCGCGAGACGCGGTCGAACTGCGAGTGGGCGAAGTTGCGCCCGCCGACCCAGGCCAGCACGTCGCCGCCCTTGGCGTCGAGCATCACGACCGCGCCCTGGAGATAGCGCGTGCCGTCGGGAAGGGGCTCCGTCGAAGGCGAGTACCGGCGGCCCTCGAAGGCTCCGAGCTCGCCGCTCTCGATGCGGCGGAGCTGGCGGCTCAGCTCCTCCTCGGCGGCCCGTTGCGCCCGCGAATCGAGAGTCGTGCGGATGCGCAGCGGCTGGCGGTAGAGGTCGGCCCCGAAGCGCTCCTCCAGCTCCTCGCGCACCTGGTCCACGAAGTACGGGGCGAGCCCGGCTTCCACCTGCTTCTGGCGGGGCGGTGGAGCGATCTCCAGCGGCGCCCGGCGCGCGTCGGCCGCCTGGATGCGCGGGATGCGCTTCTGCTTCTCCATCAGCGCGAGCACGAGGTTGCGCCGCTCCAGGGCCTCCTTGGGGTGGCGCCGCGGGTCGTAGTGGCTGGGAGCCTTGGGCAGCGCCGCCAGGAGGGCGGCCTGGGGGAGCGTGAGCTGCTCGGCCGGCACGCCGAAGTACTGCCGCGCCGCCGCCGCGATGCCGCGGGCGCGGTTGCCGAAGTAGATATGGTTCAGGTACAGCTCGAGGATCTCCTCCTTGGTGTACCGGTTCTCGATCTCGCGGGCGACCCGGATCTCCAGGAGCTTGCGCGCCAGGCTCTGCTCCTGCCCGGGGATGCGCTCCGGGAACAGGTTGCGGGCGAGCTGCATGGTGAGCGTGCTGAACCCCTGCCGGAAGTCCCCCGCGCGCACGTTGGCCATCAGGGCGCCGCCGACCCGCCGCATGTCGATCCCGTTGTGGTCGTGGAAGCGCTGGTCCTCGACCGCGAGGAAGGCCTGCGCCACGTGCGAGGGGAGGGAGAACAGGGGCACGATCTCGCGCTCGACCGGGGTCAGATCGGCGAAGATCTCACCATCGCGGTCGAGCAGCACCGGCGCGCCGCCCGGCTGATACGCCGCCAGGGTCGAGACGTCCGGGCAGGTGTCGAAGAAGCACCGCTCCCAGGCGAAGACCAGGATGAACAGGGCGAGGACGACCGAGAGGCCGATCGTGATCCAAGCGCCTTCGGGCCGCAGCTCCCGCCAGCGGGTCCGAAGCTCGCGGAAAGCCCCATTCAACTCCATGCCTGGCTGAGACAGCAAGGGCCTTGCCAGGTGTCAGGGGGTGATGAACGGCGTTGCAAGCCCGGTCTGTTGCCGCGGCGACGAGCTTGGAGGGTGTCTCGAAAGTGCAGGCCGCACCGCTGAGCCCTCACCCCCTGGCCCCCTCTCCCGTCACCGGGAGAGGGGGAAAACACAGAAGAGAGAAGGGGTTGGGCGGGGGCGCCCCTCTCCCGGTGACGGGAGAGGGGACGGGGGTGAGGGCCCGCAACGGCGACTGTAAGACACCCTCTCCTTCAGTACTCCGGAGCCTGCCCCGCGCTGCGCAGGACGACCTCCTCGACCCGCGCGCCCGCGGGCAGACGGAGGGCGAAGCGGACGGCTTCGCCCACGACCTCGGGCTGGAGGAACCACTCCTTGCCGGGAGCGCCGGGGGTAGAGCCGGCGAAGTGGGTGTCCACGGCGCCGGGGCGCAGCTCCAGGACCCGCAGCTCGGGGTTCTCCTGCTGGAGAGTCCGGGAGAGGGCGCGCAGGGCGAACTTGGACGCCGTGTAGGAGCCGCCGGTCGGGAAGGTGCGGGTGGAGACGTCCGAGGAGACCATCAGGACCAGGCCGCGGCTCTCCTTGAGCTGAGGCAGGAAGGCGGTCGTGACCGCCCAGGCCCCGAAGACGTTGACCCGGAACGTCTGCTCCATCTCCTCCCGCGAGGTCTGCTCCAGCCTCTTGAAGACGCCGATGCCCGCGTTGTTGACGAGCGCGTCGATCCTCCCGAAGCGTTCGAGGACGGCCCGGCGGAAGGCGTCGACGCTCGCGGGATCGGCCACGTCGAGGGGGTGCGCGAAGGCGGAGGGGAGCTCCGACGCCAGGCGCTCGATCGAGGCTGTTTCGCGGGCTCCGAGGATGACGGTGAAGCCCTCCTCCGCGAAGACCCGGGCGAAGGTGGCGCCGAGGCCTCGCGAAGCGCCGGTGATGACAGCGGTGCGGTCCATGTCGTTCTCCTGGTGGAATCCTACAGCGCATTAGAATGGGGACCATGAGCCAGAAACCGCTGCTGTTGACGGCCGCTCTCCTGCTGTCCGCCTGCGCCAGCAATCCGCCGGTCCGCGAAGCCTCGCCGTCCACCCCGGCCGCGGCCCCCGCTCTCATCCAGTGGGACCACGACTGGGTGCGCGGAGCGGTGTTCTACGAGGTGTTCGTGCGCAGCTTCGCGGATTCCAATGGGGATGGCATCGGCGACTTCCAAGGGCTGATCTCCCGGCTCGACTATCTGAACGACGGCAATCCGGCGACCGACGGCGATCTAGGGGTCGACGCCCTCTGGCTGATGCCGGTCTTCGACTCGCCGAGCTATCACGGGTACGACGTGGTGAATTATGAGGCCGTCGAGCCCGACTACGGCACGGAGGCCGACTTCGACCGGCTGCTCCAGGAGGCGCACCGACGGGGCATCCGGATCATCGTCGACTTCGTGATGAACCACAGCAGCGCGCAGAACCCCTGGTTCGTCGAATCCGCGTCCTCGCCGAGCTCGCCGCGCCGCGACTGGTATAGCTGGCGCGCCGACGATCCCGGGTGGACGCAGCCGTGGGGCGGGACCAACCGAACATGGCACGAGAAGAACGGGGCCTATTACTACGGCGTGTTCTGGGGTGGCATGCCCGACCTCAACTTCAGCACGCCGGCCGTGCGCGAGGAGATGAAGCGGCTCGCCGGGCACTGGCTGCGGCGTGGGGTCGACGGCTTCCGCCTGGACGCCACCCGCCACCTTTTCGCCAACGGCCCCGGCGACCTGCAGAACGACCAGCCGGAGACGTTTGTCTACCTCAAGGAATTCGGGGATCACGTGCGCGGCGTGAATCCCCGGGCCGTGCTGGTCGGCGAGAACTGGACCGAGACGCCGGTCATTGCGCGGTACTTCGGCTCGCTGCCGATGAACTTCAACTTCCCCCTGTCCTACGCCATCGTCGAGGCGGCCAAGTCCGGCGAGGCGGCGGGGATCGGGGCGAAGCTGGAGGAGATGGCCGAGCTGTATCCGCCCGGAGCCCTCGACGCTCCGTTCCTCACCAACCACGACGAGATCCGCGTGGCCACGGAGCTTGCGAGGGATGAGGCCAAGCTGCGCAGCGCCGCGGCGGTCCTGCTGACCCTCCCCGGCGCGCCGTTCCTCTATTACGGGGAGGAGGTGGGGCTGGAGAACGGCGCGCGGGAGACACGGGACGAGCTCAAGCGCACTCCGATGCCCTGGGACGCCACCCCCGGCGGCGGCTTCACCACGGGCAAGCCCTGGTTCGCCTTCGCGCCGGGGAAGGAGACGGACAACGTGGCGGCCCAGACCGGCGATCCCAGCTCGCTCCTCTCGCACTACCGCCGGCTGATCCGGGCGCGCAAGGGCTCGGCGGCCCTGCAAAAAGGCTCTCTCACGCTGCTCAGCCCGACGAACCGGAGCACGCCGGTGCTGGCCTTCGTGCGCGAGCATCAGGGAGAGCGGGTCCTGGTGGTCCACAACCTGGGGGCCTCGGAGGCCGAGGCCGGTCCTTACACCCTCCCGGGCGCCGCGGCGGAGCCGCTGTTCACCTCGGCGGAGATCGCCGGGCCGGTCTCCGGACCTGAAGGGTGGAGAGTCCGCCTGCCGGCTGGCGCGAGCGGAGCCTGGGTCCTCGGCCCTCGGTAAGTCAGGAGAAACCTGCTTTAGCCCTAGCCTTGCGCCAATGCTACAATAGGGCTATGAGCCCTAAGCACGCAACGGCGGAAAGCCGCCGTGACTATCGGAGAACCTGCTTCGTCGCCATGCCGTACGGGATACGGGATCTGGCCGGTCGGGCCGTGGACTTCGATCGGATCTACAAGGAAATCTTCAAGCCAGCGATACGCAACGTGCGCGTGGACGGCAAGACGCCGCTGCTCCCCCTCCGGTCCGACGAAACGGTGTCCTCACGGCTGATCATTCACAGGATGCTGCAAGACCTACTCGCCTCTCGTTTGGTGTTGGCCGATCTGACCACGCGGAACCCGAACGTCTTCTATGAGCTGAGTTTTCGTCATGCCCTTGTCCCTTCGGGTACGGTCGCGATCCGTATGAAGGGAGAGGAGATTCCGTTCGATGTGGCGTCCGTCTCGGTGAGCGAATACCAACACGAGCCAGAGGCAGCGGCACGCGTATCGAGGAGCGGGATCTCGAAGGTGCTACGGGAGACATTGCGGTGGAACGAGGTCGACAGTCCTTCCTATGCGGTTGTCAGGGACCACCTCCAGCGTATGGGAACCCCGGAACAGC
This sequence comes from Thermoanaerobaculia bacterium, assembly GCA_036380715.1. Lineage (GTDB taxonomy): Bacteria > Acidobacteriota > Thermoanaerobaculia > Multivoradales > UBA5704 > UBA5704. The sequence continues at coordinate 4,930 of DASVEF010000176.1, read as the reverse complement.
CGACCGCGTTTGGTAAGGCTGTGATAGCAGCCGAGGAAGCTGCGTTGCACGCCGATATCGGGCAGGCGACCCAGCTTTACCGGCAAGCGGCTCTCCTGGAGCCCGATGCGGCGCTGCTGCATGAGCGCCAGGGTCATCTATTGTGGCTCGATGGCCGTCCGGACGAGGCGATGGCAGAGCTTCGCCAAGCCGTTGCTTTGCGGCCGCCGGTGACGGACATGGACGCGCTCCTTGGGGAGCTCGATCCATCACGATTCCTGGAGAGCAGGTTCGGCCGTCTCCGGGTTCTAGGCAAACGGGATGTCCGCATCGACTCCGACCTCGTCCGGTCGCTGGAAAAGATCTCTCCGGATCAGGCCTATACCAAATTCCTGCCGGAGCACGACGCGGTCTTGGATCCGACCGCGCTGAAGAAGCACCCATTTGGAGCCTCGGTTGAGAAGGAGGCGACCAAGGGCCTCAAAGGGCTTGGCAAGCTCGGCCCTGGCCCGAACATCAAGGGGGGCGGTTTCGGCGGCTCCGGCGGCGGCTTCGGTGGCTCCGGTGGAGGCTTCGGTGGCTCCGGCGGCGGCTTCACGCCCTGAGTCCGACCGCCCTTTTTCCTCTTGGTTCTTCTCCGCTCCCGCTGGACAGACGACGAAGACGCGTCTATTCTTATCCTTCTTAGAAGCACAATCTTTGAAAAAAGCCCTCGATTCTCCGCCGCGTCCCCGGTTTGGGTGATCGCGGTACCTACCGTCCTTTGGACAAGGAGACTCGCGTGAGAAACAGAGGCATCCTGACAGTGCTCGTGCTTTCGCTCCTGCTCGGTCTCTCTCCTCTAGCCGCCGATTCCGTGATCCGGCGCGGCATCGACATCTTCACCACCCCGGCGGACGGCAGGACCTATTACGACTTCGCCAGAAACCCCATCCCGGCCGGCTTCTTCTGCAAGAGATCCAAGGCTTTCACCGGCCGGGTGGTGCTCAAGGGGCTGCCTCTCACGACTGAGACCCCGGGGCAGCTATGGGGGGCCGATACGGTCGTCGAGCGGCTCGACGACGCCGCCTTCGACGCCAACGGCACCGCCGTGACGCGCCTCCAGTTCCGGGCCTTGTCGCTGGTGAGCATCGACCCCATCAGAACCGCCTGCGGCGCCTTTCACGTCTATGTCTCCCTCGGCGGCCGGCAGCGTGTGACGACGATGAGCATCTACCGCACGAAGGAGGGCGGCGGGAGCTTCTCCGTGCCTCTCGCGATCGACGCGCGCCTGAGCTTCATCCCCGTGAAGAAGCCCGCGAAGAACAAGAGCGCTCGGAAGTTGGAGCTGACGGGGACCGTCAACTTCCCCGCCCACCCCATTTCGTGGAGCTTTCCGTTCGAGACGAGGACACAGAGGATCGGTTCTGTGCGCGTCGACACCAATGGCGACCTGACTCCTGACACTCTGCTTCCCGGCACCTCGAACTTCTCGCCGGGCGTGTCGCCAGATCGCCCGCTGAACAAGTCCTGGTGGGGGGAATGCCCCTCCTGCTGTGAAATGGAATGCCACACCAGCGACGGTGAGCAGCACTGCTATTGTGCAGGGGTCCCTCCTGGGTGCTTGATGCCGCCGATCTGCTGATAGCTCCGGCTCCTTATGGATTGCAACAGGGGCAGCCAGAGAGAGCCGCTCCTGTCGCCCCTTGTCGGCTTCCATCGTCACGAGGAAGCTTCCATCGCCCGAGGTGAGCTTCCATCGCGCCGGATACCGGGACGTCATCCCGAGGTAAGCCGACGTCGTGGCGAAGCAGCTTCCGTCGGCCCGGTATCCGCTTCCGCCATCCGACGGAAGCTTCCACCGCACCGGGCGCGGAAGGGCTCGACGGCCCTGCGCAAGGGCACTCTCACGCTGCTCAGCCCGACCAACCGGAGCACGCCGGTGCTGGCGTTCGTGCGCGAGCATCAGGGAGAGCGGGTCCTGGTGGTCCACAACCTGGGGACCGCAGAGGCCGAGGCCGGTCCGTACACCCTCCCTGGCGCTGCGGCCGAGCCGCTGTTCACCTCGGCGGAGATCGCCGCGCCGGTCTCCGGACCCGAGGGGTGGAGGGTTCACCTGCCGGCCGGGGCGAGCGGAGCCTGGGTCCTCTCCCCTCGTTAGGGCCAACGCTGGATCAGAAGGTCTGTCGCTGGACAGACAACGAAGACGCGGCTATTCTTATCGCTCTTAGAAGTGCAATTTTTGAAACAGCCGTTCAGTTCGCTGCTGCATCGTCGGTGTGGTTGAGTGCGGTACTTACCGTCCTTTGGACAAGGAGACTCGCGTGAGAAACAGAAGCATCCTGGCAGTGCTCGTGCTTTCGCTCCTGCTCGGTCTCTCTCCTCTGGCCGCCGATTCCGTGATCCGGCGCGGCATCGACATCTTCACCACCCCGGCGGACGGCAAGACCTATTACGACTTCGCCAGAAACCCCATCCCGGCCGGCTTCTTCTGCAAGAGATCCAAGGCTTTCACCGGCCGGGTGGCGCTCAAGGGGCTGCCTATCGCAACCGAGACCCCGGGACAGCTATGGGGGGCCGATACGGTCGTCGAGCGGCTCGACGACGCCGTCTTCGACGCCAACGGCACCGCCGTGACGCGCCTCCAGTTCCGGGCCTTATCGCTGGTGAGCATCGAGCCCATCAGGACCGCCTGCGGCGCCTTCCACGTCTACGTCTCCCTCGGCGGCCGGCAGCGTGTGACGACGATGAGCATCTACCGTACGAAGGAGGGCGGTGGAAGCTTCGCCGTGCCTCTCGCGATCGACGCGCGCCTGAGCTTCATCCCCGAGAAGAAGCCCGCGGGGAACAAGGGCGCGCGGAAGCTGGAGCTGACAGGGACCGTCAACTTCCCCGCCCACCCCATTTCGTGGAGCTTCCCGAGCGGCGCGAGGACGAAGAGGATCGGCTCTGTGCAGGTCGACACCAATGGGGACCTGACTCCTGACACCCTGCTTCCCGGCACCTCGAACTTCTCGCCGGGCTTCTCGCCGGACCGCCTCACGCTGAACAAGGGTTTTGAGGGGAACTGCCCAAGCTGTCCTCAGATGGAGTGCCACGACGGCAGTGGTGAGATGCACTGCTATTATCCAACCCTCCCTCCCGAGTGCCCGGTCAATTTCTGCGACCAATAGCTCCGGCTCCTCATGGATTGCAACAGGGGCGGCCAGAGAGGCCGCTCCTGTCGCCCCTTGCCAGCTTCCATCGTCGCGAGGAAGCTTCCATCGGGTCAGATACCGGGACCTTGTCCCGAAGAAGCCGACGTCATGGCGAAGGAAGCTTCCGTCGGGCCGAGGTCTGCTTCCATCGCCCGAGGTGAGCTTCCGTCGCGCCGGATACCGGGACAGCGTACCGAAGTAAGCCGACCTCGTGGCGAAGTAGCTTCCATCAGCCCGGTGTCCGCTTCCGCCGTCCGGCGGAAGCTTCCACCGCGCCAGGTACCGGGACATCGTGGCGACGGAAGCTTCCGCGCCACGATGTCAGCCTCCATGGCTCTGGAGACCGGGACGTCGTTCGAGAGAAGCCCGCGTCGCGGTGATGGCGGCTTCCGTCGTGCCGCGGAAGGCGACGTCGGGCGGAGCGGAGCTTCCCCGGGCCGATGTCTGCTTCCATCGTTCCGAAGGGAGCTTCCGTCGAGCCGGATACCGGGACGCCGTCCGAGAGAAGCCGGCGTCCTGGCGAAGGAAGCTTCCGCCGAGCGAGGGAGTGAAGCGAAAAAGGGGGCGTGCCGGAGCACGCCCCCGAGAACAAGCTACTCGATGGGATCAGAGGGTGGGGTGGGGGACGGAGGTGGAGTCTTGGCGTCCGGGTCCGGCTTCGCCTTGCGGTTGCGGCCGCGGAACGGCTGCAGGCCGAACTCGGCGAGCTTCTCCGCCCGGATGCCATAGTGGTGTATGACGGCCAGGCGCAGCACGTTGCCCAGACGCTCCGTTTCAGTCAGGAGCTCCTTGAGCAGCTTGCTGGATTCCTGCTTGCCGGCGATGAAGGCCGCCTGCTGCTTGGCGACCTCCTGGACCCGGGTCAGCAGGGTGTCGAGCTGCGTACGGCTCCCTTCCAGGTGTGGGAGATCGGCGCTGTTGGCGGCCAGTACAGCGGAAAACCGCTGCAGCTTTCCGATCTTGCCCGCGTTGGTGGTCTCTCTTGCCATGGTTTTATCTCCTGGGCCCTTTCTGGACCCTCATCCTCGCGACGCCGGAATTGGCGCCCGAGGAACCCTGACCCTGTGTCGCTCCCCGTCCGGCCCACTGGTTTCCTGCTTCCGCGGTGATCTGGCCCGTCCGGGGTCCTGCTACTGCTTGGTGCGGATAGAATCCGCGATTTGCATTACCGTGTCAAGACCCCTATTGACAAACTCTCTCCGATTCGCCAAGCTAACGCAACTTGGAGGAGGAGAGATGGCGATCGACCGTGAGTATCAGGACCACCGGCGCAAGGTCATCCTCGAAATCCTGGCGGACCGTCCGGTGCGCCGGCAGATGGAGCTCGGGCGCGCTCTGCGCAAGATGGGCTTCAAGGTCACGCAGGCGACCGTCAGCCGCGACCTGAAGGCCATGGGCATCGTGCGCCGGGAGGGCGTCTACCGCCCGCCCAACCCGCAAGGGGACGAGGGCGCGATCGGGAAGATGGAGGAGTTCATCCGGCGCGTGCGAGGCGCCGGGCCGCACATGCTCGTGTTCGACACGAACCCGGGCATGGCCAAGGCCGTGGCGGTGGCCCTCAAGAGCGCCGCCTGGCCCGAGGTGAGAGGGGTGCTGTCCGAAGACGACACGCTGTTCGTCGCCACGGACAACGTCTACGACACCCGGCTTCTCCTCCAGCGGCTCAAGAGGATCGTCAAGACGTGAGCCGCCGGAGGCGCTCTTTGACAACTGAACAGGGACGGCGGCCGCCGAGTCCAAGGCCGCCGCCGTCCCGCCCGATGAGGGTCCGCCGC
>DASVEF010000175.1:0-2196 GCA_036380715.1 Thermoanaerobaculia bacterium | reverse complement strand
GACGATCCGTCTTCTCTGGCTGATCGATTCGCTGACGGCCGGGGGCGCGGAGTCCCTGGTGGCGCCGTTCGCGCGCGCCTTCGCGGCGCGAGGGGGCGACCTGCGGGTCTGCTGCCTGAAGTCGATCGGCGGCAATCCGTTTGAGGCGGAGCTGCGCGCCCTGGGCGTTCCCGTCACCAACCTCGGAGCGCGCAACCTCCGCGACCTCGGCGCCTTCCGCCGCCTCCTCCGGCTCCTGCGCGAAGAGCGGATCGGCCTCGTTCACGCCCACCTCGCCTATGCCTCGATCTGGGGCGCCCTGGCCTGCCGGCTGACCGGCATCCCCTGTGTGGCGACGCTCCACGTCCCCCCCTCCGGAGCGCCTCCCCGGAGCCGGGAGGGGATCCGCGAGTCGCTGATGGTCCGCGCCCTCAATCGCTGGGCGGCGCAGGTGATCGCCGTTTCGAGCTCGGCGCGCGAGGCCTGGATCGCAAGAGGCGGCCTCGATCCGTCGAAGATAGCGGTCGTGGGCAACGGGATCGAGGTGGACGCCTTCGCCGGACAGAACAGCCGGGAGGAGGTCCGGCGAGAGCTCGGCATCGAGCCCGGGACACCGCTCGTCACCACCGTCTCCGTCCTGCGGGAGGGCAAGGGCCTTGAAGTGCTGCTCGACGCCATCCCGGAGGTTCTCGAATCCCATCCCAACGCGCAATTTCTTGTCGTCGGGGACGGCCCTCTCCGTGACGCGCTCAGCTCGCGCCCAACTGCCAGGGTGATCTGGGCCGGTTTCCGGCGCGACGTGCCGGCGCTCCTCGCCGCAAGCGACCTCTTCGTCCTGCCAAGCCTCGCGGACGCCTACCCCACGGTCCTGATGGAAGCCATGGCCGCGGGGCTTCCGGTCATCTCAACCCGGACCGGCGGCATCCCCGAGATCGTCGAGCATCCCCGGACCGGCCGCCTCGTGCCGCCTGGAGATTCCAAGGTGCTGGCCCGCGCTATCTCCGCTCTTCTCGGCTCCCCGGAGGAACGTAAGGCCTTGGGGAGGGCGGCCCAGGAGCAGGCGGAGGCGCGGTTCTCGACGAAGGCATGGGTGGAAAGGCTAGCGGTGGTCTACGCCGAAGCGGCCCCTCACCCCCTAACCCCCTCTCCCATCGCCCCCCCTTCCACCGGGAGAGGGGGAACAATTCCAAACCGAGATAGTCGTACAGGGTCCATCGTGCAAGATGCCTCGCAGGCGTCCCCCCTCTCCCGGTCGGTGGGGGGGCGATGGGAGAGGGGGTTAGGGGGTGAGGTCACAATCGTGGAATTCGCCGGCCGGGGCGGCATGATCCACTACGCCTACCAGCTCGCCCGGGCCATGGCCGAGGCCGGTGCGGACGTGACCCTGATCACCGACCGCCATTACGAGCTGGACGCCCTGCCGCACCCGTTCCGCCTGCGGAAGATCCTCCGGCTCTGGGACCCCAAGCCGGCCGGGGAGGCCGGCTCCGGACCCCGCCGCCTCCGGCGGCTCGGCCGGGCCTTCCTCTACTACCGCGAATGGCTGCGGCTCGCCCTGCACCTCCATCGGGAGCGGCCGGACCTGGTGCAGCTTGGGGACATTCGCTTTCCCGGTGATCTGGTCCCGCTCCTCCTCCTGCGCCTCCTGGGACTCCGGCTGGCGGACGTTTGCCACAACGTCTTTCCCTACGCGACGGCAGGACAGGCAGCCGGCCTCTTCCGGCGCTCGGCGCTCGACCGCTTCCTTTACCGTCGGATCTACCGCCGTTTCGAGCGGGTCTTCGTCCACTTCGAAGACAACCGACGCGGCTTCCTCGCCGCCTACGGAATTCCTTCGGAGCGCGTGACCGCGATCCCGCACGGCAATGAGGCGATCTTCGAGGAGCTGCGCGACCCGGCGGTGGACGAGCACGCTCTCCGGACCTCGCTCGGTCTGGATTCGGACGAACCCATCGTCCTCCTCTTCGGCACTCTGTCGCGCTACAAGGGCGCGGACCTCCTGCTCTCCGCCTTCGCCCGCATCGCTCCCCGCCTCCCCCAGGCGAGATTGGTGCTCGCCGGCTTCCCGTCGGCGGACTTCGACCTCCCGGCGCATCAGACCCTGGCGCGGGAGCTGGGGATCGAGGACCGGGTCCGCTGGGCGCCGCGCTACGTCGAGTCCGGAGAGGTCGCCGCCTGGATGGCTCTGGCCTCCGTGGCCGTCTTCCCCTACCGGAC
>DASVEF010000174.1:0-44489 GCA_036380715.1 Thermoanaerobaculia bacterium | reverse complement strand
TGGAGGCCATGATGAAGGGCTACGAATACCAGAGCGATTTCGCGAAGAAGTACGTCGCGCAAGGACGTGCCGAGGGACTCGTCGAGGGGCTTACCAAGGGACGCACCGAGGAGGCGGCGCGCGCCGTGCTGACCGTGCTTCAGGTTCGCGGCATTGCGGTGCCCGACGACATTCGCGAGCGCATTCTGGCCCAGAAGGACCCGGAGCGGCTGGAGCGCTGGCTGGAGAAGGCCGCCGTCGCCACTTCGGCCGCCGCAATCCTCGACGAGCCGAATTGAGGCCTCACGAGCAAGGTGTCATGGGAGTCTTCAACGTTCATGACGCCAAGACGCACCTCTCCCGTCTTCTCGATCGAGTCGCCCAGGGAGAAGAGGTCATCATCGCGAAGAGCGGCCGGCCCGTTGCGAAGCTGGTGAGGGTGACCGCCGAGCCCCGCCGACCTGGGCGGCTGAAGGGCCGGATTCAGATAGGATCGAACTTCGAGACACCTCTTCCCGAGGAGACCCTGGCCGCTTTCCGTGGAGAGGGGGAGTGAAGCTCCTTCTGGACAGCCATACATTCCTCTGATGGATCGGCGATGATCCGAAGCTAGGATCCATGCGCCGCGCCATCGCTTTCAGAGCCCCTGCCGGATCCTCTGCGAGAAGTCGTCGCGCCCTGCCGCGCGGAGGGCGTCGTCGTCGATACGGAAGTGGCGCTTCGCCTCGGGGAACGGCAGCTCGGTGCCGATCAGGCCCAGGTCGTAGGCCAGCTCGTCCGAGTAGCCGGGGAGCAGGACCTTGTAGCTGAAGGGGACCCGCCCCGGGACGAGCTCGTTGACGTGGCGGACGATGTTCGTCGTGCAGGTGTTCGTCAGGGTGTTGTAGTGCTCGGGCTGGTCCCGCAGGCGGTTGGCCCGGCGGAGCATGCCGACGAACATCTGCTCGATCCGCTCGCGCGGCGCGCGGACCGGATACAGGTAGACCGGGTCGCGGCGGTGATTCGTGCGGAGCTGGATCAGGTCGCGCTCGTCGCCGATCACATACATGACCTCGTACTGGCGGAGCAGCCCCTTCCAGGGGGAGAACTCCTCGCCTTTCTCCTTGCGGATCTCGACCGAGACAGCAAGGTAGTCGCCTCCCGCGAACCCGAAGCTCATCAGGGTGTGGGCCGGTCCCTGCCAATCGCCGGCGCCCGTGCCGAAGGGCTCGACGACGAACCAGGCCGATTGCAGGCGGTCGAGGTCGTAGGAGCGGTCCTCCCAGGCGAGGCTGTAGTCGTCGGTCGAGCGATAGCGGGCGAAGCGGACGTTGTGGACGTCCACGCGGCGCCCGTCGAATTCCGCCCACGGGAGACGCTCCTGGTCCGGGGTCCAATCGCGGTCATTGGAAGGCTCGGGACCGAAGAGCGCGAAGACGAGAGCGCCGGCCGCCAGGAGAAGGGCGGCGAAGAGGACGATGCGGGAGAGCCGGCGAAGCACGCAGACATTCTATCGAGCGTCGGAATCCGACGCCCAGGCCGGCCGGTGACGCCGAAGAGGGCATGCCGGGCGGAAGGAGGGTGGCGTATTCTCCTGACGGATGGCGATTTTCCCCTACCTCGCAGGGCGGGGAGGCTGTCCGGGGAATGCCGTGAGAAACTACCCCGCCGGATGTATGTCGCAGGCCGCCGCGCGTGGTGAGATACGCAGCGAGGAGAGTCGAATCGGGAAAGGAGCCATCACCATGAGAACCCTCGGTTTCACCATTTCCGTGATCGTCGCCGTCCTGCTCGCGGTCCTCTACTCAGGTCCCGCCGCCGGCCAGGCGAAGCTCGACGGCAAGGCGATCTTCCTGGCGCAGAAGTGCAGCATGTGCCACTCCGTCTCGACCGCCGGAATCGAGGCCACCGTGAAATCCGAGAAGATGAAGGGGCCCGATCTCGTCAACGTCAAAGAGGATGCCAAGCTCATCGTCGACTACCTGCGCAAGAAGGCCGACATCAAGGGCAAGAAGCACGGGAAAGTGTTCACAGGAACGGACGAAGAGCTCGGCGCCCTGGTCGCCTGGATTCAGCAGCAGGAGAAGAAGTAGTCCCTGTCCGAGGAGGCGACCATGCCCTATCTCGACGACGCCCTGGTCGCGGTCGTGCTGGTCGCAATCGCGCTGATCGCCCTGGTGGTGCTCCGCCCTTCGCTCACCTCGGACCGCGGCGGCAGGATCCTGGCCTTCCTGGCCTTCCTGGTTCTGCCGGTGTTGGCTACTACGATCGGGCTGTCCGCCCATATGGAGCATTCGAAGTCGACCGAGTTCTGCCTCTCCTGCCACGTGATGCAGCCCTACGGCCGGAGCCTCCACGTGGACGACGAGGCATGGCTGCCGGCCCAGCACTTCCAGAACAACCGCGTACCGCGTGACCGCGCCTGCTTCACCTGCCACACCGACTACACCCTGTTCGGCGACGCCAAGGCGAAGCTGCGTGGTCTCCGGCACGTCTACGTCTACTACCTGGGGGACATCCCCGAGAAGATCGAGCTCTACGAGCCCTACAACAACCGCGAGTGCCTGCACTGCCATGCCGGAGCGCGGTCGTTCGAGGAGAGCGACCTGCACAAGGAGATCCGGGCGGACCTGGGCTCCAGCAACACCTCGTGCCTGGAGTGTCACGACGCGGCCCACAACGTGGACGAGCTGGAAGGGAAACCCTTGTGGAAGGAGGCCAGACCATGACAGTCGCCGATCCTCGTCTCGTGCGCCGCCTGAGGCTCTCCGGGTTCCTCTTGAGCCTCGGCTTGCTGATCGAGGCGGCCACCCTGTTCTGGCCGCACCCGACGGCGTTCCTCGCCTTCCTCCTCCTGGGAGGGCTGCTGGTGGCGGTGGGTGTGGTCCTTTACCTCATCTCGATCGTAACCTACCCGGCTGTCCCGCGCGGGAGCTGACCGGGAGCCCCGGAGCACGTATGTGGAGATATCTCCTGCTGTGGTTCCCCATGTTGCTCATCGCCTTCGCCAATGGCGCGCTGCGGGAAGGCTGGATACGCAAGCACGCCGGCGAGCTGCAGGCTCATCAGATCTCCACGGTGCTCCTGGTCCTGCTGTTCGCCGTCTACATCTGGATTGTCGTTCGCGTCTGGCCGCCCGCGTCGTCCGGCGCCGCGTTCGCCATCGGCCTGATGTGGCTCGGGCTCACGCTCGCGTTCGAGTTTCTGTTCGGGCACTACGTGTCAGGCCTCTCCTGGAGCGCGCTCCTGCGAGACTATGACGTGCTCTCCGGGCACCTGTGGGCCTTCGTTCCTCTCTGGGTCCTGGTCGCGCCTTGGGTCTTCTACCGATTGCGGCAGCGATGAGCAGGGCACGTTCGTCCAGAGATTGCCGGGCAGGATCTTGCGGCCGGGCCGCTTCGGCGACCAGGAAAAGCCCATCCGGCGACATCTCCAGCACCTCCCGGACGGTCGGCGTCCCCCACTCCTCAGGATGGGTCTCCGGGTGCGCCCGTGGCGCCTGTCCAGATCCTTGACTCTTTCCCGGTCTGTTATAAACTGCAACGCATCTATTGTTCGAGGGAGTGGGCTTTCGCCGTCCCGTGCCGGGGCGCAGAGGTGCCTGTATGTCCGAGGACCAGATCTTCATCAGCTATGCCCACATCGACAACGAGCCCCTGACAACCGACGACGAAGGCTGGGTCACGACGCTGCACCGGATGCTCGAGGTGCGTCTGGCGCAGCTCCTCGGCGAGCGGCCGAAGATCTGGCGCGACCCCCAGATGGCGGGCAACGCTCCGATCACCGACACGCTGCAGGAGCGCCTGTCCGGCTCGACCTTCCTGGTCCCGGTCATCTCGCCGCGGTACGTCAAGTCGGAGTGGTGCTGCCGCGAGCTCGAGACGTTCTTCTCCCGGTTCCAGGAGCCCCGGCGGATCTTCAAGGTGCTCAAGACCGACATCCCGCACGAGCAGCATCCGGCGCCGGTCCGCGACTCGCTGTCCTACGTCTTCTTCCGCGTCGATCCCGACACCGGGCGGTTGCGGGAGTTCCGCCCGCGGTCGCCGAGCACGTCGGAGGATTTCGTGGCGCAGCTCGACGATCTGGCCTTCGACCTGCACCGGCAGATCAGCGAGCAGGCGCGGCCCGCCGCCGGCGCGACGGACGGCGAAGGGCGCCTGACGGTCTACCTCGCCCATACCACCCACGCTCTCCAGAAGCAGCGCGACGAGATCCGGCGCGAGCTCCTGGAGCACGGCTACCGGGTGCTGCCGGACCGCGATCTGCCGCTGACCCGGGAGGACCTGGTCCTCAAGGTCGACGAGGCGCTCGATGGGAGCGATCTCGCCATTCATCTGATCGGCGGCTCGTACGGGCTGGTGCCCGAGGGCTCGCAGAGCTCGGTCATGGAGATCCAGGAGCAGCTCAGCGCGGCGCGCACCGGGGCGGGGCAGCTCTCCCGCATCCTCTATGTCCCCAGGGATTGCGAGGCCGAAGACGACCGCCAGCGCCGGTTCCTGTGGCGCATCGAGGAGGATCCGGTCTCCCAGCGCCGCACCGAGTTCCTGCGCAGCTCTCTCGACGAGCTGTACCAGGTGGTCCACGAGAAGCTCCAGGAGCTGGCGGCCTCCCGCGCATCCCGGCAGGACGAGGAGGCCGCCAAGGAAGAGGCCGTCAAGGAGGAGGTCGAGGCGCATCCCGACCGGCCGGCGCAGGTCTACATCCTCTGCGAGGCGGAGGACCTCGAAGCGGTCGAGAAGCTCGACGCCTACCTCTACGATCAGGAGCTCGAGCCGATCCTGCCGCTCTTCGACGGCGAGGTCGAGGAGCTGCGCGAGGACCACCTGCGCAATCTGCGGAGCTGCGACGCGGTCCTCCTCTACCAGGGCGTGGCGCGGGAGGCCTGGCTGCGCAAGGCGCGCCACGAGATCGAGAACGCCGCCGAATTTGGACGCAAGCAGCCGTTCAAGGCGGCCGCGATCTACGTCGGACCGCCCCACGACCCGCGCAAGAGCCGGGTGCGCTCGCACTCGATGACGGTCATCCAGGCCACGGAAGGGGTGGACGTCGAAGCTCTGGATGCGTTCGTCCGGGAGCTGAAGCCGTGAGGGCCTCGCCGGCGAACCCTTTCCGGGGCCTGCGCCCCTTCTCGCCGCGGGAGGCCCATCTCTTCTTCGGCCGCGACGGCCGCACCGAGGAGATGATCCGCAAGCTCACCCACCGCCGCTTCCTGGCGGTCGTCGGCGCGTCGGGCAGCGGCAAGTCGTCGCTGGTCGGCGCGGGGCTGGTGCCGGCGCTCCTCGGGCAGGCCGGCGACACCCGGAGCGGCGGCGCCTGGCGGGTGGCCTCGATGCGCCCCGGAGGCGGTCCCCTCCGCAACCTCGCCGAGGCTCTCAACGCGCTGGACGTCCTGGGCGTCGACGACGCCGAGCACGACATCCGCGCGGGATTCCTCGAGAACACTCTGCGGCGCAGCTCGCGCGGGCTGATCCAGGCGGTGCGGCAGTCCGAATGGCGCGGCCGGCTGCTCGTCGTGGTCGATCAGTTCGAGGAGCTCTTCCGCTACCGCGCCGCGCGGGCCGACCGCGGCGACCAGGCGCCGGCTTTCGTCGCCCTCCTGCTCGAAGCGGCGGCGCAGCGGGAGCTGCCGATCCACGTCTGCATCACCATGCGCTCGGACTTCTTCGGCGACTGCTCGCAGTTCCACGGCCTGCCCGAGGCGATCAACGACGGGCAGTACCTGGTGCCGCGCATGACGCGCTCGGAGCGCAAGGCGGCCATCGCCGGCCCCATGCAGGTGGTGGGAGCGGAGATCGCTCCGCGCCTCGTCCAGCGCCTGCTCAACGATGTCGGCGACGCCACCGCCGACCAGTTGCCGATCCTCCAGCACGCTCTCATGCGGACTTTCGACTTCTGGCAGCGGCAGCGCCCCGACGATCCCGCCATGGACCTGGAACATTACGAGGCGATCGGGACGGTGGAGAAGGCGCTCAACCAGCACGCCGAGCAGGTCCTCGGAGAGCTCGACGACCTGCAGCAGCGGCTCGCCGAATTCGTGTTCCGGCGCCTGACGATGCGCGTCGACAACCGCGACGTCCGCTATCCCACCCGCCTGGAGGCCCTGGCCGAGGTCACCGGCTCCAGCCTGGAGGAGGCGGCGGCGGTGGTGGAAGCCTTCCGGGCCTCCCACTGCGCCTTCCTGATGCCTCCCGAGGACGTCGAGCTGACCCCGGAGTCGGGGATCGACATCTCCCACGAGAGCCTGATGCGGATCTGGCGCCGCCTCGGCGAATGGGTCGACAGGGAGGTGCGCTCGGCGCAGATCTACCGCCGGCTGCGCGAGAACGCCGAGCTGCACGCGCTGGGAGAGGCGGACTTCTACAGCGGCCCGTCCCTCGAATCCGCCGTCGCCTGGTACGAGGGCGGCGAGGCCAACGCGGCGTGGGCGGAACGCTACGGCGGCGGCTTCGACAAGGCGGTCGCCTTCCTCCAGGCGAGCATCGCCAAGCAGGCGGAGCGCAAGGCGCTGCAAGAGAAGGCCGCCCGGGCCGAGGCGGAAGCGCTCGCCATGCGCGAGCAGAGCGCCGTGCTGCGCAACATCCTGAGCGCCATCCCGCACGGCGTGTTCTGGAAGGACCGCGACTGCGTGTATCAGGGGGGCAACGCCCGGTTTTCCACGCTCGCCGCTCTGTCGCATCCCGACGAGCTGGTCGGCAAGACCGACTTCGACCTCGCGTGGACCCGTGCGGAAGCCGAGCACTACCGGCGCTGCGACCGCGAGGTGATGGAGAAGGGCGAGCCGATGATGCACATCGAAGAGCCGCAGCGCACCTCCGAGGGCGAGAAGGTGCTCCTCACCGACAAGGTGCCGCTGCGCAACGCCCGCGGCGAGGTCATCGGCATCCTCGGCATCTATCTCGACATCACCGAGCGCAAGCGCACGGAGAGGGCTCTGGAGGAGGCCACGGCGAGGGCCGGGCGCCAGAGCGCGCTGCTCGGCGAGATGCGGGAACGTCTGCTCGAAAAGCTCGACGAGCTCGCGAACGGCGGGCCCGGCGACGAACGCGTCCACGCCGGGCTGAGGCAGCTCCGCGAGCTGGTGGAAGCCTATGAGGTGAAGGAACAGCAAGGAGACGACGCCGCGCGCCTGTCCGGGCCGGCCGCCCTGACCGAGGAGGTGCACTGATGACGTCCCACGCGAAACGGCTGTTCGGGCTGGCCCTGTCCCTGCTGGCTGTTTCCGGGGCCTGGGCCGGCCGGTCCGCCATGGCCGCGCTGCAGGCTCCGCAGCCCGCCCCGGCGGCCGCTCCGGAGCCTGCCGCTCCGCCCGCCGGCCAGACCACCAAGCTCTCGCCCGACATCCCCTACGACGTCGTCCTCACCGGCTCGACCCTCGAGGCCGCGCAGCGGGACTTCGACCAGTTCGCCTGGGAGATGTTCGTGGCGCTCAACTGGACGGTGGACGCCAGCGGCAAGGTCGATCCCCAGAAGGTCATCGGCAGCGCGCCCAGCGGCGACAACCCCACGGTCTGGGAGACCTGGAAGGAGGCGGGCGGCATCATCCGCGCCGGCGGCAAGCCGCCGACCCCCTGGGGCGCGCCGCCGGAGATCCCGCCCGTCTGCCGGTTCGCCGGCGGGCCGTCCAAGGTCATCGCCCAGGCGGGCAAGGTGCCGCTGCCGCTCCTCGTCCAGTCCGAGCAGGCTTTCAAGATGGGACCGCTGATCGATCAGAACGGGGTCTACGCCCGCTACGAGATCGTGGTCGACCAGCCGATGTTCGACTACATCGTCGCCAACCAGCTCTACAGCCGGGCGGGGCAGCAGAGCTTCAAAGGGCAGGTCGAATTCCCCTTCAGCGACCTTGCGACGAAGACGCTTGGATCGATCATGGTCAAGGCGGCCTGGAAGATCCTCGGCGCCGGCGACGATCCGTCGCGCTTCCATGTCTCCGAGGCCCTGGTCTATACCCCGGCGAGCGAGAATCCGCCGGTCCAGGAGAGCTGCGCCAAGGAGAAGCTGGGGCTCGTCGGCCTGCACATCGTGGCGCGGACGAAGTCGGCTCCGCAATGGATCTGGACCACGTTCGAGCAGGTCGACAACGCGCCGGACTATCCGGTCCAGAACGCGGCTTCGCACTACAACTTCTACGCTCCCGGCAGCGGCGCGCCCATCAACACCGTGGCGCCGCAGCCGTGGGATCCCGCCAAGAAAGGGCCGCCGACCCAGGTGGCGCGGCTGAGCGCCCTCACCGCGGCGACGCAGACGATCAACAGCCAGTACCAGGCGCTCCTGGCGGCGGTCAACCCGCGCTCGGTCTGGCAGTACTACGAGCTGATCAACACCCAGTGGCCGGCCTCTCCCAACGATCCCCGCAACCCGCTCGGCCGCCCGACTCCGCCCTTTCTCGCCAACACCACCATGGAGACCTACATCCAGGGAGCCCTGGTGGATGGCAAAGTCGAGCTGGTGCCGCAAGGCACCTCGAGCTGCATGAATTGCCATAACAACGCCACGCTCACTACCGCAGCCCCCTCCGGCTTCAGCTACCTTCTGAGCCAGGCGCAATAGAGGAGAGCCGCCATGAGCGACGCCGTTCCCGACAGCAGCATGAATACCTTCGTCGAGCTGTCCTCGGTCCTCACCGGCTACGCCCGGGAGGTGCTGGCGCCTCCCTTCGACTCCATCGACCTCAAGTCGCTCTATTACCAGACCGCGCAGCAGGCGCAGGGCGCGGTCTTCGATCAGATCCTGTCGACTTTCGCGCAGATCATGAGCGCCACGCCTCCCGACCAGTGGCCCCAGGAGGTGCAGGAAAAAATCCTTTCGGATGCGACCCTCGGCCCGGCGGCGCGGCAGATCCTCAAATTGTGGTTCGTCGGCATCTGGTACGACCCGCCCGATCAGATCAACCAGGGGCATATCGTCTCGATGCAGGCCTACATCGGCGGCCTGGTGTGGGACACCATCCAGGCGCATCCCATGGGCGACAGCCAGTTCGCGTTCGGCTACTGGGGGAGCGATCCGCCGCCTCCCGGGCCGTTTCCTCGCTTCGAGAAAGGCGGTGGCGCGTGAGCACCGAGCCGCAATACGACGTCGTGATCGTCGGCGCCGGCATTGCCGGCACCATCGTCGCCCGCGAGCTGGGCAAGGCGGGGAAGAAGGTCCTGATCCTGGAATCGGGGAGCGGCTTCCAGCAGGGGACCAGCCGGGAGGCCTATCTCGGCCGGTATTACCAGGCGCTCGCCAAAGTCCCCGAGGCCCCGTATCCCGGCAATCCCTACGCCCAGCGCGCCACGACTCTCGAGATCTATTGCTACGAGCACGACGCCGAGGGGCGCTTCGTCCAGAAGCCCGGCTGCGAGAGCTACCTGGTGCAGAAAGGGCCGCTGCCGTTTTCGAGCACCTACGAGCGGCAGGCCGGGGGCACCATGTGGCACTGGCTGGGCACCAGCCTGCGCATGCTGCCCAGCGATTTCCGGATGCGCACCCTCTACCACCGGGGCATGGACTGGCCGCTGACCTACGCCGACCTCGAACCGTTCTACTGCGAGGCCGAATACCTGATCGGCGTGTCCGCCGACGTGGCGCAGCAGAATTATCACGGCATCACCTTTCCGCCGGATTATTTCTATCCGATGGAGAGGATCCCCCCGAGCCTGACCGACCAGGCGGTCGCCGCGGGTATCCAGGGGCTGGTGATCGACGGCCAGGAGCTCTCCGTCACCTCGACGCCGGCCGGGCGCAACTCGGCGATCAATCCCAAGGCCAAGAGCTACAACAACGGCCGGCGGATGTGCGCCGGCAACACGAGCTGCGTGCCGATCTGCCCGATCCAGGCGAAATTCGATCCCACGGTCACCCTGGCCGACGCCCTGCAGACCGGCAACGTCCAGGTGCTCTACCAGGCCGTGGCGTCGAACGTCCAGGTGGACCCCGCATCCGGCCGCGTCAGCGGCATCGACTACATCACCTACGACGCCAGCGGACGCCAGGGGACGGGCACGGCCCAGGGCAAGCTCTATGTTCTCGCGGCGCACGCCATCGAGACACCGAAGCTGCTGCTCAACTCCAACCGGCAGATCCCCGCCGGCGTCGCCAACTGCAGCAGCGGCCAGGTGGGGCGGAACCTGATGGACCATCCGGTCATGAACGCCTGGGCCCTGATGCCGCAGCCGGTCTTTCCGTTCCGCGGCCCGATCTCGACCTCGGGGATCGAGACCCTGCGCGACGGCGAGTTCCGCCGCGAGCGCAGCGCCTACCGCATCGAGATCCACGGCCTCGGCTGGAACTGGCCGGCGAACGCGCCCTACAGCGACCTGGGGGCTTTCGTCGACGGCCAGGGGCTGTTCGGAACGGCGCTGCGCGAAGCCCTCAACCAGAGCGTGACCCGGCAGATCGACATCAACTTCCTGGTCGAGCAGCTACCGCAGGAGAAGAACCGCGTCACGCTCTCCGACCGGGTGGACGGGCTGGGCATCCCGCGGCCGGAGATCCACTACGGTCTGGACGAGTACGACAAGCGGGGTTTCAGGTCCGCCTTCCGGACCGCGGCGGAAATCTTCGCCAAGCTCGGCGCGCGGAACGCGACCAATTTCTCAGGACAGCAGTCAGCCCCCAACTACTTCAACTTCGAAGGGCAGGACTTCCTCTTCCAGGGCGCCGGGCACATCGTCGGCACCTACCGGATGGGGGACCATCGGAAGAATTCGGTGGTCGACCGCAACCAGCGCTCCTGGGACCATGAAAACCTTTTCCTGCTGGGCAGCGGCGTGTTTCCCACCATCGCCACGTCGAATCCGAGCTTGACCATCTCCGCCCTCTCGCTGATGGCGGCTCGGACGATCAAGCGGGATCTGGAGCCAGGAACGTCCGGTTGAGCGGGCTCAGGTCGAGCGGCTCGCCGCCCGCCGGCTCGAACTTCGAGCCGACCGCCTGCTGGAACTTGAAAAAGCCGTCGGGATCGACCCGCTCCTTGATCCGCAGGAGCTTTGGATAGTTGACCCCGTAGTAACGCTCCTGCCAGTTCTGGAGCAGCGGATCGATGTAGTTGACGTAGGCGCCGGTGAAATGGGGCTGGAGCTCCTCGACGAAGCGGTATCCCCACTCGACGTTCACGCGGGCGTCCGCTTCGCTGTCCCAGATCGACTTGAGCTCGAAGACGAAGCTGGCGTCGCGGTGCGGGTAGGCGGTCGCCGTGGGGGAGACCGCGCTCATCTTGCCGCCGGTGTGCATCCAGATGGCGAAGCTGTCCGGCGACGGCGGATGGCTCATGGATTTCCGGAAGATCCGCGCCACCTCGGGAGTCAGGGAGCGCGGCGCCATGGTGCCCGAACGGATATAGGCGAAGAGGCGGTTCACCTGCGTCGAGTTGCCCATGATGTTCTCGAACTCGATCAGGGTGACGTTATCGAGCGTCACCGTCAAAGGATTGAGCCTCAGCAGCGGTTGAATCAGCTCGAGCCCTTCCTCGAACGGGCCGTTGAACACGGGCTCGAAGCGGATGGACTGGACCGTCTGAGTCGGCATGCCCGGGCTGTGACCCAGATAGCCGTAGACGGCCAGCGTGTCGGGCACGGTCTCGATCCATTCGTTGTAGAAGCCCAGGATCTCTTCGATCCGGTCGAGCGGATAGTAGATCGTCCCGCCGAGCAGGGTCGGGGAGTTGGGCGGGTGGACCCGCATCTCCATCTCGACGGCGACGCCGAAGTTGCCCCCGCCGCCGCCGCGGCAGGCCCAGAAGAGCTCGGCGTCGTCGCCCGTGGATTCCGTGGAGAGGCGCTTGACCTCGCCGTCGGCGGTCACCAGGACGATGGACAGGAGGTTGTCGATCGACATGCCCAGGGAGCGGGACAGGAAGCCCATGCCGCCGCCGAGGACGAAGCCGGGGACCCCCACCGACAGGCAGCCGCCGCCGACGGGGAGGAGCCCGGTGCCGCTCCGCTGCATGTAGTTGTAGACGTCCTGCCAGGTCGCTCCGGCCTGCACGCGGAGGACCTGCCGGCCGGCGTCGAGCTTCATGGCGCCCATCGAGGACATGTCGAGGACGAGGCCGCCGCGGTTGAGGCAGTAGCCGGTGGCGCTGTGGCCGCCGCTCAGGATGGTGAACGGGATGTTGTTGTCGCGGACGAAGCGGACCGTGCGGCGGACGTCCTCGACCCCGAAGGGAAAGACGACCGCTGCGGGCGGACGGTCGACGCGGCCGTTGTCGATGGCGATGGCCGCCGAGTAGCCGGGCTCGCCGGGCTGCAGCACGTAGCCGCCGATCTCGCCGCGCAGGAGATCGATCTGATTTTGCGGAATCATCGCGCGCCGCCTCCCGTGGTGACCTCGGACCGCACGAAGCCGTCGAAGAATTCGAGGTCGAGCACCTGGATGAACGGATAGCTGCCGTCGGGCGAGGTGACGAAGTCGTTGATGTGCTGGGAGAGGAAGCGCTCGTTCCAGTTGTCCACGTGGAGATTGAAGGCCGCTTGCGATTCGTAGGCGGCCATGAAGGCGATCTCCCCCGGGTTGGCGGGCGGCCAGACGTGGCCGGCCTCGGGGAGCGAGAAGAGATAGATCAGCGTGCCCGGCTCGTTCCGTTCGCACCAGGCGGCGAACTCGGCGAGCGACTGGAGGACCTTGGCGCGGTCGGCCTCGGGTTTCAGCCACCACTTGACGTTCTGCGTGACCGCGGCCTTGCGCGGGCCGCCGGGGCGGATGTAGCCGGCGGGCGGAGACGTCGGGGTGGAGCGGTAGCGGGCCGCGTTCTCGACCTGGATGAAGGGATCCAGCGCGGAGTTCGGCGCCGCCACGAAGAGCCCGCCGTAGCGGTTGCGGATGTAGTCGTCGAAATTGCCGAGGTGGAGGTTGAACGCCGCCTTGTCCTTGTAGCTCTCGACGAAGCGGATCTGGTGGGCGCCGGCGGGCGGCTGGCTCGGCACCTTGGTCGTGTAGATCAGGTAGATCTGGGTGCCGGGCTCGTTGGCTTCGACGTAGCGGGTGAATTCCTTCAGGGCGTTCTCGACCGTCTTCATGTAGACGGGCTCGGTCTGCACCCACCAGTCCACGAACATCAGAGTATCGGAGTACGGGACCGTCTGCGCCGCAGCGCTACCCGCACCGAGGCTCAGGCACAACACCATGACCGGGACGAGGGACTTGCGGAGCACGGCAGTTCCTCCTCGTTCTGAGAGGGTTGGCGAAAAGTTTCGATAGCTCTTTGTTGTGCTGAATCTATCCTAATGCGGGGCTTCCGGACAAGAGGTTTTGCGGCTCCATGCTAGGCTGGCGCCTGTCGTAGAGCCGTGGACAAAAGGGCCGGAGGGCCGGCCCTCTCAATGGAAGGAGGCGGAGATGGACATCCTGACCTGGCTCATCGTCGGCCTGGTGGCCGGAGTCCTGGCGTCGTTCGTCGTCGGAGGCGGTTATGGGCTCCTCGGCGACATCGTCATCGGCATCATCGGCGCCTTCATCGGCGGCTGGATCTTCCGCCAGATGGGCTGGAGCACACCCTTCGGAGGCCTGCCCGGCACGATCTTCGTCGCCTTCATCGGCGCCGTGGTTCTCCTCCTCCTCCTGAGGCTCATCCGCCGGGCGCGGTAGAGCCTAGCGGCCGCTCCGCGCCTTGAAGGCCGCGGGCCGGGCCGGATGCCGCTGCCGCGAAGCCGAGGCGGGAGCCGCCGGCCTGCCGGCGGGGCTGCCGCCGCGGGAGGCGCGGGCGGCCTCGCCCGCCGTGTGCTGCGCGCGGCGCTCGGCGTTGACCCGGGCGCGAGCCCGCTCTTCCGCCTTGCGGGCGCGGATCTCGGCGATCCGTTGCGCCTGCGGCACCTCCAGCCGCTCGGCCGATCGCTGGCTGTAGTCGAAGCCGGCCAGCGTCAGGCGCGACAGCTTCTTGCCGATCGCCCGCTCGATCGCCGCCAGCTCTCCGTGCTCGTCCGGCGAGGCGAAAGTGAAGGCGTCGCCGGTCGCCGCGGCCCGCGCGGTGCGGCCGACGCGGTGGATGTAGTCCTCGGGCACGTTGGGCACGTCGAAGTTGATCACGTGAGACAACGCCTCCACGTCGATCCCCCGCGCCGCGATGTCCGTCGCCACCAGGATCCGGTTCTCTCCCGACTTGAAGCGCGCCAGCGCCGCCGTGCGCTGCGGCTGGCTGCGGTTGCCGTGGATGCGGTCGCAGGCGACGCCGTGGCGGAGCAGGAAGTCGGCGAGGCGGTTCGCCCGGTGCTTGGTGCGGGTGAAGACGAGGGCGTTCTGGATCGTGCCGCGCTGGAGCAGCTCGAGGAGCAGGCGCGACTTGAGATCCTGCGTCACCGGATAGACCGCCTGCGAGACCCCGGTCGCGGGCGCCGACGGGCGGTCGATGTTGATCTTGGCCGGATCGCGCAGCATCTCGCGCGACAGGGCGAGGATCGGCGGCGGCAGGGTGGCCGAGAAGCAGAGCGTCTGGCGCTGCTGCGGCAGGTGCCGCAGGACGCGCCGGATGTCCGGGAGAAAGCCCATGTCGAGCATGCGGTCGGCCTCGTCCAGGACCAGGACCTCGAGACCGTCCAGCCGGGCGTAGGACGACCGGAAATGGTCGAGCAGGCGGCCCGGAGTGGCGACGATCACGTCCACGCCGTTGCGGAAGGCGCGCTCCTGCGGCCCCATGCCGACGCCACCGAAGACCGCGGCGCCACGGATCCCGGTGTGGACGGCCAGAGCCTCCAGGTGCTCGGCGATCTGCGCCGCCAGCTCGCGGGTGGGGGCGAGCACGAGCGCCCGGGTGGTGCCGCGCGGCTTGCCGATCAGGCGGTGGAGGATGGGGAGCAGGAAGGCCGCGGTCTTGCCGCTGCCGGTCATGGCGCAGGCGAGCAGATCCCGTCCGGCGAGGCCGGGCGGAATGGCGTCTGCCTGAATCGGAGTCGGGCTCTCGAAGCCGAGGGCTTGCACGCCCCGCAGGAGACCCGGATGGAGGTCGAAATCAGAGAAATTCATCAGTAACTGTACCCTTCCAGCCACGGCGCGACAGGCGCACGCAGCGTGTGGTGATTCCGGCGCGAATTGTGGAAACGGGGGACTTTGCCGGGGGAGGCCGCCGCTCGGGCTCGGGGCATGTCCCGCGAGCCACCCTTGCAACCGAACGAATGACCAGAGCGGTGGGAAGGGAGCCCTAGTATCGCACACTTCGGCCGTTCGTGCGCATCGGTCCGTGGTTTACACTCCAACCGTGAGGCGCGGAGAGGATCAGGGGGTTTCACCATGAGCTACGTTCACGGCATCCATCACGTCACGGCCATCGCCGGCGACGCCCAGGAGAATCTCGATTTCTACACCGGAATCCTGGGCCTCCGCCTGGTCAAGCGCAGCATCAACCAGGACGTGCCCGACACCTACCATCTCTTCTACGCCGACGCGGAAGGGCACCCCGGCACCGACCTGACCTTCTTCCCCTGGCCGCAGATGGGCGGCGGGCGCAAAGGCATCGGGCTGGCGGTCGAAGTCGGCTTCGCGGTGCCCGAGGGGAGCCTCGCCTTCTGGGCCGAGCGGCTGGGGGCCCTGGGCCTGACCGTCGAGGGTCCGGAGAGGCGCTTCGGCGAGGCCGCTCTGCGGTTGCGCGATCCGCACGGGCTCGAGCTCTCGTTGACTGAAGCCTCCGAGCCGCGGGACTTCGCGCCCTGGCTCCAGGGTCCCGTGCCCGAGCGCCACCAGATCCGCGGCTTCCACGCCGTGCGCCTCTGGGAGCGGGACCTGGCCGCGACCGCCCGCTTCCTGGGCGAGGCCCTCGGCCTCGAGGCCTTCGGCGAAGAGGCCGGCTGGCACCGCTTCGGCGCCGACGGCGGAGGCTCCGGAAAATGGCTGGAGGTGCGCGAGCTGCCCGGCGAGCGCCGCGGCGCCTGGGGCACCGGCGCGGTCCACCACGTGGCGTTCCGGGTGGCCGGCGAAGAAGAGCAGCTCGGCGTCCAGCAGCGGGTCCTGGCGGCAGGCTCCCGGCCCACCCCGGTCATCGACCGGTTCTGGTTCCAGTCGGTCTACTTCAAGGAACCCGGCGGCGTGCTCTTCGAGGTCGCCACCGACGAGCCGGGATTCACCGTGGACGAGGACCTGGAGCACCTGGGCGAGCGGCTGATCCTGCCGCCCTGGTACGAGCCGCAGAGGGAGCAGATCGAAGCGGTCCTGCCCCCCCTGCGCCTGCGGCAGCCGCAGCCGGTCCGCTAGTTCTTGACGATCTGGATCAGCTCGACGTCGAACACCAGCATGCCCTGGGGCTTGCCGGGTTGCCCCTCATACGCCAGGCGGGCCGGGATCCACAGCCGCCGCTTCTCCCCTTCAACCATGAGCTGCAGACCCTCGCTGAAGCCGGGGATGACGCCGGTCAGAGGGAAAATGAGCGGCTTGCCGCGCGTGACCGACGAGTCGAACATCTTCCCGTCCGTGGTCCAACCGCTGTAGTGGACTTTGACCGAGTCGGCCAGTGCGGGGCGGACCGTCCCCTTGCCCGGCGACAGCACCTTGGTCGCCAAGCCGGAAGCCGTGGTCTCCGCGTCCGCCGGAGGTGCCTTCACATCGCGAGGAACGGCGACCACCGGCTTGGCCGCGGGCTTTTTGGAAGAGGGGGGAGCGGCGGCGAGCGAGGCGGCGCCGCAGAGGCTGAGGAGGACCAGAAGGATCGAAAGGCGCTGGATGGCTCTCATGGCTCCATACCCTACCGCGCCAAGCCTCTCTCCGCCAAGAGGACCACCCCAGCAGGTAAGACCTGGCGCCTCCAGCTTTCGTCAGCTTCATGGCCATAGATGAATCTACATTCAATCTTCCAATTTATTTTTGTTCAGGTGAAATGAATCGACGGCATCCACCACATGAAGGTGGGATCAGTAGAGATGAAGGGCTGGTCCCGCATTTATAAAGGAGAAGAGAGATGTCGAAACGATTATCATCACTGTACTTTGCTGCGCTGTGCCTGTTTCTGGCGCAGACGCTGGCCGCTCAGCCGGGCAGTGGCAACGTTTTCGGGCCCGAGGAGTTCGTTCGTGGCAGCGGTACTCCTGTGCTGCAAGGCCGTGATTTCTCGATCGCGGGTTTTCAGCCGCCATTCATCCTCCACCTGCGCAACGGAGACGACTCCGGCCGGAACCGCGTTTCGAGCGCCACGGTTACGCTCAACGGGCGTGAGCTATTCGGAGCTTCCGATTTTTCCCAGCGGGTCTCGGGGTATGATCTGGAAGTCGAGCTGGTGGAGCCTTCTCGTCTCGAGGTCCGGATCGCGAGCGCGCCCGGCAGCAAGCTGACGATCTGGATCGAAGGGACCCGCGCCACCTCGCCCTTCGAGATCGACGCGCAGCCGACAGCCTTCTTCACCGACACGCCGACGAGGGTTCGGGTGCAGGTGCGGATCCAGCCGGATCCGCTCCTCGATCCGGCTAGTCTCTCACTGCTGCGGGTGGATGCCGGCCTCAACCCGATCGGTTCCCCGCTTTGCAATCCGCGGGATAACGGCAATCTGGGCAACGGCGACGATATCGCGGGCGACAGCGTCTTCAGTTGCTTCGCGGACTTCCTCGAACCTGAGCCCGGCGTCGTCCGCCTAATCGTGCGGGCTGTCTTCGATGGCGCGACGCTTGCCTCGCCGCCCTTCTTCCTGGATGTTGTCGAGCCTCTCAGCGAGCAGGACGCCCAAACCATCCTGCAGGTGCAGCAGCAGGCGAGCCAGATCTGGCAGCAGAAGCGGAACGAGTTGGGCGACAACCTCGCGGCCCGGACCGCCACCGCCGAGGCTGTGCGGGCGCTCCCGGGTGTGGCGGACGCTGGCGTTGCCGCCGACGGGCTGACCGTTTGGATCCTCTACGAATCCGGGGTCCGGGGCGGTCTGATGCTCAACCCTCCGGGGACTCGCGGCGGTGGCATGGGATTGTCAGGTTCCGGCGCGCCTCTCTCCGTCACCCGGTTGGCCCTCGCGGATGAGGACACTCCGGTCGAAAACACCAAGGTCATGATCTGGGATGCCTACAACTCCGAGTTCGCGCCGTTTGATGAGGGTCCCGATCTGCAGCAGCTCTTCCAGAACGCCTCCTGCCCAAAGTTCAGCGTGACTTATTTGATCGATGGGCAGGCTACTGTCGACTCGGTACGGAGCTTCACGCAGTTTGGGACGGTCATCCTCGTCACCCACGGCGCTCTCGACGGCGATGGACAGGTGGTCTTCCTCACCCGCGAGCCAACGAGCCTGTTCGGGATCCTCGGCCATGCCATCGATCTCCTGCTCGGCCGCGTTTCGATCCTGGGCGATGTCTTCGCCATCCGGCCAGGCTTCATCTCCAGCCTGCCCGGTGGGTTCGAAAATGCGATCGTCTACAACGGCTCGTGTGAGAGCTCGGCCAACGCCACCATGGCGAATGCCTTCCTGGGCAAGGAGGCCAAGACCTACTTCGGCTACACCCGGGTGGTCAACTCCGATTTCGCCCAGAGCACTGCCAACCAGCTCTTCCAGGCTCTGGTCACCGACAGGGACAACACTGGGGAAGCCTTCAACAAGGTGACGCCCAAGGTCGACCCCACCGCTCCAAACGCGACTTTCACGATGAACGGCGACGACAAGGTCGTCTATACCGGGGATCTGATCAATGGTGACTTCGAGAAAGGCAATCTGACCGGTTGGACGAAAACAGGAGACGGCCGGGTGCTCGTGGCGCTCGGTGAGTTCAGCCCTCCCCAGGGTGATTTCATGGGGATCATTTCCACCGGTCTCGGCTTCGCCACCGACTCCGGGACCATCGAGCAGAGCTTCTGCATTCCAGCCGACGCCACTGAGCTTCGATTCGACTGGAACTTCAGCTCCGAGGAGTTCACGGAGTGGTGCGGCCCCACCCACCCGTTCGACGATCCTTTCGTGGTCGAGCTGGTGACGGACACGGGGACGGTGCCCCTCTTCCGGCAGACGATCGACTCTCTGTGCGGCAGCGTCTCGCCGACCAGCCTCCACTTCGATCAGAGCGGACCCGGGTGCACGCCCAGTGGCAGCGGCCCGGGCAGCGGCGGCAACGACTGCATCGTCTGGAGCACCGGCTGGCGCTCTGAGTCCATTGACATCTCAGGAGTCGCCGCATCCAATCCGGGTCAAGGAGTGACGCTGCGGTTCAGGAACTTCGACGCGGGTGATAGTATCTTTGACAGCGCGGTGCTCTTGGACCAGATCACCGTCGAAACCGAGCCCTAAGGCCGGTCAAGGGATTGGGGAATTGATAAGCTGGAAAGTCTGCCTGCTCGGGGTCGCGATGATGGCCGCTCCAGAGAGCGTTTCTGAACAAGGAGAGGGCTCTCGAATTGCGGCGATCGTGGTCCACGATCACGGGCGGCAGACCCGGCTTACCCTCGATTCCCCGAAAGCGAGGGAGTTGGCCGGTCGATGCGAGGAACAACTCCGGACAGCGGACAGTGTCCTGCGGCTGGCCGTCACGCCGCAGCGTATCCAGGAGATCCTGGACAAGGAGGTCGCCGTGGAAGTCCTGTACGGCAGCACGGCGACCTTCACCGTCTCTTTCGGCATGCGGGAGATCAAGATCCGGCGGCTTCTGATCCCCTTGACAGGAGAGCTCGCCGGTGAGGTCACCACGATCTTCTACGGCAACAAGCGGTACGAGGCGGGGCCTTACCGAAACCGCCGCGGGAGCGAGGAGATCCGGGCGTTGGTCACAGGGCTCGTTCCTCCGGCGGCCGGGCACCGGGAAAGATGAAGGCACCGCCATGGACGGCATGGGGCCGTCGCGGTGATGCCCGCGGGAGTGGACATGAAAACGAAAGGGAGATTGCTGCTTCTCGCCGTAGCGCTGGGTCTCGCCCTCGCCGTGCCGGCGCCGCCGGCGGAGTCGCAGCTCTACGGTGAGTGCAACGATATTTTCTGTTCCGGGCGTCCGTTCAACACGCCGTGCAAGTGCACTCTCGATTCGCCCCACTCGGGCCGCATCTCCACCTGCTACAACTGGCCGCAAGACTGCTGGAACGGCTGGCCTCCGTAACCGAGGAGCGACGGGAGCCAACCGTCTTCGGGATCGCTACAGCGACTTCAGGAATTCCACCAGGTCGATCTTCTGCGCCTCCGTGAGTTGCAGACCGAAGTGGCCGTCGTAGTGGTTCACGACGTCGCGCAGCGTCGCGAAGCGGCCGTCGTGGTAGAAGCCGCCCTTGGCGTGCGCCCAAAGGCCTTTGAGCGGCGTCGTGCGGTACATGCCGTCGGGCGAGCGGTTGGCCTGGAACCCGTCGATGCCGATCTCCTCCGGCGTGTGGCGGTTCCAGCCGGCCTCGGTGTACAGGGGCGGCATGTGGCAATTGGCGCAGCCCGCCTCGGAGAAGACGGTCTTGCCGCGCGTGGCCGCCGCGGCGTCGAAGCTGCCGGCCGGAGGCGTCGGGGCCGGAATGGCGAGCTGGTAGAACTGGAGCGCGGCGAGCTTGGGCGTGATGAAGTCCCGGTCGCTCCGCACGTTTCCGAGGCCGGCGCGCGCCGCCACGGGGAACTTTTCGGCGTCGTTCAGCCGGGGGTCCCAGAAATTCCCCTTGCCGTGCATCTCGAGGTTCGCCACGAAGGCGTTCCAGTAGGTGACCGAGCCCCAGCCCGTGAAGGTGTGGCCGTCGACGCCGGCGAGGCCGAAAGCCGGCGGGATCAGCGTGGCCGCGGTCTTGCCGTCCGGCCGGAAGGCCTTGCCGTCGAGGAAGAGCGAGGCGTCGAACTTGCCCGGCCCCCAGCTCTGGAGCACGGTGCGCACCGTGGCCTGGTCCACGCCCAGGAGGTCGGCCACCGGCTGGAGGTTGGGGACGAGGTTGATGATCGCGCCCACGTTCAGGTCCCGGTTGGGCCAGCCGTCGAGCCGTTTGCCGATCCCCGGCGCCACCGAGTCGTCGACCGTCGAATGGCACAGGCCGCAGGTGATGCCGGCCGCGCGGAGCGTCCCGTCCGGCCTGAAGAATCCGCGCACTCCCACGACGGCGTTGAGGCGGAGCAGCGCCGCGGTGACGGCCGGATCGTCGAGGTCCACGGTTTCAAGGATGCCGGGGGGGAGGGCCTCGGAGTCCACCTTGAGGCCGACGCCGAGGGCTGCCCGCGGGCTCACCGTCCTCAGGGCCTGGTCGAGCCCGAGCGTCCGGCTCCAGAACACCTGGTCGCCGAAGGTGTCGTAGCGGAACGTGCGGCGGCCCTCCTCGATCATCCGCTGGGCGTTGGACACGATCGGATCGACCGGTGCGGCTTTGCGGTCCGCCGCCGCGCCCGGCAGGAGGGCGAGCAGCAGCAGGCCCCCGGCCACGGCGATCTGCGAGAGCAGAAAATAGACCTTGTTGCCAAGCATCATGGCCTCCTTGTCAGATTTCTCCACGGTCCGTTCGGGGCCGTGGTCCGGGCTGGGCAGCCTGGTGTGGATACAGAGTGGTGAGATCGAGAAATGGTTACAGGCCCTTTTCGCTGTAACCTTTCAGGCGCCGGCGACTCTGTCTGTCGGATGACCCGGAGGCCGTTACCGCCATGATCGCCGATCCGCTGCCGCAATTCCCCGCCCTCCAGACCCTCTCCGACGAGGAGGTGGTCGAGCGCGTCCTCGCCGGAGAGACCGAGCTGTTCGAGATCCTGATGCGCCGCTACAACCAGCGGCTCTACCGGGTCGCCCGCTCCATCCTGCGCGACGACGGCGAGGCCGAGGACGTGATGCAGGACGCCTACGTCCGCGCCTACACCCACCTCGGCCAGTTCGCCGGCCGCGCCCGTTTCTCCACCTGGCTCACCCGCATCGCCGTCTACGAGGCCATGGCGCGCGCCCGCCGCGGACGGCGGCTGGTCCAGATCGAAGACCTTTCTTTCCGTAAGGAAGACACTATGGCCCTCTTGCCCTCGACCGAGCGCGGCCCTGAGCAGCAGGCGATCCAGCGGGACCTCCAGAGCGTGCTGGAGGCCGCGATGGGCGACCTGCCCGAGAGCTTCCGCTCGGTGCTGATGCTGCGCGAGATCGAGGGCCTGAGCACCGCCGAGACCGCCGAGTGCCTCGACATCAGCGAGGCGCTGGTCAAGACCCGCCTCCACCGCGCCCGCGCCGCCCTGCGCCAGGAGCTGGAGAGCCGCTCCCGCGCCGCCCTGGCCGGCAGTTTCTCGTTCCACCTCTCCCGCTGCGACCGCGTGGTGGCCGCCGTGTTCGAGCGCATCCAGTCCCTCTCGGGCGAGCCGAAGCACCGATCCGAGTGAGGCGGCTCCTCGCGCGGTATACTTTGGCTCCCGCGCGCGGAGGCGGGCCGGAGACACCGAGCGAGAGACGATGCAGAATCCAAGGCCCCTGGAGCAGGAAGCGTCCCAGTTCGTGCGGCAGGGCCTCTGCCGGACGGCGGCCGAGCTCGCCGCCCAGGGGTGGTGCCAGGGCACGGGCGGAAACTTCAGCGTCACTCTGAGCCATGCGCCGCTCCGCCTGCTGATCACCCGCTCGGGGGTCCACAAGCGCCACCTGGCTCCGGAGGACCTGATGGTGATCGGACCCGAGGGCCGGCCCGCCGACGGCGAGACGGCGCGGCCGTCCGCCGAGGCCGCGCTCCACTCCCGGATCGTCGCGCTCACCGGCGCCGCCTCCGTGCTGCACGTCCACTCCGTGGCGAACACGCTGCTCGGAGAGCACTTCGCGGACCGCGGAGGGTTCACGCTCCGGGGCTACGAGATGCTCAAGGGGCTGGAGGGGGTCCGGACGCACGAGGCGGAGGTCTTCGTGCCGGTCCTGCGCAACTCGCAGGACATGGAGACCTTGAGCGAAGAGGTCGGCAGCCTGCTCGCCGGACGGCCCGCGCCGTACGGCTTCCTGCTCGCCGGCCACGGCCTCTACACCTGGGGCGACTCGCTCCTCCAGGCGCAGCGGCATGTGGAGATCTTCGAGTTCCTGTTCGAGTGCGCCGCGCGCAGGACTCGTTTCCAGCCCTTTGTTGGATAGGATTGCGGATCAGCCAAGGAGGATCGCGATGGCCACTGTGACTTTGCGGGACGAGAACCGGGTGCTGAGCGATGCGGACGAGATCTCCGCGTTCCTCGCGCCGTTCGGCATCTGGTACCGCCGCTTCGAGGGGACGGACCAGTTGCCGGAGAACCCGACCGACGAGGAGATCCTGGCGGCCTATGCCGAGCCGATCGGCAAGCTCAAGGCCGAGGGCGGCTACGTCACCGCCGACGTGATCAACGTCCGGCCGGAGACGCCGGGCCTCGAGGCGATGCTCAACAAGTTCAGCCGGGAGCACTGGCACGACGAGGACGAGGTCCGCTTCATCGTCCACGGCCGCGGCCTGTTCCACATCCACCCGCAGAGCGGGCCGGTGTTCAGCATCGAGGTCGTCAAGGGCGACATGATCCGGGTGCCGAGGGGGACGCACCACTGGTTCGACCTCTGCTCGGACAAGACGATCCGGGCCGTGCGCCTGTTCCAGGACACTTCCGGCTGGACGCCGCACTACACCGAAACCGGCGTCGACGCGCGGTACCAGCCGCTCTGCTTCGGTCCGGCCTACATGCCGGCGCCGGGCCTCTGAGCCGCGGGGTGCCTCTCCCGCCGGGGATTCGCGCGGTCCTGACCGACATCGAAGGGACCACGACCCCTCTCTCGTTCGTGCTGGACGTCCTCTTCCCGTTCGCCAGGGAACGGGTGGAGGCGGCCTGCGCCTCAGGCGAGCCGCGATTCGCGGAGGCGCTCGAGCTCCTCCGCGACGAGTATGAGGAGGAGCGGCGGAGCGGAGCGGAGCTGCCGGATTTCGGCGACGGCTCCCCGTACGTCCTCCACCTGATGGACCAGGACCGCAAGTCGACGGGCCTCAAGAAGCTGCAGGGGATCCTCTGGGAGGACGGCTACCGCGGTGGCGAGCTGCGCGGGCAGGTCTGGCCGGACGTGGCCGAGGCGCTGCGGGCCTGGAAGGAGAGGGGAGCGCGGACGCGGGTGTTCTCCTCGGGCAGCGTGCTCGCCCAGAAGCTCCTCTTCGGGCACAGCGACCAGGGCGACCTGCTGCCGTTCTTCGAGGGGTACCACGACACGACGACCGGGCCGAAGCAGAGCCCGGAGTCGTACACGGCCATCGCCGGCGCCTTCGGCCTGCCGCCGGAGCAGATCCTCTTCCTGAGCGACGTCACCGCCGAGCTCGACGCCGCCCGCGCGGCCGGGATGCGCACCGGCCTCCTCGTCCGCCCGGGCAATCGTCCCGCCGATCCGAACGGGCACCCGGTCTACCACAGCTTCGCCGAGCTGGTGTGACCCTACTGCGCCGGCTCGAACAGGGCGGCGACCGCTCCGGCGGGGTCCTGGATCACGCAGTAGCGGCCCTGGGGGCCCATGCCCTTGGGGCCGGCGATCACCTTGCCGCCCAGATCCGTGCAGCGCGTGATGCTCCGGTCCAGGTCCTCGACCGTGATGTAGATCAGCCACTGGGGGGGCAGGCCGGCGTTGGTGCCGCGGGCGTGGCAGACGCCGGCCACGCTCTTGCCGCTCCCGGGCTCGTCCATGCAGTAGTCGCTGTACTCGCCCATGCCGACCGGGGTGGTACCCCAGCCCACGACCTCCTTGTAGAAGTCCCGCACCTTGTCCGCGTTCTCGACGGTCAGGTCCACCCAGCCGATCGAGCCGATCTCCGGTTTGCCTGTTTCGCTCATGATCCCTCCCTGTCTGCGGTACATTGTCCCATGGGAGGCTCGAATCCATGCTCGATTCCGGTCCCGGGTGGCTCTATCTGCTCTTCGGCGGGCTGCTGCTCCTCGCGGGTCAGCGGCTGTTCTGGCTGTTCGTGGGCGTGTCCGGGTTCCTGGCAGGGCTCCAACTGGCGATGGGGATCGCCGGTCCCGACGCGGGATGGCTCCTCGTCGTGCTTCCGCTGGCCGGCGGCCTGCTCGGAGCCGGGATCGCGCTCTTCCTGCCGCGGCTGGCGGCCGGCCTGGCGGGGTTCTGGGCCGGCGCTCTCGTCGCGATGTTCCTGTTCCCTCACGACGCCTCCCTCCTGGGCTCCGGAGGTCTGAGCGGTCTCGGCGGCCTGCTGGTCTTCGTCCTGGGGCTCGCGGGAGCGGTCATGGCCGTCTGGCTCCTCGATCCGGCCCTGGTGCTCCTCTCGTCGTTCCTGGGAGCCGCGATGATCGCCAACGCGCTCCCGATCCCGCACCTTTTCGCCCGCATGCTCACCCTGTCCGTGCTCACCGTGATCGGCGCCGGCGTGCAGTGGGCGAACGTCGACCGGAGGCGGATCCTCGAAAGAGAGCGGAGGAGGCTCCGGCCGCGGAGAAGGATCGCGGCCGAGCCCTCACCCCCGGCCCCTCTCCCGGAGAGAGAGGGGTGATCTCTGGAAAACGCTCGGAAGACGGCGATCTTGACTGTGTTTCCCCTCTCCCGGTGACGGGAGAGAGCGCCAGGGAGGTGAGGGAATTCTCTGGCGGCGGCGGAAGGTTCTTTCCGTGGATCGGCATCGTGCGGGCGCCAGGGATCTGCCGTTCGGGAAAAAGGTCCTGAGCCCCGCACCCTGCGCAACCCGGCGCTCCGATGCACAGCGCCTGCGCTCGGATACTCGGCGCCTGCGCTCGGATGCACAGCGCCTGTGCTCGGATACTCAGCGCCTGTGCTCCGATGCACAGCGCTTGTGCTCGGATACTCAGCACCTGCGCTCCCATACACAGCCTCTGCGCTCGGATACACAGCGCCTGCGCTGCGAGCACAGCCGCTGTGCAGGCAGATTTCTCCGGATTTTCGTCGAAAAAACGCCTCTCCCTGGGGAAAAACGCGCCTGGAAGCGGAAAAACCGGCGGCGAAGCCGTAAAAACCCGTCCCCAGCTCTCAAAAGCCGGCCGGAAGCCCTCCAGATCGCTCTGGAAGCCTCCAATCGCCGCGTCCCGGAAGATTTCGCAGGATTCCCCGCCTCTCCGGGAGATCCGAGACGCTCGGCAGCCCGCCCGTCGTGTCATCCTGAGTGGAGCGCAGGATCTGGGGATGGAGGCCTCGAATCTCCCGCCCACCCAATTTCTTCGATGGAAAAATTCCTCTCTCCCCGCTCTGCGGGGGAGAATGCTCTACAGTGCCTCCTCAGAGACGCGGCTGTCGAGGTGGACCGCCTCTGGCGGTTTTGAAGCTGCCCAGGTCGCTTCTGGGGCTTCCGCGCGAGCCGCTAGCGCCAACTCCCGCTTCTTGGCGGAGTCATGGGAGCTTGGTATCGTCCCGCGGCCGTTATAGGATTTCTCCAGGCGTTCAAAGGCCAAGGACGTGACGGCTGAAGCCGCCGCTCAACACCGCGCACCTAGAATCTTCACACAAGGGAGCAAGACATGGAGCTCGGTGCGTTTTCGATCAGCTTGGCTGTCAAGGATCTCGAGGCTTCGAGGAGCTTCTACGAAAAGTTCGGTTTCAAAGCCTTCGCTGGGGATGCCTCGCAGAACTGGCTGATTTTGAAGAACGGGGATCACGTGATCGGGCTTTTTCAAGGGATGTTTGAGAAGAACATTCTCACCTTCAACCCCGGCTGGGACAGCAACGCTCAGAAGCTCGCCTCTTTCACCGACGTCCGCGATCTGCAGCGTCAGTTGAAGGCACAAGGGGTGCAGTTGCAACAAGAGGCGGACGAGAGCACAACGGGGCCGGCCAGCTTCATCGCCGTGGACCCTGATGGAAACCCGATCCTCGTCGATCAGCATGTGTGAGCAGGATGGCTCAGGATTGATTCACAGCAGACCGTGCTCCTCGGCGTAGGTCACCAGCTCGACGCGGCTGGAGAGCCCGAGCTTGCCCATCAGGTTGGCGCGGTGGCTCTCGACGGTGCGGATGGAAAGGGTGAGCAGCTCGGCGATCTGGCGGTTGGTGTTCCCTCTGGCGAGGAGGCGCAGGACGTCGATCTCGCGGTGGGTCAGCGGCTCGACCGGCTCCGGCGGGCGTTCGGCAGGCTCGGCGTGGCTCAGGAGGGCGCGGGTCATCGCGGGGTGGACGTAGACGTCGCCACGCCGCACCGCGCGGATGGCCTGGACGATCTCCGCCTCGTCGGCCCGTTTGACGAGGTAGCCGTCGCCACCGGCGTTCAGAGCCTCCAGCAGCATGCCTTCCTCCTCGTGCATGGAAAGGAACAGCACCTTCAGCGCGGGAAGCTTCGCCTTGAGGCGGCGGACGGTCTCGATCCCGCTCTCGCCGGGCATGCCGATGTCGAGCAGGACCACGTCGGGGCGAAGCTCCTCGGCGAGGCGCAGCGCCTCCTCCCCGGTCCCCGCCTCGCCGATCACCTCGAGGTCGGAGTCGGCCGCGAGCAGCACCCGCAGGCCCGAACGGAGGACGGGGTGGTCGTCAGCGATCAGGACGCGGGTCGCCACAGGCCACCTCCACTGCGATCGTCGTACCCTCTCCCGGCGCGCTCTCGATGGTCAGGGTCCCTCCCAGAGACTCGGCCCGCTCCCGCATCCCGATCAGCCCGAGACGCTCCGCTCCCCCGGCCGTCGCGGGCGCGAAGCCTTTCCCATCGTCCTCCACCATGACCATGACACGGCCGTCCCGGCGCTCGACCAGCACGTCGATCCGGGTCGCGGCAGCGTGCCGCACGACGTTGGTGACCGCCTCCTGGACCACGCGGTAGAGCGCGGTCTCGACGGCGGCCGGCAGACGCTCGTCTTTGAGCCCGCGGGCCTTGAAGCGGACGATGAGGCCCCACTTCGACTCGATCGAACGCAGGTGCTGGCTCAAGGCGGCATCGAGCCCGACGAGGTCGAGACTGGCGGGCCGCAGGGCGCCGGCCAGGCGGTGGAGGCTTTCGATGACGGCATCGGTCGTCTGCTTGAGCTCGGCCACACGGGCGGCGACGCCCTCGCCGCCGGTCTCCCGCTCCAGGAGCTGAAGGCCGTAGCGCAGCGACACGAGCGCCTGACCGGCCTCGTCGTGCAGCTCGCGGGCGACGGTGCGCCGCTCATTCTCCTGGACCTCGACGAGGCGGCGCGAGAGCGTCTGCATCCGCTCGGTCGCCGCCTGCATCTGCTCGAAGAGGATCGCGTTCTCCACCGCCACCGAGGCCTGGGACGAGAGCGCCTCGGCCATTCTCACGTGCTCGTCGTTGAAGTAGCGCACCTCCTGCTTGGCGACCGAGAACAGGCCGGCGACGCTGCCGCGCGCGAACAGCGGCACCCCCAGCCAGCTCAACCCGCCGGCGGAGCCGGTGGGCAGCGTCCAATCGGCCAGCGCCCCGTCGGGGATCAGCACGGGAGCACCGGTGGTGAGGATCTTGTGCACGATCGGGTGATCCGTGGCGAGGAACTCCGGACGCTCCGCCGGCGGCAGGGGCACGACGCGCTGGCCGTCGAAGACGGCGCGCACCGAGACTCGCCACGCCTCCTCGAGCAGCATGACGCTGGCGCTGTCGAAGGGGATGAGCCGGCGGAGGTGGTCGAGCAGCGTCGCCAGGACGGTTTCGCGGTCGAGGCTGCGGGTGAGCGCGACCGTCGCCTCGCGCAAGGCGTCGGCGGTGGAGCGCGCCCGCTCGTCGGCTGCGTGGGCGAGCTTCCGCTCGGCGGCCAGCGAGGCGTTGGCCTGCCGCAGTTGCGCGGTCCGCTCGCGCAGCGCATCGGCCAGCGCGCTGTGGCTGCTCTCGTTTTCGCTGCGTGGAGGTGGTTTCTTCATCATGAGGGGCACCGTACCAGGCCATTTTAGCCTATTACCGATGGACTCAATGATCGCGTCCGGAGGCCCGTAGTTTCTACGCCCGGACGGCCCTCGGGCAGGTAGTAAGCACGCTTCACGGCCCTGCTGATCGAGGCTACAGTGAGGAGGCGTTCAATAGAGGACGCGAGAAAGGGATCCACTCATGAAACGACTCGTGATCAATTCTTTCCTGAGCGCCGCGTTGCTGGCGATCGCCGGATGCTCCTCAACCATGGTACCCGAGACGACGCGGGATATGGATTCGGCGATCTCCGCGAAGATCGATGAATCGCTCGAAGCCAGCACGACCGTGAAGGCGCGGCAGGTGAACATCCAGACCCGCGAAGGCGTGGTCTACCTGACCGGCGTCGTCGACTCCGAGGACTCCCGCCGCGAGGCCGCGCGTATCGCGTGGCGCACTGCCGGCGTGGACGGTGTGGTGAACGACCTGACCGTCGGCGAGCGGACCGTCGGGGACTGGGTGGACGACACGCTGATCAGCTCGCGTCTCAAGGCGCAGCTCATCGCCGACACCGACGTGCGGGCCTCGGACATCGACGTGAGCTCCTCGCAAGGCGTGGTGACGCTGATCGGACGGGTCCGTACCGATGCGATGAAGCAGGACGCGGAGCGCATCGCCCGCGGCATCAACGGCGTTACCGGCGTCCACAACGAGCTGGTGGTCGGCAGGACTTCGAGTTAACGGCGGCGCGATCAGGCTGCAAAGCAGACGAACGGAGGCAAGAATGTCGATAGCCAAGGTTTCAGAGATCAGCGCGACGTCCGCCAAGAGCTTCGAGGACGCGGTCGTGCAGGGGCTCGCCCGGGCGAACAAGACGCTGCGCAACGTGCGCAGCGCGTGGATCAAGGAGCAGCAGGTGCGGGTGCAGGACGGCGCTATCACCGAGTACCAGGTCAACATGATGGTCACTTTTGTGATCGAAGACTCGGGAACGTAAAGCAGGGAGAAAGAATGACCAAGTCAGGCTCGACGATCGATCAGGTCAAGGACGGAGTCGCCGCCGTGGTGGACAGAATTCGCGAAGCCCTCGATCGCTTCTACCGCAGCGGCGCCATGACTGGCAGTGTAGTTACTACCCGGCTCTCCCCCGCGCCGGTCCGTGGAAAACACGCTTCACGGCCCGGCGGAAGAGGACTAGATTAGGGAGGCGTCCACTAGAAAAAGGAGAGGGAATGAGCGCTGCCGAGCCGAGACCTGATGGCCAAGCGAGCCCTGGTGCCGAACCGAGCGTCGAGGGGACGATGGGGGCTCCACGGCCGCCGGTGACCCGCAGGCACCGCGATCGGCGGACTCCCGCAAAGGGCCTCGTCGACGCCCTCAAGGAGCCCTTCCTGGTGCTCGACGAGCAGCTTCGGGTGCGCTCCGCGAGCGGTGCCTTCTGCGAGAAGTTCCAGGTTTCGCGGGGAAATACAGAGGGCCGTCAACTCTCCGAGCTCGCAAACGGCCGGTGGGATGTCGCAGGCCTGCGGC
Source organism: Thermoanaerobaculia bacterium (assembly GCA_036380715.1). Lineage (GTDB taxonomy): Bacteria > Acidobacteriota > Thermoanaerobaculia > Multivoradales > UBA5704 > UBA5704. Next base: position 14,465 of record DASVEF010000174.1, on the reverse strand, counting down.
AGAAGCTCGCGGAGGTCCTGCCGGGCGCTCACCTCTTCAAGGACTTCGAGGGCTTCGAGGTCGAGCAGGAGCTGCCGGGTGCCGGGCGCCGGACCATGCTCCTCCACGGCCGCGGCCTGGAGGGCGCGGCAGGCCGCCCGAGCGAGATCCTGCTGACCATCGAGGACGTGACCGAGACCCGTGCCGCCGCGGCCGCGCTGCGCGCCAGCGAAACGCGCTACCGGCGGCTCTTCGAGACGGCGAAGGACGGCATCCTGATCCTCGACGCGGCGAGCGGCAGGATCGTGGACGCCAACCCCTTCATCAAGGCGCTGCTCGGGTACAGCCACGACGAGCTGCTGGGCAAGGAGCTCTGGCAGATCGGCCTGTTCGATGACATCGCTGCCAGCCAGGCGGCTTTCCAGGAGCTGAGCGAGACCGGCTATATCCGCTACGAGCACCTACCGCTCGAGACGCGCGGCGGGACCCACGTGGAGGTGGAATTCGTCAGCAACGTCTATCGCGCGGATGCCAGCGACGTCATTCAGTGCAACATCCGCGACATCACCGTGCGCAGCGGGCTCGAGCGGCTGGCCAGAGAGCAGTGCGCTGCCCTGGCCGAGCTCCACCGGCGCAAGGACGAGTTCCTGGCCATGCTCTCGCACGAGCTGCGCAATCCGCTGTCGTCGATCGTCAATGCCCTGCAACTGATGCGCCTGCAGCAGGGCGACGAGAACCTGATCCAGCAGCAGGCGCGCACGATCCTCGAACGGCAGGTCGCGCAGCTCACGCGGCTCGTCGGCGATCTCCTGGAGGTATCCCGCGTCGCCACCGGCCAGCTCCGCCTGCACCTTGAGAGCATCGACCTGCGCGGCGTCGTGACGGTCGCGGTGGAGGCGACCCGCGCGGCGATCGATCGCCGCGGCCATGAGCTCACGGTGGCCGTGCCGCCGCAGCCAGTCTGGTTGCAGGCCGATCCGGCCCGGCTCGAGCAGGTGATCGTCAACCTCCTCGACAACGCCGCGAAGTACACCGAGCCGCAGGGGCACATCTGGCTGTCGCTCGAGACCGAGAGCGGTGCGGCGGTGCTGCGGGTGCGGGACAGCGGGGTGGGGATCGCGGAGACGGTGCTGCCGCGCGTGTTCGACCTCTTCACCCAGGCCGATCGCACTCTCGATCACTCCGCAGGGGGGCTGGGCATCGGCTTGAGCCTGGTGCGGGCGCTCGTCGAGCTGCACCACGGCAGCGTCGAGGCGAGCAGCACGGGCCTGGGGCAGGGCAGCGCGTTCGTCGTACGGCTGCCGCTCAGCGAGCCCGGCCGGCGAGCCGGCTCGCTCCCTGCGGCTGAGAGCACGGCTGCCGCCTTGGGGCTGCCCGTGCTGGTGGTCGACGACGACGTCGACGGGGCCGACAGCCTGGCCCTGCTGCTGCGGATGTCGGGCTACCAGGCGCACGTGGCCTACTCGGCATCGACCGCGCTGCAAGCGGCCGTCGAGCATCGTCCCGCGGCGGTGATCCTCGACCTCAGCCTGCCCGAGATGGACGGCTACGAGCTCGGCCGGCGGCTGCGTCAGCATCCGCAGTTGGCTGCCGTCCACCTGATCGCCCTTACCGGACACGGCCGGCAGGAGGACCTCGACCGCTCGCGCGCCGAGGGCTTTGCGGCCCACCTGGTCAAGCCGGTCGAGCTGCGGCAACTGCTCGACCTGCTCGAGCCGGTCGCCGGCGCTGCCGCGGCTCCCGCGGCGTGACCCGGGCGGTGCGTCGGCATTTCCTACACGTAATTGTTACCGATTACCCGGCCGCCGGAACCTGGCACACATAAAGAGAGGGCGGCCCTGCGGGCCGCCCTCGGTGCTGCTCGATACCGTCCTGGTCTTACTGCCAGTAGGGCTTGTAGCCGTAGAACTTGTAGACCTCGGCGCCCCAGGTGCGGTCCGACGCCTGCGGGGGGTTGTTCCTGTCGAAGCCGGGGGCGTTCTGCAGCTTGGCCTTGTCGACGTCGAGCGTGAAGTGTTCACGGCTGGCGTCGAGCTTCAGGGCCTCGAACGGAATGGCGAACAGCTTCTCGCCCATCCCCATGAAACCGCCGAAGGAGAGGACGGCATAAGCGACGCGACCCTTCTCCAGGTCGAGCATGAGCTCCTCGATCTTGCCGAGGCTCTCCCCGGCGCGGTTGACGACGCTGTCGCCGATGACGGCGGTGGCCGAGAGGACGTTGGGGTGGGTTTCCACAGTGGTATTGGACATGATGTTACCTTTCAGTCAGGTAATTCCGAACAAACCCCGATTGGTCGGGCCCAGAATAGGCGAGGCGTTGCAGGGCTGGCGATAACCTTGGACATTTCAAAAAGGTTGCAAGATCCAGGCCGCCGAGCTTCAGGGAGCCGGCACGTAGACCGTCGGTAGGCCGAGCTGGCCGGCGGTCTGGTTGAGCGCGGCCAGATCCTGACCGAGCAGCGCGTCCAGCTCCGCCACGAGGCCGTCCAGCTCCTGCTTCTGGACGGCGAAGACTTCGCGCATCCCTTCGGTCGGGGCGCCGCTCCCGTCGATGATCCAGCCGAAGAACGGTGACATTCGGGAGTAGAGCTTGGCGCCGCCCTTCATCGCCAGGATGTCGTAGGAGATCTCCGCCTTCGGGTTGTGGATCCGGCCTTCGAGGTCGTCGAGCTTCGCGACCAGCTTGTTGGAGGCTTCGATCAGCTCTTTGGCCCGGGCGTCGTCGCGCAGCAGGTCGTTGCGCGAGGCGAGCTGTTTGCGGACGGTCTGGAGGCGGACCACGGAGCGCGTCAGCCGGGTGATCTCGTCGCGCACCTGGAGGGAGAAGCGGAGCTGCTCTTCCAGCTCCTGCGGCGAGACCGAGGAGCGCGGGTCGGGCAGGAGCTTCAGCGGGGTCGAGTAGGTCTTGCCGTCCACGGTCAGCCGCGCCGTGTAGGTGCCGGGCGCGGCGGCGGGGCCGATGAGCGGGAAGCCGCTGTCGAGCTTGGCGTTGGGGATCATCTCGGCGCCGTTCCAGCCGAGGTCCCAGACGGCCCGCTGCACGCCGGCCTTCTTGGGGATGGCGAGCTCGTCCAGGCCCTCCCTCTCCTCCACGACGTATTCGCTGCTCCCGGTCAGCTCGATGGGCTTGCTACTCAGGGTGCGCACCAACGCGCCCTGGGCGTCCAGGATCTCCAGCGTGATCTCCCCATTAGGCCCCTTGGGCTCTTCCTTCAGCCAGTAGTAGAGGGAAGCGCCGCGCGGCGGGTTGTCCCCTCGCCAGTCGCCGCGCGCGCTGCTCCCGTAAGACCAGCGGACCGCGTCCGGAGCGGGGAAGAGATGGGCGGCCTTGTCCGCGAGCTTGGTCGCGGGCATCTCGCGCAGGAGCCCGAGGTCGTCGAAGATCCAGATCGACCGGCCGTGGGTGCCGACGACCAGGCTGTCGTCCTTGACCTGCAGGTCGTGCACGGCGACCGTGGGGAGGTTGAGCCGCAGCGAGCGCCAGGTGGCGCCGTCGTCGGTGGAGTAGGCCACGCCGCGCTCGGTGCCCAGGTAGAGCGTGCCCTTGCGGGCGGGGTCCTCGCGCACGGAGTGGAGGTAGACGTCGCGCGGCAGGCCGTTGTCGAGCCGCTTCCAGGTGCGGCCGAAGTCGGTGGTCTTCCACAGGTACGGCCGCATGTCGTCGAGCCGGTGGGCGTCCACGACCAGGTAGGCGGCGCCGGCGTCGAAGCGCGAGGGCTCGATCATGCTGACCGTGCCCCACTCGGGCAGGCCGGGGACGGCCGCGGTGACGTTCTGCCAGTTGGCGCCGCTGTCGCGCGTCACGTGGACCAGCCCGTCGTCGCTGCCCGCCCAGACCAGCCCTTTCAGGACCGGCGACTCGGCGATGACGAACACCGTGCCGTAGGTCTCCACGCCCGTGTTGTCGCCGGTGATCGGGCCGCCGGACCACTGCTGCTTGGTCTCGTCATCGCGGGTCAGGTCGCCGCTGATCTCGGTCCAGGTCTGGCCGCCGTCGGTGGTGCGGAAGACGACGTTGGCGCCGTGGTAGACGGTCTTGGGGTCGTGCGGCGAGACGGCGATGGGAGCGGTCCACTGGAAGCGGTAGCGCATCTGCGTTCCGCCCCAGCCCGAGGGGTTGTCCGGCCAAGCGCTGATGTTCCGGGAGTCTCCTGTGCGGTGGTCGTAGCGCGAGATGTAGCCCAGGTATTCGCCCGCGTAGACGATGTTCGGGTCCGAAGGATCGGAGACCACCCAGCCGGCCTCGCCGCCGCCGACCCGGTACCAGTCGGTGTTGCGGACGCCGCCGCCGCTCAGCGAGTTGCTCGGCCCCTGGGCCGTGCCGATGTCCTGCATCGCGCCCGCCACGTGGAACGGCACCCGGTTGTCGACCGACACGTGGTAGAACTGGCTGATCGGCAGAGGAGGCATGTACCAGGACTCACCGCCGTCGGTGGAGATGTCCACGCCGCCGTCGTGGGCGGTGATCATCCGCTTCGGGTTCTTGGGATCGATCCACAGGTCGTGGTGGTCGCCGTGGTGGGGCCCCTGGACGTTCTTGAACGTCTTGCCGCCGTCGATGCTCTTGAGCATGGGCACCTGCGGGCACCAGACCTCGTCGGGATTGACCGGGCTGACGGTGAGCGTCGTGTAGTACCAGGCGCGCTGGCGGAGCTGGCGGTTGGCGCTGGCCAGGCTCCAGGACTCGCCGCCGTCGTCGGAGCGGAAGAGCCCGCCCTTCTCGGCCTCGATCAGCGCGTAGACGCGCCGGGAGTCGGAGGGCGCCACCGCGACCCCCACCTTGCCCCAGACCCCTTCGGGCAGGCCGTTACCGGTGATCTGCGTCCAGGTGTCGCCGCCGTCGCGCGAGACCCAGAGGCCGCTGCCCGGACCGCCGCTGGTCATCTCCCAGGGACGGCGCCGCGCCTGCCAGAGCCCGGCGAAGACCACGCGCGGGTTCGAGGGGGCGATCGCCACGTCCGAGGCGCCGGTGTCGGCGTTCTTCTTGAGCACCTGCTTCCAGGTCTTGCCGCCGTCGGTGGTCCGGTAGACCCCGCGCTCGGGGTTGGGTCCGAAGGCATGCCCGAGCACCGCGGCGAAGGCGACGTCGGGGTCCTTCGGGTGGACCGCCATGGTCCCGATCTGCCCCTCCTGCTTCCAGACGTGGGTCCAGGTCTTGCCGCCGTCGGTCGACTTGTAGATGCCGTTGCCGGTGGCCACGTTGCCGCGGATGTTCGCCTCGCCGGAGCCGACGTAGACCACGTTGGGGTCCGAAGGAGCGATGGCGATCGACCCGGTGGAGGAGATCGGCTGGTCGTCGAAGACCGGGCTCCAACTGAGGCCGGCGTCCTCCGACTTCCATACTCCGCCGGACGCCGTCGCGGCGAAGTAGACGTTCGGGTTCCCCGGAATCCCGGCCGCCCGCGACACCCGTCCACCCCAAGCCGGCCCGATCGACCGGTACTTGAGAGCCTCGATCTCCGGGGGGTCCTGGAGGCCGGCGGTCTTCGTCGGCGGCTGGTCCTCGCCGGCATAGGAGATCCCCGGCAGGACGGAGAGCAGAAGGGTGATCAGGAACCAGGCGGTCAGAGCATGGCGGCGCGGCAGTCCGTGCATTCGTAGCACCTCAAAGGAACGGGTTGGGCGAAGCGGAAAAGGACCGGCGGCAGCTTATGCGATGGCGAGGTGGGGGGCAAGGTGGTGAGGGCCCCCGGTCACCCGGGGGCCTCGGAGTAGCGAAGAGGGTAAACCTACTCGGGCGTCCAGCTCGGCACCCGGCCCGGCGTCCAGGGGGCGCCGGCGGCTTCGAGCTTGGCTTCGAGGTTCTTGAGGTCCACCTCGACGAGCTGGCGCAGGCTCGCCAGCAGCGGGGCGAAGGACTCGGAGGCGAGGCGGTAGGAGTCCAGGTGGGTCTGCGTCGGCGCGGAGCTGGAGCTCCAGTGGCCGGAGATCACCTGGGTCAGACGGTCGACGAGCGACGGCGGCACCGGCTCGTTGCGCCTGGCGATGACCGTGTCGCCGCTCAGGGCTTCCGAGATGTCCTGCAGACGGGTCTCGATCGCCTCGGTCTCGTCGATCAGCCTGGTGTCGGCCGCCGGGGTGTCGAGCAGGGCGCGCTGGATGTAGTTCATCCGCTCCCGGGTCTCGTCGATGAGCTGCTCCGCCCCGGCCACCGCCCGCTGCAGCCGGGCCGTCTTCTTCTGGAAATCGAGGACCGCGGGCTGGTCCTCGGCCGGCAGGGTCGCGAGGCCGAGCGGTGTGGCCTGGAAGGTCTGCGGCTCGCCGAACGGCGTCAGCTTGCCGCCGATCCGCTTGGCGAAGGAGACCTTGTAGGTGCCTGGCGCCGCCATCGGGCCTACCGGCGGCTGGTCGAACGGGTTGTCCGTCGAGGGCTCGGTCAGGTCCGTGGGCGTGCTGGGCGGATATCGCAGGTCCCAGGAGACGCGGTGGAAGCCCGCCGTGGTGGGAGCGGTCCAGCGCCGCACCACGTTCCCCTCCTCATCCTGCACCGTGACGAGGATCGCCGGCTCCTTCTCGCGTTCCTCGGCTCGCAGATCCTCCCAGGCCGGATAGGCGAGGTTGCCCCCCTCCTTCTCCGTCTCCTTCTCGAGCTCCCAGCGCGCCTTCCTGCGGGTCTTCAGGTCCTCCTTGAGGTAGTAGGTGAAGACCGCGCCGAACGGCGGGTTGGCGGCGGTGTAGTACGACTCGCCCATGAAGGCCTTGCCCGGCAGGCCGAGCGGAAGGTCCTGCATGTACATCCAGGCCTGCTTCACCGGGAAGGTGACGAGCTCCTGCTCCAGCATCTCGGGCTTGACGAGCCGCAGGGGGGTGTAGTCGTCCAGGATGTAGATGCCGCGGCCGAAGGTGCCGACCACGAGGTCGTTCTCCCGCTTCTGGATCGCCAGGTCGCGCACGGCGATCGGAGGCAGCCCGCCCTTGAGCTGGATCCACTTCCTGCCGCCGTCGACGCTGAAGAATAGGCCGAACTCGGTGCCGGCGAAGAGCAGGTCGCGGCGCACCGGGTCCTCGACCAGGGCGTAGACCGTGCCCTTCTGCGGCAGGTCGCCGGCGATGGAGGTCCAGGTCCGGCCGCGGTCGGTGCTCTTCAGCAGGTAGGGCTTGAAGTCGCCCATCTTGTGGTTGTCGAAGCCGGCGTAGACGGTGTCCGCGTCGTGCGGCGACGTCTCGATCCGCGACACGTAGGAGTCCGCCGGCACGCCGGGGAAGCGGTCGGTCTTCCGCCAGTTGGCCCCTCCGTCCTCGGAGACCTGGATCAGGCCGTCGTCGGTGCCGATGTAGAGCAGCCCCTCCTGCCTGGGCGATTCGCTCAGGGCCACGATGTTGCCGTAGAAGGAGGTCGAGGCGTTCTTGGCCACCGCGTCGATGCTCCACACTCTACCCATGACCTTCAGCTTGTTGCGGTCGACCTGGCGCGTGAGGTCCGGGCTCACCGGCTTCCAGGAGTTGCCCCGGTCGTCGCTGCGGAAGACCCGCTGCGCCGCGAAGTAGAGCCGGGTGTGGGAGTGCGGGCTGATGATCAGCGGCGAATCCCAGTTGAAGCGCAGGGCGGGCTCGCCCTTGCCGGGCTGCGGCTGGATATCGATCAGCTCGCCGCTCCGGCGGTCGAAACGGACGATGCCGCCGTACTGCGACTCGGCGTAGAGGATGTTCGGGTCCTGCGGGTCGACCACGGTCTCGAAGCCGTCGCCCCCGTTGGTCACGAACCAGTCATCGTTGGCGATGCCGTGCCGGTTGGTCGTCCGCGACGGGCCGCCGAGGCTGAAGTTGTCCTGCGTGCCGCCGTAGACGTTGTAGAACGGCTTCGCGTTGTCCACCTCGACGCGGTAGAACTGGGTGACCGGCAGGTTGGGGATGAAGCGCCAGGTCGCCGCCTTGTCGAAGCTCTCGTAGAGGCCGCCGTCGGAGCCCACCAGCAGGTGGTCGGGGTTGACGGGGTCGATCCAGACCACGTGGTTGTCCACGTGCTTGTGCCGCTCCCCGGCGTTGCGGAAGGTCTTGCCGCCGTCGGTGGTCACCTTGAGGAAGACGTCGACCGAGTAGACGGTGTCCACGTCCTTGGGATGGGCGAAGAGCTCCTGGTAGTACTGCGGGCTGCCGGAGACGTAGCCGCTCCGCTTCTCCCAGTTGGCGCCGGCGTCGCGGGAGCGGAAGAAGCCGCCCGCGCCGCGCGTCGCCTCGATGACCGCGTAGACGACGTTGGGATCGGCCGGGGAGATGGCGAGGCCGATGCGGCCCATCTCCTCCTTGGGCAGGCCGGCTTCCAGCTTCTTCCAGGTGGCGCCGCCGTCGCGGCTCTTGTAGAGAGCCGACTCGGGGCCGCCGTTGATCAGGGTCCAGACGTGCCGGCGGCGCTGATAGGCGGAGGCGTAGAGGACGTTGGGGTCGCGCGGGTCCATGACCACGTCGGAGACGCCGGTGTTCTCGCTGATGGTGAGAGCCGGCTTCCAGGTGGCGCCGCCGTCGGTAGTCTTGTAGAGGCCGCGGTCGCCGCCGGCGGACCACAGCGGTCCCTGGGCCGCCACGTAGACGACGTCGGAGTCCGTGGGATCGATGACGATCTTGCCGATGTGCTCCGAATTCTTCAGGCCCACGTTGGCCCAGGTCCGGCCGCCGTCCACCGACTTGTAGACGCCGTCGCCGTAGGAGACGCTGCGCTGGCTGTTGTTCTCGCCCGTGCCCACCCAGACGACCAGCGGATCGTTCGGATCGACGGCCACGGTGCCGATCGAGTACGCGCTCTGGCCGTCGAAGATGGGGCTCCAGGTGATGCCGGAGTTGGTCGTCTTCCAGACGCCGCCCGAGGCCACCGCCACGTACCAGGTGTGCGGCTCCTTGGGGTGGATCGCGACGTCGATGATGCGGCCCGAGGTCAGGGCGGGTCCGATGTTGCGCAGGGCGAGCCCCGCGAACGTCCCGGAGCTCATAGGATCTTTCTTCTCGTCCTTCTTCTCGGACGAGCTCTTCTTGTCGGCCCTCTTGTCGGCCTTCTCGTCCGGGGCGGCATAGGCGCCGCCCGCCAGCAGGAGACCCAGCAAGGCGATCAAGGCGGGGATACGTTTCACAAGATTTCCTCCAGAGGATTTCGGTCCGGCGGGCCGTGCCCGCCGCGCAGGACGAGAACAACCGCGGGTGCCGCCCTATTGCGGCGCCGCGCTCCCAGGACCCTGCCCACGCTTCGGCGCGCCGATTCTATCGAGGTACGTGGACGGAAGGGGAAGGGTTTTTGCTACGCAGCCTCATCGACGAGCTTCACGGCAAGACCCTTGCCTAAGGCCGCGAGCGCCTTCTCAATGCTGGAAAGCTTGGAGGGGTGACGTGGATCGAGAAGACGTCGGACCTCCTTCTCGTCGCACTCCAGTCGCTTTGCGAGCTCGGACTTGCTGATTCCGACTTCCTGGAGAGCCAGGTAGAGGGCGGCCTTCGCGGCCGTCAACGCCGGTACTGGGACTACGAGCTGACCTTCACCGACCTGGGAAGGAGACGGGATCGGATCTCCTCTCCGGATGCGGCCGGCAATCGCCTCTTCCAGAGCGTCGGCCGCCTGGGCGAGCGCGTCCGAGGGCTCCTCCCTCTGTGTGATGGCCTCGGGAACGTCGGGAAAGGTTACGACGAGCCCGCCATCGACCTCGTCAGGAGTAAGGATGACGGGATAGGTGAACTCGTGAGTCATGGATGGCTCCTACTTGCGAAGATCTTCCAAGGTCAGCCCGAGTTGCTTAAGCATTGTGTGCCGCGCCGGAAGAGCTGGAGGAGCCCGGCGAGAACGATCCCGCCGGGCCTGTGAGAGGCGTCCTACCACATGTCGCTGCAGTAGCAGCAGTTGGTGGACGGATACCAGATGCCGTTGCAGCCGTACCTTGCGCACTTGTTCTCGCAGTCTGTCTGGCTGTACGAGTTGAACGGGTAGATGTCCGAGCATCGGCCAGCCACGGCGGTATCGATCGGGAGCGAGAGGGTCACGAGCGCGACAGCCAGGCTGAAAAGACCGAGACGCACGAGCTTCTTCATGAAACACCCCCGTCACCGCTGGGACTCATCCTCTGCCAGCATGGAGAGGCGCCCAACGTGTTGCACAGATGATAAACGAATTGTCGAAGCGAAGAACGCTAGCGGGATTCCGGGAAAACCTTCGCCGAACGGGCGCGGAAGATCAGGAAGGCCGGGAGCCCCAGCACCAGCAGGCCGATGCCGAGCAGGGATTCGACCGGGCTCTCGACGAGCGTGTTGCCGATGAGCAGCAGGCAGGCGAGGATGAACAGGGCGGGCACGACGGGGTAGCCCCAGGTGCGGTACGGGCGGGGGGCGTCCGGCAGGCGGCGCCGGAAGACGAAGACGGCCGCAGCGGTCGCGGCGTGGAAGACGATCGAGGCGAAGATCACGTAGGTGTAGAGCTGCGCGTAAGTGCCCGACAGGGTGAGCAGCACCGCCCAGGCGCTCTGCCACCAGAGACAGCGCACCGGCGTGCGAAAGCGCGGGTGGACCTCGGCCATCGAGCGGAAGAAGAGACCGTCGGCGGCCATGGGCAGGTAGATGCGCGAGCTGTAGAGGATCGTCGACGAAATGCAGCCGAAGGTCGAGACCAGGACAGCCAGCGAGACCAGCCGCGCTCCCTGGTCGCCGAAGAGGACCGCGGCGGCCGTCTCGCCGATGCGCGGCGTCCCGGCCATCGCGGAGACCGGGAGGACGCGGACGTAGACGAAGTTGAGCAGCAGGTAGAGCGCCATGACCGCGGCCGTGCCCGCGATCAGCCCCCAGGGCAGGTTGCGGCCCGGATTCTTCACCTCGCCGGCCGAGCAGGTCAGCCCGTACCAGCCGTCGTAGGTCCAGAGCGCGGCGATCATGGCCACGCCGAAGGCGGCGAGCAGCGTGCCGCCCACCGCGGACGATCCCGAGGCGGAGAGCCCTGAAATCTCCGGGGCGGGCAGGATCAGGCCCAGCACGCCGAAGACCAGGATCGAGCCGATCTTCAACACCGTCAGGGCGTTCTGCACTCCGGCCCCCTCCTTGAGGCCCAGGTGGTTGATCGCGGTGAGGATCACGATCGCCAGCGCCCCCGCGATCTGGCCGCCGCTCACCGACCAGGTCCAGGACCCCAGGGGCGGCGCCATGAACAGGACGTTCTGCGTGGAGAAGAACGGGAAGAAGCTCCCCAGATACTCGCCGAAGGCCACGGCGAGGGCGGCGATGCCGCCCGACATGATGACCAGGAAGGCGATCCAGCCGTAGAGGAAGCCCCAGAGCGGCCCGTAGGCCTCCTTGACGTAGTGGTACATCCCGCCGGCCCGCGGGAAGAGCACGCCCAGCTCCGCGTAGGTGAGCGCGCCGGCCAGCGTCAGCAGCCCGCCCGCGGCCCAGACCAGCAGGATCAGCCGCGAATCGGGCAGCACCCGCGCCATGTCGCCCGTCGTGATGAAGATGCCCGTGCCGATGACCGAGCCGATGGTGAGCAGAGCGGCGTCCCAGACGCCGAGGCCGCGGACGAGGCGGGACTCGGGGTCTGAAGCCGAGGGCCGCTGCTCGTCAACCGCCGCCGCACGGCGGATGTCCTCGTCGATCGTCGAGTCGGGCATGGTTCTGGGGCTCCTCCTGGAGGGAGATTCTAGGCGAGAACCCCCCTCGCTTCGTGTCGCAGACCCGCGCGGGAGAGAAGCCTCTTGCCTTACGCTGAGTTACCGCCGTATACTCTCCGCATGACATATCTGACAGAGCGGCAGAAAGAGATCCTGGAATTCATTCAGGAGTATCGACGGGAGCGCGGGATTGCTCCCACCCATCGGGAGATCTGCCAGAAGTTCGGGTTCTCCTCCTACGGCACGGCGTACAAGCACCTGAAGCTCCTTCAGGAGAAGGGCTTCCTCCGGCGGGACTGGAACCAGAAGCGGGGCATCGAGCTGCTCCGCGCCATTCCCGGCGGGGAAGGAGGGATGACCGAGCGGGAGCTCCCGTTCTTCGGCCGCATCGCGGCGGGCCGGCCGATCGAGGCCGTGACCGGCAACGAGAAGGTCGCCGTCCCCGGACACCTTCTCAGCGGCAGGCCGGGCGACCACTACGTGCTGCGCGTGGTGGGCGAGTCGATGATCGACGAGGGGATCCACGACGGCGACTTCATCATCGTGCTGCGCCGCGACACGGCGGACCCGGGGGAGATGGTGGTCGCATTGGTCGGCGACGACGCGACCCTCAAGCGCTTCTATCCCGAAGGGAACGTGGTCCGTCTCCAGCCGGCCAATCCGACGATGGAGCCGATCCGCGTCCCCGCCCGGGATGTCCGCGTCCAGGGGGTCGTGGTCGGCCTGATGCGGAAGTTCTAGCGGCTCCGCCCATGGCGTCCGAGCTGCGCTACGACCTGTTCCAGGACGCGCTGGGCTTCGCCGTGGCCCTGGCCCGCGGCGGACGCCTGGCCGGGCTCGGCCACTATCCGGCCCGCGAGCAGGCGGAGGAGTACCGCCTGCGGCACTGGCCGCACGCCGAGCTGGATCCCGCAGCCCCGCCCCTCCCGGAGGTGCGCCGCCAGCTCGACGAGTACCTGGCGGGGCGGCGGCGCGCTTTCGACCTGCCCCTGGACCTCGCCGGCACGGAGTTCCAGCGCCTCTGCTGGGAGGCCCTCCAGCGCATCCCCTTTGGCGAGACCCGCACCTACGGCGAGATGGCGCGGAGCATCGGGCGTCCCGCGGCTGTGCGCGCGGTCGGCCGGGCCAACCACGACAATCCGATCGGCGTCATCGTCCCCTGCCACCGGGTCATCGGCGCCGACGGCACCCTCACCGGCTACGCCGGCGGCCTCGACATGAAGCGGACGCTGCTGGAATTGGAAGGGGTTTTGCCGCGGTCCCTCTATCCGTCGGGATGAAGAGGAGGTAAGATGAGGCGCTTTTAAGATTTAAGAGAGCCATGGATCTAGACCGCCTCCTGAAACTGATGACGGACAGGGGGGCTTCGGACCTTCATCTGAAGCCGACCCGTCCTCCCTTGCTGCGGATCAGCGGCCGGCTGATGCCTCTCGAGACCGAGGCTGTGAAGCCGGACCAGCTCAACGAGATGCTGCTCGGCATCCTCACGCCCCGCCAGAAGTCGAAGCTCGAGGAGAAGATGTCGGTCGACCTCGGCTATGGCGTCCGCGGCCTGGCCCGCTTCCGCTGCAACATCTACATGCAGCGCGGCACGGTCGCCGCCTGCTTCCGGCGCATCCCTTACCAGATCAAGGGCATCGAGGAGCTCGACCTGCCGCCCGTGCTGCTGGAGTTCTGCGACATGCCCATGGGCCTGGTCCTGGTGACCGGCCCGACCGGCAGCGGCAAGTCGACCACGCTCGCGGCCCTGATCCGCTACATTTCGACCCGCCGTCCGGTGCACGTGATCACCATCGAGGACCCGATGGAGTTCCTGTTCACCGACGACGTCGCCTCGATCTCGCAGCGCGAGGTGGGGACCGACACCGGCGCCTTCTCCGAGGCGCTGCGCAACGCCATGCGGCAGGACCCGGACGTCATCATGGTCGGCGAGATGCGCGACCCGGAGACGGTCTCGACGGTGATCACCGCGGCCGAGACGGGCCACCTGGTCTTCTCGACCCTGCACACCAACAGCGCCGCCCAGACGATCGACCGCATCCTCGACACCTTCCCGGCGGACCAGCAGGGCCAGGTGCGGGCGCAGCTCGCCCAGGTGCTCAAGGCGGTGGTCTCGATGAAGCTGGTCGAGCGCCAGGACGGCACCGGCATGGTCGCGGCGCTGGAGATCATGCGCAGCTCGCCCAAGATCGCCAAGATGATCGAGAAAGGCGAGACCAGTCAGCTCCTGGAGGAAGTCGAGTCCTCCGTGGGCTACTACCGCATGCAGTCGATGAACCAGTCGCTCCTGGCCCTGCTGGTGCACGGCACGATCTCGTACGCCGAGGCCATGCGGCAGTCCGCCGACCCCGAAGACCTTTCCCTGAAGCTCCGCCGCATGTTCCCCATGATCGAGGAGCGAGGAGGCGACATGAGCCCCGTCACGTCCGACTTTTCCCAGATCACCGAGCTGCAGCAGTTCAAGAAGCTGTACGAGGAGCAGGAGGAGAAGAACAAGCTCCGCATGGAGGAGAAGGACGATCAGATCCGCGGCCTCCACGAGGCCATCCGTGTCCGGGACGAGCAGATGGACGAGCTGAAGAACCGCTTCCAGGAGCTCGCCCAGGACCGCGAAAAGCTGCGCGGCGACTACGCCCGCCTGCGCCAGGAGGCCCAGGAGAAGATCGACAAGCTCATGGAGCGCATCAAGGAGCTGAACCAGCGCATCATGGGCGGGGGCGGGGGAGAGGCGGAGCGGAAGACGGGGATCTTCCGGTAGACCGCACCCTCTCCACCGCCTCCTCGCGGGACCGCACCTCGCCGTCCACCTGGGCCTGACGCACGGCGTCGAGGACCCTTCCGACCTCCCGCCCCGGCGGGATTCCCAGCAGCTCCTGCACGTCGGCGCCGGTGACCAGGCGCGGCGGGTCGAGGAGC
>DASVEF010000173.1:0-5139 GCA_036380715.1 Thermoanaerobaculia bacterium | reverse complement strand
TCGGGCGGCAAACTGCCGCCGCGCCTGCGACAGCAAGCTCAGCGCCTCCTGGGTCCGGCCCAGCCCCGCGGCGACGCGACCGTCCAGCCAGATGGCACGCATCAACCCAATCTCGTCGCCCAACTCGGCGGCGATCTCGCGTCCCCGCTCGACCAGCTCTATGGTTTCTTCGTAGCGACCGGTATGACAGTAGTTGACGGCCAGATTGAGACGCTGCATGTACAGCAGGCGCGGATCGCCTTGCTTCTGCACGTCAGGTTCTGCCCGAAGTAGGGTCTCGATGGCATTCTCGTATTCCCCCATCACCTCGTAGGTGAAGCCCTTCTTGACCAAGCAACGTGCCCGGGAGCGCCCCACCTCGATGGCCTTATCCAGCCGGTCCAGAGCCTGCTGGAACTGACGTTGATCCCGGAGGAGCGAAGCCTCCAGATCGAGGGGCTTCCCCGGGTCGAGCACGCCGTCAGGATCGGAGCCGGCGAGCCAGAGCCGCCTGGCGGGCTCAAACGCCGCCTCCGCCGCTTTCAGGTCGCCTTTCACCCGCAGGACGTTGGCCGCAAAGGCGGCGGCGTAGCCTCGCACCCGGTTACACCAGCCTTGCGGCCCCCGAACCTGTTCGGAGATCTCGCGACCGAGCCGCGCCAGAAAACCCGCGCGCTTCAGATCCTGCGATGCCGCCTGCTCGGACTCGTCACAAGCCTTCTCCATCAGAGCCCAGCTCTGGAACTCGCGGGCCACCCGCACCACGGCGAGCTGTTGATCCTCGGTCAGGTCCTTGAGGAGCGGCCAGAGCTGGCCGGCGTGCCAGCGGGCGGGCTCGAGCTCGTGGGGCTTCGGGTAATCGTCCAGCGCCGGCATTGCGCGGGAGAGGCGGACGGCTTCGCGGAGGACCTCGCGGAACCGGCGGGAGGCTTCGAGGACCCCCATCTCGACCGCATCGCGCTCCTCGCGGGTCAGCTCCTTGTCGGCCTCCACGGTCTGCAGGCCTTCGAGCATGTGGGTGACGAGGGCGACCTTGGACGGCCGGCCCTCGACGCCGGCGAGCAGTTGCTCGTAGACCTCGTGCTTGAGGTCGGTTTTGAGGAGGTCGGAGACCCTCTTGGGGTCGATGCCGGAGCGGACGCCGACCTGCTTCTGCGACAGGTCCTTCCAGAGGGCCAGGATCTGGATGATCAGCGATCGGATGGAGCGGATCATGAACGGTCTCCCGAATGGCTCGTCTTGCCTTCTAGGGTGCCGCGGAGGCTTGCGGCGTGACACGCCGGAGCGGGAAGGATTTCCTTTCGGCGGAACTCTCCCGCTGTTTGTGATCCTACTTCGGAAATTTCCAGAATTGTAGTAGAGCGTTTCGGCGTGCCTCGTGGTACCTTCCCCGGGGCCTTTCGACCATGCGCGTCGCCTACTTCAGCCCCCTGCCGCCGGTACGGTCGGGCATCGCCGACTACAGCGCCGAGCTGCTCCCTCATCTGGCGGAGCACTTCGACCTGGAGCTGTTCGTGGACGAGGGGGCGCGGGTCGATCCGTCGCTGGCCTCCCGCTTTCCCGTGCGCGGCGACCGGGCCTTCCCCGCCCTCCAGGAGGCCGGCCGGTTCGACGCCGTCCTCTATCACGTGGGGAACAACCCCGACTATCACGCGCGGACCTGGCGCATGCTCCTGCGCTACCCCGGAATCGTGGTGCTCCACGAATACGTGCTCCACCACCTGGTACGCGGCATGACGCTGGTCAAGGGGAACCTCGAAGGCTATGTCGAAGAGATGCGCTACGCCTACGGCCGCACCGGCGAGGCGCTCGCCCGGCGCAGTCTCGGCACCGGCATCCCGCTGGACGTCTGGACCTACCCCCTGTTCGAGCGGGTGGCGGACGCCAGCCTGGGGCTGATCGTCCACAACGACTGCACGCGCGACCGGGTGCTGGCGAGCCGGCCGGCGGCCCGCACTGTCAAGGTGCCGCATCACCTGAGCCTGCGCGAGCTGGAGGAGGCGGGCGCGGTCTCCCGGGAGGAGGCCCGCGCCGCGCTCGGCCTGCCGCCGGAGGTCTTCGTCGCCGCCTCCTTTGGCTTCATCACTCCGGCCAAGCGGCTGGACGTGTCCCTGCGCGCCTTCGCCCGGCTGCGGCGGGAGGTCCCGGACGCGGTCTATCTCCTGGTCGGCGAGGTCTCGCCCTACTACGACTTCGCGAGCGTCCTCACTCCGGAGCTCTCGCCGGGCGTCGTCCGGGTCGGCTACACGGAGCTGCCGGAGTTTCTCCGTTACATGGCCGCGGCGGACGTGACAATCAACCTCCGCTATCCGTCGGCCGGGGAGACCTCGGGCACGCTGGTCCGCCTGCTCGGCCTCGGCAAGGCGGTGGTCGTCAGCAACACCGGCGCGTTCGCCGAGATCCCGGACGGCTGCTGCGCCAAGGTGGACCTCGACGAGACCGAGGAGGATCTGCTCCTCTCCTATCTGCGCCAGCTTGCCCGGGATCCCGGGTTGCGCGCCCGGATGGGAGAGAACGCCCGCCGCCACATCCGGACCCACCACACGCTGGAGGGCTCGGCCCGGGGCTACGCGGACTTCGTGCGCGAGGTCGTGGCCGCGCGGCCGGAGCCTTTCCGCGCCGTGCCTCCGCTCGCCCCTCATCCGCGGGAAGACGTGCTCTCGGACGTGGCGGCCGAGGTCTCCGCGCAGGCCGTGGACCTGGGGGTCCGGGAGGAGGACGACGAGCTCCTCCGCGAAATGGCCGCCGTCCTCGTGGACCTCTGGAGGACCGCCCCATGAGGCGATTCCGCAAGCTCGCGCTGATTCTGCTGGTCCTCCTGCTGGCGGCCGGCCACATCCTCTACTGGTACGCGCCGCGCGAGCGGGCCGCGGCTCCGGAGCCGGGAAGCCTGCCCGCCCGTCTGCTCGCCTCGGAGGCCTACCAGGCCTGCCTGTGGACCCCCTATCCGCACCAGAACCTGGGTGTGCTGCGCGGCAAGCTGCAGGACGGCGCGGCCTGGGTCTCCGCCGTGGCCCGGGTGGCCGACCTGCCGCCGCCGGTCCTCCCCTCCTTCGGCCCCTTCACCCTCCCTCCGTCGCGCGAGATCGTGGCCTGCTCCGACCTGAGCGGCGACCGCTTTCTGCTGGTGGCCAGCGTCTATCCGGCCCTCGCCGCCGTGGCCCGCCTCTCCGGCCGCCTGGCGGACAACCCGTGGCTGGCGGGCGGCGAGATCCGCGAGGTCCGCGGCGAGGGAGACCAGGTCCGGGAGAGGGTCGTGCGCGTGGCCTGGCGGGAAGGGATGTGGACGGTGAGCGCCGGGGAGGCGCCTGCCCTCCTGGAAGGAGAACCGTCGAATCCGGCGCGGGCGCGCGCCTACCCCGAGAACCTCGGGATCTTCCGGCTGAACAAGGACGTCTCGGATTTCCCGACCGGCGACTACCTGCTGCGGCGGCAGGGAGAGGACCTGGAGGCGGCGCTCGACCGCGAGGGGCCTGAGGGCGCCGTCCCCGAGCTGCCGCCGGACGTCCGGCCCGCGCTCCTCGCCGTGGCCGGGGCGAGCTGGCCGGCGGCCGAGCCCAAGCCGCTCCCCCCCGCCGCGCTGGTCCTGTTCGATGTTGGAGAGGAGGGAGAGGGTGGACAGGAGAAGGGCCCCAGCTTCGGCCCCTTCGGCTCGGTCCCTGCCATGGCGGTCTTCCATCCCCCTCGCACGCAGCGCTGGGAGCTCCCCACGGAGGGGATCGCCGGGCTGCTGACCGGCGCCCTGCCCAAGGGGAATGCCGCCGGATGGAGGATTGTTGCCGTGGACGCCGCGAGCCTCAAGCAGGCCAAAGCCCTGGCCTCGCGGCTCTCCGCGCTGACGCCTCCGGACGGAGGTGGCGCCCCGGGGGAGGGCGGGCGGCTGGTGCTCGGCCTCTGGGTCCAGCCCCGCCCGGCGGTCCGCCTGGTGTCGCGGGTGCGGAAGTTCCTCGAAAAGGTCCCGATCGCGGAGCCCCGGCAGGTCCAGCGCTGGAGAGACTGGGAGACCCTCCTCAGGCCGCTCGCCGTCTGCGACCGGGTCTCGCTGACCGCGACCCAGGCCCCGCCCTCGTTCCGCCTCCGCATCCACGGCTGCTCCGGGCAAGGCCGGTAAGACCGGGTGGAGGAGCGGGGGCCTGGCCCGAGCAAGCGACTGGCAGCGCCGCAGGCGCGCACACGAAGGAGCGGCGCAGGGCCAGGCCCCCGCTCCGGGCCGATTCGGAATTGACATCGAAGGCCGTATCCCTTAGCCTTCGCGTTTGCCCGGTTGGAGGTACGTGTATGCAGATTTGGCTGGATCAGGTGCGGGAGGAGCCTTTCAACTGGGAAGAGACGAAGACCGTTTCGCCGGAAATCCTGGAGCAGCCCGAGCTGATCGCCCTGAGCCCCGTCTGGTGGAAGGGCCAGGTGGTCTACGCCGAGCCGGGATATTTCCTGCGGGCGCGGCTCTCCTATGAGCAGACTCTGAGCTGCAACCGGTGTCTGAAGCCGATCGTCGAGCACGTCGAGCCCGAGGTCGAGCTGATGATCCTGACGGAGCGCCATCCCGGGGGAGCGGGCGAGCACGAGCTGAAGGAGCGGGAGCTGGGCGTCTACTATCTGGAAGGCGAGGTCCTGGAGACCGATCCGATCCTGATCGAGCAGCTCCAGCTCAACGTCTCGATGAAGCCGCTCTGCCGGCCCGACTGCCAGGGGCTCTGCCCCGTGTGCGGGACCGACAGGAACACCGCGTCCTGCTCTTGCGAGGAGCGGACGGCCGATCCGCGGTGGGCGGCGCTCGCGGCTCTGAAGGACCGGCTCGATGACGAGGACCGGTAAAAAAGAATTGACGCCCCGAGAGGGGCATGTAGAGACGTTCCAGCGGAACGTCTGAGGCCAGACCCATGCCGAATCCGAAACGACGCCATTCCAAAGCCCGCCGCGACAAGCGGCGCGCCCACGACGCTCTGGAGCGTCCCGCCAGCTCGACCTGCCCCAACTGCGGCGAGGCCAAGCTGCCGCACCGCGCCTGCTCCAATTGCGGCCAGTACCGCGGCCGGCAGGTGATCGAGGGCAAAGAGACTCCGTAGCCCGCGGCTTCCTCTGAGAGGTGTCTCGAAAGTGCAGGCCGCACCGCTGAGAGCCCTCACCCCCTGGCCCCCTCTCCCGTCACCGGGAGAGGGG
>DASVEF010000172.1:0-58356 GCA_036380715.1 Thermoanaerobaculia bacterium | reverse complement strand
CGAAGAAGCGCACCCCCTTGAGCAGCTCGCCGTCGGTGACGCCGGTCGACGAGAAGAGGATCTCCTCGCCGGGGGCGAGGTCCTCGGTCTGGTAGACGCGGTCGAGGTCGTGGAAGCCGAGCTTGGCGAGACGCTCGGTCTGGTCGGCGCCGATCGCCGTCAGCCGCGCCTGGATCTCGCCGCCCAGGCAGCGCATCGCGGCGGCGGTGATCACGCCCTCCGGGGCGCCGCCGATGCCCATCACCGCGTGCACGCCGGTGCCGCGGACGGCGGCGGCGATGGCGGCGGAGAGGTCGCCGTCGGTGATCAGCCGGATGCGGGCGCCGGCCTCGCGGATGTCGGTGACGAGCTGCCGGTGCCGCTCGCGGTCGAGCACCACGACGACCAGCTCGTCGACCCCGCGCTTGAAGGCGCGGGCGATGTTGCGCAGGTTCTCGGCCACCGGCGCGTCGATGTGGATGGTGCCGCGGGCGGTCGGGCCGACGACGATCTTGTCCATGTAGGTGTCCGGCGCGTGGAGCAGGCCGCCGCGCTCGGAGGCGGCGAGGACGGCGACCGCGTCGTTGGTGCCGGTGGCGCAGAGGTTGGTGCCCTCGAGCGGGTCGACCGCGATGTCGACCGCCATCGCCCCGTCCTCGCCCTTGCGGCGGCCGAGCTCCTCGCCGATGTAGAGCATCGGCGCGTCGTCGCGCTCGCCCTCGCCGATCACCACCCGGCCGTCCATCTGGAGGGTGTCCATCTCGCGGCGCATGGCTTCCACCGCCACCTGGTCGGAGTAGCGGCGTTCGCCGAGCCCCATGGTGCGGGCGGCGGCGATGGCCGCCTGTTCCGTCACGCGGATGAAGTCCTGCTCGAGGAGGCAGTCCATGGACAGGGCCATCAGTCGATGCTCCCAGCGCCGACGGGCTCCGCCTGCTGCTGCCGCTGGGGCTTCACGTCCCTCTGCGGCGGGTTGTAGGCCGGGATGCCCGTGAGGGCCTCGCCGATGATCAGGCCGTGGATGTCGTGCGTCCCCTCGTAGGTGTAGACCGACTCGATGTTGAGCATGTGGCGGATCACCGGGTAGTCGTCGACGATGCCGTTGGCGCCCAGGATCTCGCGGGCGAGCTTGGCGCACTCGCGGGCCACCCAGACATTGTTGCGCTTGCCCATGGAGATGTGCCAGTGCTTGAGGCGGCCGCTGTCCTTGAGGCGGCCGAGCTGCAGGTTGAGGAGCTGCCCCTTGCTGATCTCGATGGCCATCCAGGCCAGCTTCTCCTGCACGAGCTGGTGGCAGGCGATGGGCTGGCCAGCGAACTGCACCCGCTCCTTGGAGTACTCCAGGGCGGTGTGGAAGGTCTCCATGGCGGAGCCGATGCCGCCCCAGGCGATGCCGTAGCGCGCCTGGTTGAGGCACATCAGCGCGTTCTTGAGGCCGGTCGTCCTGGGCAGGATGGCGTCGGCCGGGACGCGGCAGTCGTGGAAGCCGAGCTCCGAGGTGGTGGAGGCGCGCAGGGAGAACTTGCCATGCTGGTCCGAGGAGGTGAAGCCGGGGGTCCCCTTCTCGATCACGAAGCCGCGGACGCCGTCTTCGGTCTTGGCCCAGACCACGGCCACGTCGGCCAGGGTGCCGTTGGTGATCCACTGCTTGGAGCCGTTGAGGACCCACTCGTTGCCGGCCTTCCGCGCGGTGGTGCGCATGCCGCCGGGGTTGGACCCGAAGTCGGGCTCGGTCAGGCCGAAGCAGCCGATGGCCTCGCCGGAGGCGAGGGCGGGGATCCAGCGGTCCTTCTGCTCCTGGGACCCGAAGGTGTAGATCGGGTACATCACCAGGGAGCTCTGCACGGAGACGAAGCTGCGCAGGCCGGAGTCGCCGCGCTCCAGCTCCTGCATGATGAGGCCGTAGGCGACGCCGCCGAGGCCGGGGAGGCCGTACTCGGAGAGGCTGGCTCCGAACAGGTTCAGGGCGCCCATCTCGGGCACCAGCTCCAAGGGGGTGCGCCCTTCGCGGTGGCACTCCTCGATGATCGGCTTGACTTTATCGTCCACGAAGGCGCGAACCGTGTCGCGCACCATCCGCTCCTCTTCGGTGAGGAGCGCGTCCAGCTCCAACAGATCGACGCCTGGGAAGCGGCTCAAGGGAGGGTCCTCCTTATCTATCGACAGACTTGTAGAGTCGTGGTCGCGTTCGGGCGGAATTTCGGCGGTCGGGCAAACCGCGGTCGCCAATGATAGCACGGCCCCTCACCCCCCTGACCCCCTCTCCCGCCCCCTCACGCCCGACCGGGAGAGGAGGGGAGCCCACACAGAGCCTTTCTCCCCCTCTCCCGGAGGGGAGGAAGGGGATGGGAGAGGGGACCGGGGGGTGAGGGGCCGCCCGGATCGGTATAAGATCCCCTCTCCCATGGAACCCCTCGACCCCGTCCGCCTGATCGTCCCCGCGGTGCTCGCCTTCGCGGCGGCCTGGGGGCTGGACCACATGAGCGCGCGCAAGGGGCTGACGCCTCCCGGCTTCCGGGAGCCCTGGCGGCGGGCCTTGGCCGTTCTCTTCCTCGGTCTCGCGCTCTGGCTCGGAGTCATGTCACCGCTCTCCGCCATCGGCCTCGAGGTGGAGCAGGACCTGTCGCAGATCACGACGCCGCAGCTCTTCCTGCTGCACGCGGTCATGGTGACGACGATGCTGGTCTGGTTCCTCCTGGGGTTCGCCGGGGTCCGTCCCGCCAGGACGTGGCCGGATTTTGCCCCGG
This sequence comes from Thermoanaerobaculia bacterium, assembly GCA_036380715.1. Lineage (GTDB taxonomy): Bacteria > Acidobacteriota > Thermoanaerobaculia > Multivoradales > UBA5704 > UBA5704. Next base: position 55,630 of record DASVEF010000172.1, on the reverse strand, counting down.
CACCCGCCGTGGAGCCGCTTCTGGAGATCCCGGAAGCGGCGGCCCCGCCCACCCCTCTGCCGCCGGCGCCTCCGCCCGCCTCGCTCGGCCGGCAGCTCGCGGCGCAGTTCGGATTCCTGGCGCCCAGCGTGCCGCGGGAGATCGGGCTCGGCGTTCTGCTCGGCGTGGCCGCCTGGGTGGTGGTGCTGGTGGGGATCGTCGCCATCGCCCTCCTCCTCATGGCGATGGGGGCGGACGAGGCGCTCCCCAAGGCGCCGCCGGCCCTGGTGCCGTGGATCGCCGGCCTGCCCATCGTGGTGAGGCTGATGATCAGCCTCTCGGCCGGGGTGGTGGAAGAGTGGTTCTTCCGCGGGTTCCTGCAGCCGCGGATCGGCATCGCGTTGTCGACGGCGTTCTTCGTGCTGGCCCACTTTTCCTACGGCCAGCCGTTCATGCTGGTGGGCATCACCATCCTCTCGCTGCTCTATGGGCTGCTGGTGAAGTGGCGGCAGAACATCTGGCCGGCCATCGCCGCGCACGTGCTGTTCGACGCGGTGCAGCTCCTGGTGGTGATCCCGAGCGCGCTCAACATGATGGAGGGCGAGGGACAGGAGGCGGCGGTCTTCCTGGGCTTCTGCTAGACTCCCCCGGAGAGAACCGGATGTCGCTCGGCATGGCTGGAGACCACCACTTCCACCTGGACCTCGGGAGCCGCTTCGAGAACATCGAGCTCGTCCAGATCATGCTCCGGGACGCGCTCCAGCAGCTCGGCATGGACGAGGACGCCCGCCAATGGGTCGACTTGGCGGTGCGCGAGGCGGTCGCCAACGCCATCAAGCACGGCAATGCCCAGGACCCCGAGAAGCAGTTCCACGTCGACCTGCTGATCCAGGGGGACGACCTGGTCATCCAGGTGGGCGACGAGGGGCCGGGGTTCGAGCCGTCGCAGATCGAGGATCCGCTCGCGCCGGAGAACATCCTGCGGCCCAACGGACGCGGCATCCTCTATATGAAGCGCTTCATGGACGAAATTCAATACGAGGCTCGACCCGGAGGAGGGACGCTGGTGACCCTGCGCAAGCGGGTCCACCGGCAGCAAGCAGACTCCGGAGCTTCCTCGTGAGGAGGGATGAATGGCAACGAGAGTGGATACGCACCAGAGAGGGAACGTCACGGTCCTGGTCCCCCGGGGCAAGATCACCATCGGGGCGGGCGACATCGCCTTGCGCAACGCCATGCAGGCGACGATGAACAACGGGGCCGCCAACATCGTGGTCAACCTCGGCGAGGTCAGCACGATCGACTCGTCGGGCGTGGGCGAGCTGGTCAGCGCCTACACCACGGCCATGAACCGGGGCGCCAAGGTGAAGCTGGCGAATCTTTCCCCCAAGATCAACGACATCCTGAGCATCACGCAGCTCATCACGGTGTTCGACATCTACGACAGCGAGGACGAGGCCGTCGCTTCCTACTCCTCCTGACCTTCCGCAGGCGGGGGAGCACCCGCGCTCGCTGGCCGGCGGTCTCGCCGGGCTGGCCTCGCGGGTGGACCGCCGCCTGCCGGAGCTTCTGCCTTCCCCTGGCGAGCGCCCGGAGCCTGTGCGCCGGGCCATGGAGTACGCCCTGACCGGCCCCGGCAAACGCGTGCGGCCGGTGCTCACGCTCATGGTCGCCGAGCTGTTCGGCCAGCGCTCGGGCACGGTGCTCGATCTGGCGTGCGCCGTGGAGATGGTCCACGCCTGCTCGCTGGTGCTGGACGACCTGCCGTCCATGGACGACGCGAGCCTGCGCCGGGGCCGCCCGACCGCCCACCGGATGTTCGGGGAGAGCGTGGCCCTGCTCGCCGCCCTGGCGCTGCTCAACCGCGCCTACGCGCTGGTGGCCGCGAGCGCGAACCGGCTGTCGCTGCGGCGCTACACCCCCGAGGACATGGTCCACCACCTGGCCGCGGCCATCGGCAGCGACGGGCTGATCGGCGGCCAGGCGCTCGACCTCCTCTCCGGCCCCGGGGAGATGGACCTCGAGCTGCTGGAGTACATCCACAGCCACAAGACGGGCGCCCTGTTCATGGCCGCCGCCGAGCTGGGGGCCATGGCCGCGGACGCCCGCCGCAAGGACCTGGAGGCGGTGAGCCGCTTCGCCAAGAACCTGGGGCTCGCCTTCCAGATCTCGGACGACCTGCTGGACGTGCTGGGCACGCCGGAGGAGACCGGCAAGGACATTGCCAAGGACACGGGCAAGGTCACCTTCGTCAAGCTGCTCGGCGTCCCCGGCGCCCAGGCCCTGGCCGCCGAGCTGCTCGGCTTCGCCGTGGCCTCCCTGGATCCTCTGGGCCGCAAAGCCGACCCGCTGCGCGAGTTGGTGAGGTTCGTGAGCCAGCGGTCGCGGTAGGAACCAAATCCCGCCTTCCCCCCTCTAATCCGAACGAAGGGGAGCGCTCCCGGACATCCTGAGACGATCCTGGAAAGGAGCCTTTATGAACGGTGTCCTCGAGTCTTCCTCTGCCCTTGGCCTCGACAGCGTCAGCACGGTCGGCCTGATCGTCATCGTGGTCCTGGCCATCCTCTCGGTCTGGTCGCTGGCGGTGTCCATCGAGCGGCTGATCGCCTTCGCCCGGGCGCGCCGGCAGTCGATCGCCTTCGCCCGGACTCTCACCGACCGCAGGGACGCGGACTGGCTGCCGTCGGCCATCGAGACCGCGGGCAAGTTCCCGGCGAGCCATCTCGCCCGGGTGGTCTCGGCCGGATTGGTCACCTTCCAGCGGAAGAAGTCCCGGGGCTCGCTGTCCAACGCCGAGGTGATCGAGGCGACGGAGCGGGCGCTGGAGATCTCCTCGATGCTGACCACCGCCGATCTGCGCCGCGGCCTCGGCAGCCTGGCCACGATCTCCACCACGGCGCCGTTCATCGGCCTGTTCGGAACGGTGATCGGGATCATCCACGCTTTCGAGAGCATCGCCAACGCGGGCGGGGCGGGCGGCTTCGCCACGGTCTCGCAGGGCATCGCCGAAGCGCTGCTGACGACCGCCCTGGGGCTCCTGGTGGCCATTCCGGCGGCGTGGATGTTCAACTTCCTCACCCAGAAGATCGAGCGCCTGCACATGGAGATGGCGAGCTCGTCCTCCGAGCTGATGGACTTCTTCCTGGACCTGGAGGAGGGGACCGCCGCCTGAAGGGTACACTAGGCCGGATGGAGCCCGACCACGATCTGGAGCAGGTCCGTTCCGAGCTGCGCAGGCTCGGATATCTCGACCACGGCGTCGAGCGGTTCCTGCTCCAGGACGCGTTGCGCCCCCGCCGGCCCGGCCGCACGCTGCTGCTGCTGACCACCAAGGTGGGGTTCCTCTCCGGCCTGGTCCTGGCCCTGGGCCTGGCGCTGGCGCTGGTGACCGCCAACGCCGGTCCGCGGGCGGACGCCGTCGGCGTCCTGCTCGATACGCTGGTCCTGTTCCTCCATCTCTTCCCGCCGATCTCGGCGGTCGCGGCCCTGGCCTTCCTGGCCCTGTGCGGCGTCCTCCTCCTGGTGCTCCGGCTCTACCACGTGCGCCGCATCGAGACCCTCTCGTTCGCGGCGGCGGCGGGAGCGGGGGCCGGCGGGCTGGCGCTGGCTCTCTGGGGGGGGCGCGCGCTGCTCGCCGAGAGCCATCTGCCGCTGGTCGTGGTGCTCGGGCTCGCCACTCCGATCGCCATCTACCTGGTGATCAAGCTCGTCTACAACGGCCTGCTGACGCTCGCCATCCGCTTCACCGACTCGGCGCCCGGGGTGCGCCTGTTCTCGCGGCGCTGGCTGGGGCTGGCGATCCTTTCGGCCGCTTTCGTGCTGACCCTGCCGGCGGTCCTCTCCGCCCGCCGCCCGCCGCCGCCGGACAACCCGGCCGGCCTCCCCTCCGCGCCCGGCGAGAGGGTGCTGTTGATCGGCGTCGACGGCGTGCTGCCGGAGGAGGTCGACTACCTGCTGGCCGTGGGCGACCTGCCGGCCCTGGCGGGCTTAGCCCATCAGGGCGGGAGCTTGTGGAGCTACGCCCGGCGGGAGGAGCCGCCGGCCTCGTTCTGGACCTCGGTGGCCACCGGCCTGCCCGGACCCGCGCACGGTGTCGCCTCCCTCGACAGCTTCCGGCCGCTCGGGGTGGGCACGCCGCTCGCCCGCAGCGGTCCCCTGCGCGCCTGGTGGAGCGGGGTCGAGGTACCGCTCGGCCTCGCCGAGTACCGGCCGCTGCTCTCCAACCGGCGCAGCGCCTTCACGGTCTGGGAGCTGGCCTCGCGCGGCGGCGCGCCGGTGCTGGCGGTGAACTGGTGGGCGACCTTCCCGGCCGAGCCGCTCCCCGGCCTGGTGGTGGCGCACGGGGCTTTCCAGCTCCTGCACGAAGGGGCGCAGGGAGCGGTGGCGCCGGAGTCCGCCCGGCCGGGGCTGAAAGCTCTGGCCGGCGAAGCGGCGCGGCCGGCCGGCGACGGCCTGGAGAGCCGGTTGCGCGCGGCCCTGCCGCCGGCCGGCGCGGCCTCGGTGCTCGGCCGCGCTCTGCGGCCCGACCGCTTCTACCGGCGGGTCTTCGAGGCCCGGCTGGCGGACCAGCCGCGGGCCGCCGCCCTCTACCTGCCCGGGCTCGACATCGCCGCCGACGGCTGGAGGGGCGGGGACGTGGCCTTCGCCGACCTCGTGCGCTCGGAGCTGCGCGCGGCGGACCTGCTGCTCGGCCGGTCGTTCCAGGGCTTCGGCACGGTGGCCGTGGTCTTCGACCCCGGCCGTCGCCGGATGGGCGGAGAGGGCCGGCTCGTGCTCTGGCGGCGGGAGGGGTGCTCCGCCGCGCGGGAGCGGGTCCGGGTGACCGCCGAGGCGGTGGCGTCCGGCCTGCTGCGCGCCCTGGGCCTCCCGCAGAGCGCCGAGCTTCCGCCGCCCCCTTCCGAATGCCTCTGGCCCGAGCCGCCCGTCACGATTTCCGGCTACGGAGAGCGCGGCCGGAAACAGAATTCTTCCGCCGAGGGGAGCGAATATCTGGAGAGCCTGCGCTCTCTGGGATATCTTTGACCGCCGTCCGCGTGTCCCGCGGAGCGACCCCGCAGGCACTGCCCAAGTTTAGAGGGGAGGAGATTCTCGCGACGTATGCAGATCCCGCTCGAACGCCCGGTTGCCCGCCGGCTCGCGTATCCCGAGACCCCGCGCGGCGACCGCGTGGACGTGTACCACGGAGTTCCGGTCCCCGATCCCTACCGGTGGCTGGAGCAGTTGGACTCGGAGCCGACCCGCGCCTGGGTGGCGGCCCAGAACCGGCTCACCGCCGAATACCTCCGGGTCCTCCCCGAGCGGGAGGAGATCCGCCGCCGGCTGACCGGCCTCTGGGAATTCGAGCGCTACGGCGTCCCCGTCCAGCACGGCGGGCGCTATTTCTTCGTCCGGCATGACGGTCTCCAGGAGCAGGGCGTCCTCTACGTCCTGGACCGCCTGGACGGCGAGCCGCGGGTGCTGATCGATCCGAACGCGCTGTCGCACGACGGCACCGTGGCCCTGGCCTCCTTCAACGTCAGCGAGGACGGCCGCCGGGTCGCCTACGGCCTGACCCACGGCGGCTCCGACTGGCAGGAGTGGAAGGTGCTCGACGTGGAGACCGGCCGCGACCTCGCGGACTGTCTGAGCTGGGTCAAGTTCTCGCAGTCGGCCTGGACGCACGACCACGAGGGGTTCTTCTACTGCCGCTACGACGAGCCGCTCGACGGGCGCTCCCTGGAGGAGGCGCACTTCTGGCAGAAGCTCTACTACCACCGCATCGGCACCCCGCAGTCCGCGGACGAGCTCGTCTACCACCGGCCCGACGACAAGGAGATGGGCTTCATCCCCTACATGAGCGACGACGGCCGGTACCTGGTCATCCACGCATGGCGGGGGGCGGAGGACGAGAACGCCATCCTCTACAAGGATCTGGCGGAGCCGGGCTCGCCCGTGGTCGAGCTGCTCGCCGGCTTCGACGCCGCATACACCTTCGTCAGCAACGACGGTCCGGTCTTCTGGCTGCTGACCGACCATGGGGCGCCGCGGAGCCGGCTGGTGGCCATCGACCTGCGGGACCCCGCCCGCGAGCGCTGGCGGGAGCTGATCCCGGAAGCCAGGGAGACGCTGCAGGCGGTCCACTGCGTGGGCGGGCGCTTCATCGCTCTCTACCTCCGGGACGCCTGCTCACAGGTCCGGCTGTTCGACCTCCAGGGGCGGTTCGTGCGCGAGCTCGACCTCCCCGGCCCGGGGACGGTCACCGGCTTCAACGGCCGGTGCCAGGACCGGGAGACCTTTTTCTGCTTCGCCGGCTTCACCCGGCCGGGCACGATCTTCCGCTGCGTGGCGGAGACCGGGGAGGTCTCGGTCTTCCGCGATCCCGCGGTCCCCTTCGACCCGGAAGACTACGAGACCCGGCAGGTCTTCTACGCCAGCAAGGACGGCACCCGGGTGCCGATGTTCATCACCTTCCGCAAAGGACTGCAGCTCGACGGCAGCCACCCTCTGTACCTGTACGGCTACGGCGGCTTCAACACCCCGGTGACCCCCGGCTTCTCGGTGCCCAACCTGGCCTGGATGGAGCGCGGCGGGATCTACGCCGTCGCCAATCTGCGCGGCGGGGGGGAGTATGGGGAGGAGTGGCACCTGGCCGGGACCCGGAGAAACAAGCAGAATACCTTCGACGACTTCATCGCCGCGGCCGAGTGGCTGATCGACAACGGCTACACGTCGCGCGACCGGCTGGCCATCGGCGGGCACAGCAACGGCGGGCTGCTCGCGGCGGCCGTGCTGGTCCAGCGCCCCGACCTGTTCGCCGCGGCCCTGATCGGCGTCGGGGTGCTCGACATGCTGCGCTTCCACAAGTTCACGATCGGCTGGGGCTGGGTTTCCGACTATGGATCGCCGGACGATCCCGGGGATTTCGAGGTCCTCTACTCCTACTCGCCGTACCACAACGCGCGCCCGGGGACCGAATACCCGGCCGTGCTGATCACCACGGCGGACCACGACGACCGGGTGGTGCCGGCGCACAGCTTCAAGCTCGCCGCAGCCCTGCAATACGCCCAGGCCGGCCCCGAGCCGGTGCTCATCCGCGTCGAGACCCGCGCCGGCCACGGCACCGGCAAGCCGGTGTCCAAGCAGATCGAGGAGGCCGCCGACGAGCTGAGCTTCCTCTGGTCCGAGCTCACCGGCGGTTAGGAGCGGAGCCGGCGTGCCGAGAATTTCCCGGATCGCCGCCTGCGCGCTCCTGCTGTCGCTGATCCTCCCTGCCCTCCCGGCCCCCTCTCCCATCGCCCCCCCTGCCCCCGGGAGAGGGGGAGAAGCGTTTGCAGCTCAAGGGGGAGGGACCACCGCCGAGCGCCGCGAGCGGGAGCTGGCCGCCCTGCGCGCCGAGATCGCGCGGCTGGAGATGAAGCTGGAGGGGGAGCGCCGGCGGCGCACCGGTCTGCGCGACGAGCTGGCCGCCGCGGATCTCGAGCTGCGCCTCCAGGAGGTCCGGCTCGCCGAGGCCATGGCCGCGCGCGACCTCGCGGCCCGGCGGGCGGCGGCGAGCGAGCGCGAGGTCGAGCGGCTGGAGCTGGAGCTGGACGCGGTGCGGAGAGAGCTGCGCGGCCGGCTGGCCGCCCTCTACCGGCTCGGCCGCCAGGGCTATCTGCGGCTCTTCCTCGCCCTCGATCCGCGGCGTCCGCTCCTCCCTTCGCTGCGCACCATGCGCTACCTGGCCCGCCGCGACCGCCTGGCGTTCGACCGCTACGGCGAGGCGCGGGAGCGGCTGGCGGCCGAGCGCGACCGGCTGCTGGCCGAGCGCGAGGACCGGGAGAGCTGGATGGCGCAGGAGGCGGAGCGCCGCCAGGAGCTGTTCGCCGTGCGCACCCGCAAGGCGGCCCTCCTCGCCCGGGTCGAGAAGGAGGAGCGGGCGCTGGCGGCGCGCGCCGGCGAGCTGGCGGAGAAAGAGCGGAAGCTCTCGGCCCTGCTCGACTTCCTCTACGGCCGCAGCACGAGCATCCTGTCCGGCGCGCCGATCCAGCAGTTCCGCGGCGTCCTCGACTGGCCGGCCGAGGGGCGGGTGACCGCCGGGTTCGGCCCCCGCCTCGACCCGCGCTACCGCACCCGCGTGCCGCACAACGGCGTCGACCTCGCGACCACCCCCGCGGCCGAGGTCAAGGCGGTCTTCCCCGGCAAAGTCGTGTACGCCGCCCCCTTCCAGGGCTACGGCAACACGGTCGTGGTGCACCATCCCGGCCGCGTGTTCACCCTGTACGCGGGGCTGTCGGAGCTGAGGAAGGGGAGGGGAGATATGGTATCTTTGAGCGAGGTGGTCGGGCTCGCGTCGAACAGCCTGTACTTCGAGATTCGCGTGGAGAATCGTCCCGACGACCCGTTGAGCTGGTTGAGGGCCTCGCCATGAGCCGTAGTCGCGTCATCTTTTTCGCCGTCTCCTTCGCCTTGACGTTCCCTGTCCTCGCCGACACGCTGTTGCGCGCGGCCGACCGTCAGCCGGAGGACGATTCCCTGTACAAGTACCTGTCTGTGTTCACGGAGGTGCTCGGGCTGGTGCGCCAGAGCTACGTGGACAGTCCCGACATGGACACCCTGATGGCCGGCGCGCTCGACGGGACCACCGACGCGCTCGATCCTTTCTCGCTCTACGTGCCTGCCTCGGAGGTCCAGGGCTATCTGGAGGCGCGCAACCGGAGCTGGCAGCACAGCGGCCTGACGCTGCTCAAGGAGCACGGCATCGCCTACGTGGTGGCGGTGGAGAAGGGGAGCCCGGCCGGCGAGGCGGGGGTCAAGCCCGGTGACATCGTGGCCGAGATGAGCGGCCGGTCCACCCGCCTCATGCCGCTCTGGGAGATGCAGGAGGTCCTGGCCGGGAAGTCCGGCACGCAGGTGAAGATGGAGCTGATCCGGGTCGGCGAGCCGGTGCAGGCCTCGTTCACGCTGGCGCCGTTCACGCCGCCGCCGCCGGTCCTGGAGACGGTCGAGGGAGTGGCCATGCTGCGCGTCCCCACCTTCGACGGCCAGACCGCCGCGCGGGTGGGCGACCTGCTGAAGGGCGCGGGGGAGCGGGCGCGCCAGGGGCTGCTGATCGACCTGCGGGGCGTCTCCTCCGGCGATCCCGAGGCCGCCTACGCCACGGCGAAGCTGTTCGCCACGGGCGACCTGGGAGCGCTGAAGCGCCGCACGGACGAGCTGCAGAGCTACAACGGTTTCGAGAAGCCCGTCTGGCAGGGGCGCCTGGTCGTGCTCGTCGACCGCGGCACGCTGGGCGCGGCCGAGGTCCTCGCCACGGTGCTCCGGCAGAAGGTCAAGGCGGAGCTGGTCGGCGAGCGGACCTTCGGATACGCGGGCCGGCAGGGGATGGCCGAGCTGTCGACCGGCGGCCGGCTGCTTTTCACCGAGGCTTTCTACACCGGCCCCGACAAGCAGCCCCTTCGCGAGGCTCTCAAGCCCGACCTGCTGGTGGACGAGCGCTCGCGCACCTACCTCGAAAAGGACGTGCCGATGACCGAGCTGATCCTCAAGCGGGGTGTGCAGCGTCTCCTCGGAACCGGGGAAGAGGAGCGAAAGGTCGCCTGACGACCCCGGACCGATGGCCCGGCGCAGCACTCGTTCCAAGCGTTCCGGTTTCGCGGGCTTCTGGCTCTTTCTCCTGGGCGTTCTCGCCGGAGCCGGAGCCCTGTACCTGGGCTGCGACAAGCCTCCCGACACCTCCCGCAGCGACGACGCGCCTCCCGCCGCCCCGGCCCGGGAAGCGCGGGAGGACGCCTCCGCCGGCGGCTATGAAGCGGCGCCCGACGCGACTCCGGTGGCCGTATCCCCGGAGAGCCAGGCCGGGACCGCCGTGCCGGCCGCAGGAGAAGCGGCGGCCGTCCCTCCCCGCACCATCCACGTGGCGCTGGTGATCGACGATCTCGGGCGGAGCGTCGACGACCTCGTCCCCCTGGAGCGCCTGGGCGTCCCGGTCACCTACGCCGTCCTCCCCTTCGAAGAGCAGACGCCCGCGGTGGTCTCCGCCCTGCGCAGCCGCGGCGAGGAGATCCTCCTCCACCTGCCCATGGAGCCCAAGAACGGCGAAGACCCCGGCCCCGGGGCGCTCCGCCTGGGGATGAGCGACGAGGAGCTGCGCAGCAACACCCTGGCGGCGCTCCAGGCGGTGCCCGGCGCGGCCGGGGTGAACAACCACATGGGTTCGGGCCTCTCGGCCGACGAGCGCTCGATGAGCACCATCCTGGACCTGCTCGCCTCGCGCGGCCTCTTCTTCCTCGATTCGCGGACCAGCGCCGACAGCGTCGGCTACCGCACGGCTCTCTCCAAAGGGGTCCCCGCGGCCGAGCGGCAGGTCTTCCTCGACCGCGACCCGCGGCCGGAGGCCATCCAGGAGCAGTTCGAACGGCTGTTGCAGGTGGCCCGCGAGCGCGGCGCCGCCGTCGCCATCGGCCATCCGTACCCCGAGACGCTCATGGTGCTGGCCTCCATGGTGCCGAAGGCCCGCGAGAAAGGGTACGAGTTCGTGCCGGTCAGTTATCTCCTCGACAGGATGGACGGAGCCGAGGACGAGGAATAGGGCCTCCGGCCTTCCATGGACCTCCTCTATTTCCTCCTCGGAGGAATCCTGCTCGCGGCGCTCGTCCGCTGGTGGCGGCCGGAGGTCTCGTGGCCTGTTGCGGCGGCCTACCTGCTGGCGGCCGCGGCGTTCTTCGCCGTCCCCCTGGCGACTTCCGGCCTGCAGGTGGCGACGGACATCGTCTACCAGTGGCGGCCGTGGTCCGAGACCGTGGCCGGGGAGGTGGTCCCGCGTAACCCGGTCTTGTCGGACGTCCCGTTCCAGATGGTCCCGTTCCGCCATCTGGTGCGGCAGCGGCTGCTGCGCCTGGAGGCTCCGCTCTGGGTGCACGAGATCGGGACGGGCCAGCCGCTCCTGGGCAACGCCCAGTCGGCGCCCTTCGCGCCGCTCCACCTGATGGCCCTGCCGCTGCCGCCCCTGCGGTCCCTCACCGTGGCGGTGGCCTGGCAGACGCTTCTGGGCCTCCTTCTGACGCACGCGCTGATGCGTGCGCTCGGGGCCGGGGCCGCCGGCGCCGCCTTCGCGGCGCTCGCCTTCTCGTTCTCGACCTTCGCCGTGGCCTGGGCCTACCACCCGCACGCCATGGTGGCGGCCTGGATTCCCGGCGTGCTGCTCGGGCTCGTCCTGCTGCGGCGGGGAGAGCGCGGCGGCTTTGCCGGCCTGTTGGTCTGCGGGCTGGGAATGGCATTGAGCGGCCACCCTGAGACCATGGCCTATACGGCGGTAGCGTGCGTGCCGGTGGTTTTGGCGCTTCTCGCTTCCCGCTCGGGCATCCCGCGCACCAGATTCCTGACCCGGCTCGCCGCCGCCGCTGCCCTGACCGCCTGCCTGGCTGCGCCGGTGCTGCTGCCGGTCCTGGAGGCGCTGCCCGAGAGCGAGCGGCGGGTCCAGGTCGAGCGGGCGCCCCGGAGCATCGACCCGCCGCCGTTCGAGGGGCGGTTCCTGGCCATGCTGATCGATCCGCTTGCCTTCGGCAGCCCACGGGACGGCAACTGGTCCGGTCCCACGAACTTCAACGAGATGTGCACGGCCTACGCGGGCCTGCTCGCCCTCGCGCTGGCCGCGGCTGGAACGGCGCTCGGCGGCCGGAGATGGCTGATCCTCGCGGGCGGGCTGGCGGCGCTCGGAGTCGCGCTGAACGTTCCGGTGCTGTTCCGGATCTTCGACTCCATTCCGGGGCTGGAGCACGGAGCGCACGCCCGGCTGCGGCTGATCTGGATTCTGGCGCTGGTGGTGGCGGCGGGGCTGAGCCTGGAGCGGCTGCCGCGCGAGCCCCGCGGGCTCGTGGCCGCCGTCGCCGCGGTCGCCGCGGCCGGGCTGCTCCTGGTTTTCCTGCCACCCCCGTCCGTCGTCTGGCAGCAGGCCTGGTGGTGGGGGACCCTGGCAGGCGTGGCCGCGGCGCTCCTCGCGCTGGCCGTGCCGCGCCTGCGGCCGGCCTTCCCCTGGGTGGCCGTCGGCTGCCTGGCGCTCGACCTTGCCCTCCTCGGGGTCCGTTATCAGCCGGTGGTCCCCCTCTCCTTCGACCTCGCGCCGACCCCGGTGGTGACCTTCATGGTTCGGGAGGCGCGCGCCTCGGCGGAGCCGTTCCGGGTGATCGCCGAGGCGAACGACCTCGTCCCTAATCTCGGCGTCATGTACGGCCTCTGGGACCCCCGAGGGTACGACCCCATGCGTCCGGCCGGCGCCACCTACATGGTGGGGCGGAGCTTCCTGCACCGGTACAAGGTCGGGCGGCCGATCCGTCTCAGGAGCCGGCGCTTCCCGGCCCACCTGAAGCCCGCCTTCGACTACCTCGGAGTGCGCTACCTGCTGGCCCAGCACCGCCGCCGTCTGCCGAAGCCGTGGGAGCGGGCTCTGAACCACACCGGAGGCCGCCTCTGGAGGAACCCGGACGCCCTGCCGCTCTTCTTCATGCCCGCGGGAGCCCTCCGGGTGGGAGACCAAGACAAAGCGGTCGAGCTCTCCCTCGCCAACCGCGACTTCGCCGCCCTCGGGGTGAGCGAAGGGGCTCCGGGCTCCGTTCCCCGTCCGCAGCAGGGGAAGGTCCGCCTCGCGCGCGTGCTGCCCAACGGCTTCGACCTGGAGGTGGCGACTCCGACTGGGGGCCTCGTCGTCTCCAGCGTCAGCCACGCCCGCGGCTGGAGGTTGGAAGTGGGCGGCCGAGAAGCCGGAGTCCGCCGCGTCAACGGCGGCTTCCTCGGCTTCGAGGTCCCGCCGGGCGCCCACCGCGCCCGGTTGGACTACCGTCCGAAAAGCTGGATCTGGGGGCTGAGGCTGTTCGCCCTGGGGATCGCGGGAATCGTCGTAGTGCTGCTGGTCACTCGGCGCGCAGCACTTCGATCGGCCGCCGCTCCAGCGCCCTGAAACTGGCCGCGAGGCCGGCGATCACCGTCAGGACGGCGCTCACCAGGACGGCGAGCGCGGCCATCGCGGGCTCGAAGCTCCACGACAGCTCGAAGCCGCGGGTCGTGATTCCCCAGGCGAGGGCGTTGCCGGCGATCGTGCCGATCGTGCCCGCCACCAGGCCGATCAGCATGTACTCGACGGCGAAGGTGGCCACGATCCCGGCGCGGGTCATCCCCAGGGTCTTGAGCAGCGCCACCTCGCGTCCGCGGCGGGCGGAGCCGGCGCTGACCGCTCCCGCCAGGATGGCGATGCCGGCGAGCACGGTGAAGCCGCCCAGGAAGCGGATGCCGAGGCCGATGCGGTCCATCACCTTGACGATCTTCTCCAGGATCTCGCGGATGCGCAGCAGCGTCACGTTCGGGTAGCTCGCCGCCAGCAGATCCTGGATCGGCTGCTCGCCTCCCTTGGCCACCCGGAAGGTGGCCAGCCGTTGCTGCGGAGCGTTTTCCAGGAATCCCGGCTCGACGACCAGGAAGAAGTTGATGCCGAAGGTCGTCCAGTCCACCGTGCGGAGGCTGGTGACCTTCATTTCGACCGGCACTCCCTGGATGTCGAAGCGCAGGACCGAGCCGAGCTTCAGCCCCAGGTCGTCGGCGAACTCCTGCTCGATGCTCACCTCGGCGCTGTCCGGATCGCTCCACAGGGAGCCTTCGATGACGGCGTTGCCCTCCGGCAGGTCGCGCATGTAGGTGAGCCGCTGCTCGCGGGTGAGGGCCCAGCGCCGGCCACGGTCCCGTGGGCTGTTCCGGGTCAGCTCCTCGATCGTGCGGCCGTCGATGGCCGCGAGGCGCGCCATGATCACCGGCACGGACTCGATCTTCGAGGCGCCGTGGCTGCGCAGCAGCGCTTCGACCCCCGGCCACTGGGCCGGCTGGATGTCGATCATGAAGGCGCTCGGCGCGTCGCTGGGGATCTCCGCGGAGAGCTCGCGGGTCAGCCGCCGTTCGACCAGCGACATGGCGAGCACCACCAGCACCCCCAGGCCGAGCGCGACCACGGAGCTGACCGTGGCCGCGCCGGGGCGGGAGAGCGCCGCCAGGCCGTTGCGCATCCAGGGGCGGCGCGCGAAGTCGCGGGGGAGGCGGCCCGCGGTCCGCGACACCAGCAGGGCCACGGCGGTCAGAGCCATCGTCGCCAGGGCCACGCCGAGGGCGAACCGGCCTCCGAGGTCCCAGGAGCGCGCCTGGACGCTCGCCATGCCCCAGACGCCGGCGACCAGCGCGACCAGCGTGAGGGCGCCGACCCATCGGTGCGTGGGGAGGGGCTCCGCGTCCCGGCGCAGCACCCGCGACGGCGGCACCCGCAGCACCGCCGACAGCGGCGGCAGGCTGAAGAGGACGGCCACGCCGACCCCCAGCGCCAGCCCGCGCAGCAGCGCCTGCGGCTGCCAGGGGCGGATCAGCTCGGCTGGGATCAGGTCGGGGAAGAGCGACGGCAGCGCGAATTGGACCGCGGCGCCGATCACGATTCCCACCAGGCTGCCGGCGAGGCCGAGCAGGGCGGTCTGGCCGAGATAGAGGGGGAAGATCTCGCGCGGGCGCAGGCCCAGGCACTTGAGCACCGCGATGGCGTCCAGCCGCCCGGCGAGCCAGGCGCGGACGCTCTGCGCCACCCCGATGCCGCCGACGAACAGCGAGAGCAGCGCCACCAGGCCGAGGAACTTCTCGACCCGGTCGACGCTCTCGCGCAGGGCCGGCTGGGCGTCGCGGTAGGTTTCGACGCGGAAGAAGCTCGGTTCTGGGAGGGCGTCCCGCAGCCGCTCCTTGACCGCCAGGACCTGGGTTCCGGGGAACCCTTCCGGGAGCTTGATGAGGGTGCGGTAGCCGATGCGGCTGCCGCGCCCCCCCAGGCCGGCGCGGGCGAATCCTTCCGGCGCCAGGAAGACCCGCGGCCCCAGAGTCATGGACACGCTGACGCGGTCCGGCTCCGAGAGGACCACCCCGGCGATGCGGAACGGCCGGCCGCCGATGCGCAGCGTATCTCCGACCCGCAGGCCGAGGCGGGAGAGCAGCTCCGAGGCGACGACCGTGGTATCCGGCCGCAGCAGGTCGCGCAGCCGCTGCCGAGGCTGGAGGTCGAGCCTGCCGTAGAAGGGATAGTCGCCGCCGACCACCTTGAGCTCCACGAGCTGGCTGGGTCCTGGCCTCCCGGAGGCCGAAGGGGGCGCCGCCACGACGGTCACCGTCTCCTTGATATCCGTGCGTTGCGCCCCGGCGAGGCCGGCCTTCGCCAGGTCGAAGCTTGCGGGGAGCGGCCGGTTGCCCTCGATCGCCAGGTCGGCGGCCAGGAGCTGCCGGGCCTCGGTGCGGATCCCCTCGTCGAGGCTGGCCGAGAGCCCGGCGACCGCCACCACCGCCGACACTCCGACCGACAGGCAGGCCACGAAGAAGACCAGCCGGGCGCGCGATCCCCGGGACTCGCGGATCAGCGTGCGGAAGAAGAAGTCGGGGGTCACGCCGGGGCCTCGGCCGGGGTGGCGGCCGGCACGCGGGCGGGCGCCTCCTCGCGCTCGATCCGGCCGTCGCGCAGGTGGATCAGCCGGTCGGCGAGGGCGCCCACCGCCGGATCGTGGGTGACCAGCACCAGGGTCGTCCCCTCCCGCAGCCGCAGGTCGGTCAGGATCTCCAGGATCTTGCGGCCGGTGGCGCCGTCGAGGTTGCCGGTCGGCTCGTCGGCGAGCAGGATCGGCGGCCGGGCGGCGAAGGCGCGGGCCAGGGCCACGCGCTGCTGCTCGCCGCCGGAGAGCTGGCTGGGGTAGTGGTGGCCGCGGTCCTGAAGCCCGACCGCGGCGAGCAGCTCGTCGGCGCGGCGGACCGGGTCGGGCTGCCCGAGCAGCTCGATGGGCAGCAGCACGTTCTCGCGGGCGGTCAGGTTGCCGAGGAGCTGAAAGCTCTGGAAGACGAAGCCGATCTTGCGCCGCCGCAGCAGGGCGAGCTGGTCCTCGGACAGGCTCTGGATCGGCTCGCCGTCGATCCGCACCTCGCCCGAGGTGGGGCGGTCGAGGCCGGCCATGAGAGCGAGCAGCGTCGATTTGCCGCTGCCGGAAGGGCCGAGCACGGCGACGAATTCGCCGGGGTCGATCCGCAGGTCGACCTGGTCGAGGATGGTCAGGACGCGGTCGCCCGAGGGGAGGCGCCGGGTGAGCTGTCGGAGCTCGATTCTTGGAGACATGACCGGAATAACCTTGGCGCGCACGGGATTTCTTTCTCCAGGCGCGGCGGCGCGCAGCTTACCACCCGGGGAGCCGCGGCCCGCGATACTCTGGAGACGTCTGATGCGCTCAAAGCTTTCCTTCCTCTTCCTTGCGATCCTCCTCCCCGTGGTCTCCGCCTGCGAGGCCGGAAGGGCCGGGCAGACGGCCTCCGCCGAGCGCGAGGTGGCCCCCGCCGCGGCGTCGGTCCCCGCGCCGGCGCCCCGTCCGGCGGCTGTCTCCCGGAAGGCGGAGCCCCTGGTCGTCTTCCTGGGCGACAGCCTCACGGCGGGCCTCGGTCTGGCCGAGGACCAGGCCTATCCGGCGCTGCTGGAGCGGCGGCTGGACAGCGGCGGCAAGCCGGTCCGGGTCATCAACGCGGGAGTGAGCGGCGATACCACCGCCGGCGGCCTCGCCCGCCTCGACTGGCTGCTGGGCCAGAAGCCGGCCGTCCTGGTGGTGGGCCTCGGCGCCAACGACGGTCTGCGCGGTCTCCCCGTGGAGGAGACCGAGAAGAACCTGCGCGAGATCGTCCGCCGCGCCAAGGCGGCCGGCGTCCACGTCCTGCTCCTCGGCATGAGGATCCCCCCCAACTACGGGCCCGACTACACCCGCCAGTTCGAGGCGATGTACCCCGAAATCGCGGAGGACCTGGACGTCCCGCTGGTCCCCTTCCTCCTCGAAGGGGTCGGCGGAGAGGCCGAGATGAACCAGGCCGACGGCATCCACCCCACCGCCGGGGGGCAGGAGGTCTTGGCGGACAACGTGGAGTCGTATCTGGTAGAGATCGTCAACAGCGCGGCAACTGCTGCGGTGGCACCGTAGAGACGCCCGTTCCGGCTCCGGGGATCACCTTGAGCCTGTTGTGAACCGATCCGCGAAAGGCCGGCGGCCTCGGCTGCCGGCCTTTCGTGTCTCTGCGGATCAGTCCCAACCTGTGAAGCAGTGATATCTGCAACCTGCCGTCGTGCCGTTTGCAGCGACGCACGCGCACCAGTTGCACCTGCTCTGGGCATCTTCGCAGATCGGGGGTGGGCTACATGAAGGATAGGGGCAGGGCGTCGTGAATCCGTTGCAGGTCACCGAGGTAGCGGTTGAGGAACAGGACGTTTCTGTGGGGCCCTCACAACTGATTTGACAGCCACTGGGACATGTCAGATTTGCTGTGCAGGTCTTCCAGGACGGAGCGGGTAATCCCAGTCCGCCCAGCACGGGTGCCGGGGCCGCCTCTTCGATGGCTTGCAGCAGGGGAGTGGTCGGTTCAGGGTTGGGGACGGAGCTCTGTGCGAGAGCGATACCGGGGGAAAGAAGCAGGGCGAGGAACACCGGGACGTGACCACGACGCTTCATCGATGTCTCCTTTCAGCAGGGCGGTGACTGTCAATGAAGACAAGCTTAGCGCAAATTATTTTTGAGATGATACTGGCGAGATGCGGTCACCGCTCCCTCTTCGCCGCCTCCCATAGCGCGTCCATCTCCTCCAGAGTCGCCTCGGCGGCCGATTTGCCCTTCTCGGCCAGCCCCCTCTCCACCTGCTCGAAGCGGCGGCGGAACTTGAGGTTGGTGCCGGCCAAGGCGGCTTCGGGGTCGACGTCCAGCTTGCGGGAGAGGTTGGCGAGAGTGAAGAGGAGGTCTCCGATCTCCTCGCGGACCGCCGCGGCGTCCCCCTCGGCGAGGGCTTGGCGCAGCTCGGCCGTCTCCTCATCGACCTTGTCGAGGACGGCCTGCGCGTCCGGCCAGTCGAAGCCGACGCCGGCGGCCTTCTGGGTCAGGCGGTAGGCGGCGAGGAGGGCGGGGAGGGAAGAGGGGACGCCGGCGAGGAGCGACCGCCGGCCGGGCTCCTCCCGCAGCTTCCGCCGCTCCCAGGCCTGGCGGACCGCCTCGGCGTCGGCGAGGACCTCGTCGCCGAAGACGTGCGGGTGGCGCGCCACCATTTTGTGGTGGACGCGATCGATAACCTGTGAGAATCTGAAGGCACTGGCTTCCTCGGCGAGACGCCCGATGAAGGCGGCCTGGAAGAGCAGGTCGCCCAGCTCTTCGGCCAGCTCTCCCCAGTCGCCGCCGTCGATCGCCCCGGCCACCTCGTGCGCTTCCTCGAGGAGGTAGGCGCGGACGTCGGAGAGGCCCTGCTCGCGGTCCCAGGGGCAGCCGTCGGGGGCGCGGAGCCGGGCGACGAGGTCGAGGAGCTTCTGGAGGTCGGGGGTGTCAGCCATGGGAGGGGGCTCGTCGTAAAATCCGTTCAGAAAGGAGCGCAGGTCAGGGTGAGCAATCAGGAGAAGCAGATCAAGGTCACCGACAAGCGGATGTTCACCCCGGAGGGCGATCTGCGGGAAGAGTACCGTTTCCTCAACGAAAAATCGACCGCCGCCGCCGAGCCGCCGGCCGAACCCCGTCCGGAGCCCGCCTCCGCTCCTCCGCCTCCCAGCCGCGGTCCCGCGGCCGAGGGCAGTCCCGTGGCTGAGGAGCCTCCGGCGTACGTCGAGTTTCCGGACACGCCGCCGGGGCTCGGGCCCTCGTTCTTCGACCTGGTTGCAATGCTCGCCGAGCCGGTCCCCATCTACCTGGGAGACGTGGACCTCCCCGGCGGCCAGGACGCCGAGAACCTGGAGATGGCCCGTATCCACATCGACCTGCTCGACGTCGTGCGCCAGAAGACGGCGGGCAATCTCACCGCGCAAGAGTCCGCGTTCCTGGAAGACCTGCTGTACCGGCTGCGGGTCCGCTATGTCCAGAAGAGCCGCTAGGACAGCCTGCGTCGCGGCCCTCGCGGCTTTCGCGACGCTCGCCTCCGCGCTGTCCGCCCAGCCGGCCTCCGTGTCTTCGGCCCAGGTGACCGGCGTCGAGATGACCGCCCCGGTCCGCCGGGCGCTGAGACAGCTCGAGGAGCAGTGGCTGCAGTGGGTGGTCCAGACCAACCGGCAGGGGTCCGAGCGCGTGGTCGAGGACCTGCTCGCCACGGCGCGCCAGATCGGCATGACGCGGCTCCCCGACCTGAGCGTCGGCGCCCTCGCCAGGGCCGTGCAGGCCGCCCGCCAGGGCGACTTCGAGCGCGCCCGCTGGTCGCTCGACGCCGCCGAGAAGCTCGATCCCGGGCGCGCCGAGACCGCTTTCGCAGAGGCCACGGTCGACCGTCTGCAGGGGAGCTATGCCGGTGCGGCGGCCGCCCAGATCCGCGGCTACGCGCGGCTGTTCGGGCTCCCCCTGGAGAGCTACCTCTGGCTCCAGAACCTGCTGGTCTGGGGCCTGTCGCTCCTGCTGCTGACCGGCGGGTTGTTCATCGCGGTCCAGATGGCGGTCAAGGGGAGCCTGCTGTGGAACGACATGGTCTCGCTGTTCGCCCGCCGGTTGCCACGGCCGGTCGCGGTGGCCCTCACGGTCGTCCTGCTGCTCTGGCCGCTGGCCCTCCCCTCCGGCATCCTCTGGCTCCCCCTGTTCTGGTCGTTGCTGCTCTGGGGCTACTCCTCGGCCAGCGAGCGGGCCGTGCTGGTCGTCCTCTGGCTGCTGGTGGGGGTCGCGCCGGTCCTGATCAGCGGGCAGAGCCGCCGCGTCGCCGTGACGCTGTCGCCGCCGGTCCAGGCCATGGAGAGCCTGCGGCAGCACCGGCTTTACGGCGGCCTGTTCACCGACCTCGGGCTGCTGCGCTCGGTGCTCCCTGACCGCCCGGCGGTCCGCCACCTGCTGGCCGACGTCCATCGCTCGCTCGGACAGTGGGACCTGGCCCAGAACCTCTACCGCCAGGTCCTGCAGGAGGAGCCGGAGAACACGCACGCCGAGATGAACCTGGGGGCCTTCGCCTTCCTCAAGGGGGACTTCGGCAGCGCCATCCAGCATTTCCAGAAGGTGGCCACGACCGACCCGGCCAATGCCTCGGCGCAGTTCAACCTGAGCCAGGCCTATTCCGAGTCTTACCTGTTCAACGAGTCCAGGCGCGCCCTGGCCCAGGCGCGGGAGATCGACGATTCGCGCGTCGACGTCTGGGTGCGCAACCTCGGCCAGCAGCGGGTGGTGACCAACAGCCAGGGCCTGGCCCGCATCCCGGAGATCCGGCGCGACCTGCTCGCGAGCTTCCGGACGAGCGGCGAGGCCACGGCCCGCCTGGAGCAGTTCCGCCGCTGGCTGTCGCTTTCCGTGCCGGTGATCCTGCTCCTCCTTGCCGTGGCGCTGCACCTCGCCCGGCGGTCCTTCCGGGACTCGGAGGCGGAGCCGTACCGCTACCAGCCGCGCAGCCGGTGGTGGCGCGCCCTGCTCCCCGGAGCCCCTTCCGCGGAGGTCGGGGAGGGGGGCAAGGCGTTCCTGGCCCTGCTGCTGCCGACGGCGCTGCTCATGCTGCCGATGTTCGGCAGGATCGGCTATCGCATCCCTTGGGGTTATGATCCAGGGAACTTCGCAGCCTGGATCGTGGCGATCCTGGGTCTGTCGCTCTACATGGGGCTGCGGCTCCGCCGGGAGCTGAGCGACGAGGTCTGAGCGCGCATGGCGGTTGAAGGCACTCTAGAGCTTTTCCGGCTGCCGGAGATCCTCCAGTTGATCTCCCAGCAGAGGAAAACCGGGATCCTGACGGTCCAGGGCCAGCAGGACATCATCGCCGTCTCTTTCTCCAACGGCCAGATCGTCGCGGTGGACGCCATCAGCCAGACGGTCGAGGAGGGCCTGGCGCAGATCCTGGTCGGCGAGGGACTGATGAGCTCCGCGGAGTTCGCGCGCGCCTCCGCCGAGCACCAAGCCGCGGGCGGCCGTCTCCTGGACCTGCTCGTGGAGCGGGGGTACGTCGCCCGGCCGGACCTGCTCCAGGCGCTCCGCATCCAGACGTCCCGCCAGCTCCAGCAGCTCCTGCGCTGGGAGAAGGGGGAGTTCAAGTTCTACAGCAGCGACGAGGCCTCTTACGAGGACGGCTTCATCCCGATCCCCGTCGAGGAGGTGCTCTTCCAGGCCGGAGCCAAGGCCGCCGCTCCGGCCCCGCCGGCTCCGGGGCCTCGCCCGGTCGCCGTCCCGCCGCCGGCCATCCAGGAGGCTCCGGTCGCGCCGCTGCCGAGCCCGGACGAGACCATGAGCCGCCGGCAGGGATTGAAGGTGGTTCGCCGCGAAGGGACGCCTCCTGCGCTTGGCGCGGTACGGCCGGCGCCCCCTGCCGAGGGAGAGTTGGCAGGTCCCTTCCGCAAGATGAAGGTGGAAGCTCCGCCCGTGGAGGCGGGTGCGCGGCCGGTCGCGCCGAAGCTCTTCGCCGCCGGGCTCGCGGCCCTGCTCGCGTTCGCCCTGTTCACCCGGCCCGAGGCGCTCGTCCTCCCGTTCCCCTGGCAGGAGGCGGAGCGCTCCGCCCTGGCCCAGGACCAGCGGGAATCCCTCTATCTGAAGATCGACCGGGCGGCCAAGACTTACTTCCTGCTGGAGGGCCGGTTCCCCGCCAGCCTGGAGCAGCTCCGCCAGATGGGGCTGCTCGACGGCAGCGACCTCCAGGACCCGCAGGGCAACTCCCTGCGGTACGCGGCGAGCGACGAGAGCTACACGCTGCAGCCGCTGCAGGGCGGGCAGCCGATCCCGGGCGCCGACGCGGGCGAGGCGATCTCCGGCAACTTCCTCCTCGATCCCGAGTTCCTCACCGTCCCCAGAGAGAGCACCGCTCAGCCTCTCGTCCTGCTCGACTGAGGCCCCTCCACCACGGTGCGGGGAGAGGGGGATGGTGGGCCAGGAATAAATCTGCGTCTCTTTCTGTCAAATAGAGCGTGGCGCAAAGTTGACAGTCCGCCACTAAACATCTAGACTTTTCATGGCGCCAGGCCAGGTTTCTGCCTGACGAACATCGGAGCAAGAGGAGGAAACCTCGTGAGCAAGATCATCGGTATCGACCTGGGGACCACCAACAGCGTGGTCGCCGTGATGGAGGGGAGCGAGGCGAAGGTCATTCCCAACGCGGAAGGCAATCGCACCACCCCTTCGGTCGTGGCCTTCACCAAGAGCGGCGAGCGTCTCGTCGGGCAGGTCGCGAAGCGGCAATCCATCACCAATCCCAAGAACACCATCTTCTCGATCAAGCGGTTCATGGGCCGCAAGTACAACGAAGTGAACGAAGAGATGAAGATGGTGCCCTACGGCGTCGAGCGGGCGGAGAACGGCGACGTCCGCATCAACGTCGACGGCAAGAAGTATTCGCCGCCCGAGATCTCGGCCATGATCCTCGGCAAGCTGAAGCAGGCGGCCGAGGACTACCTGGGCGAGAAGGTGGAGCGTGCGGTCATCACCGTGCCCGCCTACTTCAACGACGCCCAGCGGCAGGCCACCAAGGACGCCGGGCGCATCGCGGGCCTCACCGTCGACCGCCTGGTCAACGAGCCGACCGCGGCCGCGCTGGCCTACGGCCTCGACAAGAAGAAGGACCAGACCATCGCCGTCTACGACTTCGGCGGCGGCACCTTCGACATCTCCATCCTGGAGGTGGGCGAGGGCGTGGTCGAGGTGAAGGCCACCAACGGCGACACCCACCTCGGCGGCGACAACATCGACCAGCGGATCATCGAGTGGCTGCTGGAGGAGTTCAAGAAGGACCAGGGCATCGACCTGGGCAACGACCCCATGGCGATGCAGCGCCTCAAGGAGGCGGCGGAGAAGGCCAAGATCGAGCTGTCGAGCGCGCAGGAGACCGAGATCAACCTGCCGTTCATCACCGCCGACGCCTCGGGTCCCAAGCACATGAACCTGCGGCTGACCCGGCCGAAGCTGGAGCAGCTCGTCGACGACCTGATCCAGCGCTCGATCGGCCCCTGCCGGCAGGCGATCAAGGACGCCGGGCTGAAGGCCGAGGACATCGACGAGGTCGTGCTCGTCGGCGGCCAGACCCGCATGCCGGCCATCCAGAAGCTGGTCAAGGACACCTTCGGCAAGGAGCCCCACAAGGGCGTCAACCCGGACGAGGTCGTGGCGATCGGCGCGGCGGTCCAGGGCGGCGTGCTGAGCGGCGACGTCAAGGACATGCTGCTCCTCGACGTGACGCCGCTGTCGCTCGGCATCGAGACCCTGGGCGGGGTCTTCACCAAGCTGATCGAGCGCAACACCACGATTCCGACGCGCAAGAGCGAGATCTTCTCGACCGCGGCGGACAACCAGACGTCGGTCGAGGTGCACGTCCTCCAGGGCGAGCGCGAGATGGCGCGGGACAACCGCACCCTCGGCAAGTTCCACCTGGTGGGCATCCCGCCGGCGCCGCGCGGCGTGCCGCAGGTCGAGGTGACGTTCGACATCGACGCCAACGGCATCGCGCACGTGTCGGCCAAGGACCTCGGCACGGGCAAGGAGCAGAAGATCACGATCACTGCGTCGAGCGGCCTCGCCGACAGCGAGATCGACCGCATGGTCAAGGAGGCCGAGTCCCACCGGACGGAGGACCAGGAGCGCCGCCGCCAGGTGGAGGCCCGCAACCGGCTCGACGGTCTGGTGTACAGCACCGAGAAGACCTACAACGAGCACAAGGAGAAGCTCGGTCCGGACGAGAAGGGTCAGCTCGAGCAGGCGATCCAGCAGGCCAAGAGCGCTCTGGAGAGCGACGACGCGGCCGCGATGGAGCAGGCCGCCGAGCGGCTCACCCAGGCGTCGCACAAGCTGGCCGAGGCCATGTACCGGCAGCAGCAGGCCGGTGGGGCGGAGGGTGCGGCCGGCGGTGGTCCCGGGGGCGGGAGCGCGGGCGCGGGGGCCGGCGCGGGTGCGGGGGGCCGGGGCTCCGCGACCTCGGACGAGGTGATCGACGCCGAGTACGTGGACGTGGACGACAAGCGCTGAGCCGCGGGGGAGCCCATGCCGCCTCTCAAGAAGATCTACCTGGAGGAGCTGGCCCGCATCCAGGAGAGGATCAACAGCCTCTTCGAGCAGGCGATGCTCCCCTCGGACTACGACGATCCGGAAGGGGGCCTGCCCGGGACCTGGGCCCCAGCGGTCGACGTCATCGAGACCGAGGACGCGTACCTCCTCTACGCCGAGCTGCCGGGAGTCCGGCGGGAGGACATCCAGCTCCAGGTGAGGGACCGGCGGTTGGAGCTCTCCGGCCGCCGGCAAACTCTGGGAGAGAACCGGAACTTCCTCCGCATGGAGCGCAGCTACGGTCCTTTCCGCCGCACCTTCGAGCTGGGAGCGCCGGTCGACACGGACGGCATCACCGCCGGCTTCGAGCAGGGAATCCTGAAGGTCCACCTCCCGAAGCGCTCCGGCGACGCAGTCCAGGTGCCGTTGAAGGAGGAGATCTGAATGGCCGCCCGCCGTCGCACCGAGAAGAAGTTCGTGATGATCAGCGTGGTCGCCGAGCGCTACGGCATCCATCCGCAGACCCTGCGGCTCTACGAGCGGGAGGGTCTGATCAAGCCCACGCGGAGCGCCGGCAACACCCGCCTCTATGACGAGGAGGCGATCCGCCGCCTGGAGATCATCCTCACCCTGACGCGCGACCTGGGGGTCAATCTGGCCGGCGTCGAGGTGATCCTCAACATGCGGGAGCGGATGGAGCAGATGCAGAGCGAGATGGACCGCCTGATCGACGCGATCCAGCGCGAGGCCCGCGAACGGCGCATGGGCGCCGAGAAGCAGCATGCCCTGGTGAGGATCGAGAGCGGTCCCCTCACCAAGATCCGCTGAAACCTCACCCGGCCCTCACCCCCTGGCCCCCTCTCCCATCACTGGGAGAGGGGGAATGTTATATAGGGGCAGGGTGGTGGCGCCCCTCTCCCGGTGACGGGAGAGGGGTCGGGGGTGAGGGTCTCCGTGCTACGATTTCCCGCAATGTCAGTCAGCGAAGTGAGCCAGGACCAATGCCCGCTCTGCGACGGGCGGGGATGGGTGATCGAGGCGGACGGCGGGGCGGGGGCCGCCCGCACCTGTACCTGCCGCGAGCAGGGCCGTTCCCAGCGCCTCCTCGCGGCGGCGGGCATCCCGCCGCGCTACCGTCACTGCAAGATCTCCAACTTCCAGACCTCCAGCGGCTCGCCCAGGGAGCGGACGCAGCTCACCCAGGCCCGCTCGATCGCGCAGCAGTACGTGGACGGCTTCGTCCAGGAGGGGGGAGGCTTCCGGCAGTCCGGCCTGCTCTTCCTGGGTCCTCCCGGAGTCGGCAAGACCCACCTCGCCGTGGGGGCCCTCGTCGAGCTGACCGAGCGCTACATGGTGCACGGCCGCTTCGTCGAGTTCACCTCGCTGATCCACCAGATCCAGGCCACCTTCGATCCCGGCTCGCCGGAGTCCAAGCGGGAGATCCTCGATCCCCTCATGGACGCCGAGCTGCTGGTGCTCGACGAGCTCGGCGCCCAGCAGTCCACGCCCTGGGTGCGCGACATCCTCTACCTGATCATCAACCACCGCTATACGCGGCAGCTCCCGACGGTCTTCACCACCAACTACCGGCTCGACGAGACGCCGAAGCAGCCCGCGCCGGCCGGCCGCTCCAGCCTGGACCGCGGCGCGGACCCGGAAGGGAGCCAGGCGATCCAGGAGGGCATCCCGCTGTCCTCCCGCCTCCCGGCCATGCTCGTCAGCCGCCTCTACGAAATGGCCCAGCCGGTCGTCATGACCGCGATCGAAGACTTCCGGCGGGAGCACAAGGTCCACGGGGCCCGTCTGCGATGACGGGCCGGAAGCGCACATGCCGCGGCCTGCCGGAGCTCGGGCGGCCGTTCGGACACCCGTATTTCCTGGAGGTTTCGTTCCGCGTGATGAAGAAGTTGCTCCCCGTGCTCGTCCTCCTCCTGGCCGCCGGCTGCGCCCGTACGCCTTCCCCCCGCACTCCGGGAAAGGTGCAGCCCAAGGGCCCCGCGACGCCTCCCGCGCCGACCGAGCCGGCGCCCGTTCCCCCGGTGGAAGAGCCCGAGCCGGAGCCCGTGCAGCCGCCGGAGCCCGTGGCCTCTGCCGCGCCGATCCTGCTCCGGGTCGGATTGGCGACCGATCTCGACTCGGTGACCATCCCGTGCTGCGAGGAGCCGCTGACCGGGACGGTGGGCGACCAGCCGCTGGCGGTCACCTCCGCCCTGCGGATCGAGCCCGCCGCGGCGAGCGCCCAGGCGGGCTTCTACCGCCTGCAGGTGGCGGCTCTCCGCGACGAGCTGCAGGCCAAGGAGCTGGCGCGCCGCCTCCAGGATGCGACGGGGCAGCCGGGCGAGGCCTTCTTCGACGCGGGGATCGACCTCTACCGCGTCCGCCTGGGGCGGTATCCCACCCGCGAGGACGCCGAGAAGGACATGCGCCGCCTCGGCTCGCTGGGCGTGATCGGCGCCTTCGTGGTCAGCGAGGGGGCCGCGGTGTCCGACCCCGCGATCCGGGTGATTCAGGGGGGCCAGGGGGGCGCCCCGGCCGTCCACCGGGTCCGCTGGCTCTCCGTCTCGCCCACGAACGGTCCGAGCATCCGGGTGCAGGGCAAGCGGTACCGCGGGCGGATCCTCGTCTATCTGAACGACCGCGGCCGGCTCAACCTGATCAACGAGCTGCCGGTGGAGGAGTACCTGCGCGGCGTGGTGCCGAGCGAGATGGGGCCGGAGCAGTACAACCAGCTCGAGGCCCTCAAGGCGCAGGCCGTGGCCGCCCGCACCTACACCCTGCGCAACCTCGGCGAGTTCTCCCGCGAGGGGTACGACATCTGCGCCACGCCGCGCTGCCAGGTCTACAACGGCATGGCGGTGGAGCACCCGGTCTCCGACCGGGCCATCGCCGAGACCGCCGGCCAGGTGCTGCTCTACCAGGGGCGGCTCGCCGACACGCTCTACAGCTCCACCTGCGGCGGCCACACCGAGGACGTGCAGGTCGTCTTCCCCCTGAAGGACGACCCGTACCTCAAGGGGGTCCCCTGCATGGAGGGGGGCTTCGAACGGATCGAGGGGAGCCTGCCGGCCGGGATCGCCTTCCCCGCAGGGCTGACCCGGGCGGTCCTGCCGCCCGCTCCCGGCAGCCTGACTCCGCAGGCCCTGTCCGCCCGGCTCGAGCACCTGGCCCTGCTCGCCGGCCTGCCGGTGCCGCGCGAGCGGCTCGCCTCCCTGGACCGCCGGGAGGTGCAGCGCTTCATCGCCTACGCCTTCGACCTGGCGCTCGACGCCCGCCTCTTCCTGGCCCAGGAGGACGTCGAGTACCTTCTGCACGAGCCGCCGAAGGGGTGGAACGAGGAGGATCTCCGCCGCGCGGCCTACCTGCTCCGCAACGGCCTGGTCACGGGCCCGCTGGACAGGCCGCTGGACGAGCGCGAGGTGGAGCAGATGCTCCTCGCTCTCGCCGAGCTGCTGCGGGTCGTGCGCCGCGAGGAGGCCTCGTACCTCTCGCTCGCCCAGGGGCGGATGACGGTCAAGTCGGGCAAGGAGCAGAAGGTCTACGCCCTGCCGGGGCAGCTCTCGACCTTCCGCCGCCGCAGGGCCGAGGTGACCAGCTCCGGGCTCGCCCTGCTGCCGGGCGACCCGCTGACCCTCTTCTGGCAGGGGGAGCGCCTGCTCGCCGCCGTCCAGGAAGTGGACCTCGACGGCGCCGCCTTCGACCGCAGCAGCCCGTACAGCAACTGGACGCGCTTCCGTTCCGACTCGCAGCTCGCCAAACAGGTGAACCAGCGTTTCCCGGGCATCGGCTTCCGGGACCTGGAGATCCTGGAGCGCGGCGGCTCCGGCCGCGTGGGCAAGATCCGCATCCTTGGCGACAACGGCCAGACGGTCGAGGTCGAGGGGCTCCCCATCCGCTGGACTCTCGACATCCCCGACATCCTGTTCACAGCCAAGCGCTTGGCCCCCAAGAACCAGGAGGCCGGCTGGCTGTTCACCGGCCGCGGCTTCGGCCACGGCGTGGGCATGTGCCAGGTGGGATCCTACGGCATGGCGCAGCGGGGGCACACCTACAAGGACATCCTCACCCACTACTACACGGGCGTGGAGCTGGGGCGGGCGCGGGTGAACGGAGCGGAGCAGGCCGCCCCGGCGGCGTCGGGGCAGTAGGCCCCCTCCCGACCCTCACCCCCTGGCCCCCTCTCCCGTCACCGGGAGAGGGGAAAAACGAAAGCAGGGATCGGCGCTCGTAGCGGCGCAGCATGCTGCGTCCTTTCTCCCCCCTCTCCCGGTGACGGGAGAGGGGGGCCGGGGGGGGTGAGGGCCCGCGGCAGAGGCGAGAAGCGGCCATGGTAAGCTTCCGTGGGAGAAACGCACCATGGCCGTCCAGGACCTCCGCAACCGACCCACGCTGGCGCCGCGCCCCTCGGATCCCGAGCCGGAGCGCAATCCAGGCATCCCTCTCGACCTGGGATGGGTGCGCGACGTGCGGGTCAACACCAGCGCGGCGGAGCGCCGGGCGGCGACCCTGCCGAAGCGGCGGACGGTCAAGAAAGACTGGCAGGCGGCCTGGTACCTGCGGGCCGTCACCTGCATGGACCTGACGACCCTGCAGGGGGACGACACCCCGGGCCGGGTGCGGCGGCTGTGCGCCAAGGCGCGGCGGCCGATCCGCCAGGACCTCCTGGAAGCTCTCGGCGTCGCCCACCTGGACATCCGGGTGGCCGCGGTCTGCGTCTACCACGCCCTGGTGGAGACGGCCCGCGAGGCGCTGGAGGGCTCGGGCATCCCGGTCTGCGCGGTCTCCGCGGGCTTCCCGGCCGGACAGAACCCGTTCCCCCAGCGGCTCGCCGAGATCCGCGAGTCCGTGGCCGCCGGGGCCGAGGAGATCGACATCGTCGTCACCCGCGCCCACGTGCTGAACGGCGACTGGCAGGCCCTGTACGACGAGATCAAGGCCTTCCGCGAGGCCTGCGGGCACGCCCACCTCAAGACCATCCTCGCCACCGGCGAGCTGGCCACGCTGCGCAATGTGGCGCGGGCCAGCCGGGTCGCCATGATGGCCGGCGCCGATTTCATCAAGACCTCGACGGGCAAGGAGAAGGCCAACGCCACCCTGCCGGTTTCGCTGGTCATGGTGCGGGCGATCCGCGATTACCACGAGCGCACCGGCTTTCGCATCGGCTTCAAGCCGGCGGGAGGGATCTCCACCGCCCGCCAGGCCACCGACTGGCTGTCGCTGATGAAAGAGGAGCTGGGCGATCCCTGGATGCGGCGCGACCTCTTCCGCCTCGGCGCCTCGAGCCTCCTGGGCGACATCGAGCGCCAGCTCGAGCACCACGTCACCGGCCGCTACTCGGCCTCCTTCCGCCACCCCGTGGCCTGAGGGTCTCCCTATGACCGTCGCCGAGATCTTCGAGACGATGGAGTACGGGCCGGCGCCGGAGAGCGCCGATCCGGCCCTGGCCTGGCTGGAGGCGCGCGGCCGGGAGATCCTGCCGTTCATCGCCGGCGAATTCCGCCGGCCGTCCTCCGGAGAATTCTTCGACAGCGTCAACCCGGCGAACGGCAAGCCGATCGCCCGGGTGGCCCAGTGCGGCGCGGCCGAGGTGGACGCCGCGGTCGAGGCCGCGCGGGCGGCGCAGCCAGGCTGGTGGGAGCTGGGCGGCCACGGCCGCGCCCGCTACCTCTACGCCGTCGCCCGCCACGTGCAGAAGAACGCCCGCCTGCTCGCCGTGCTGGAGACGCTGGACAACGGCAAGCCGATCCGCGAGACGCGGGACATCGACGTGCCGCTGGTGGCCCGCCACTTCTACCACTACGCCGGCTGGGCCCAGCTCATGGAGCGGGAGCTGCCCGGCTCTGTGCCCATCGGGGTCGCGGGGCAGATCATCCCCTGGAACTTCCCGCTCCTGATGCTCGCCTGGAAGATCGCGCCGGCCCTCTCCATGGGCAACACCGTGGTGCTCAAGCCGGCCGAGTTCACTTCGGTCACGGCCGCCGCCTTCGCCGAGCTCTGCCGCGACGCGGGCCTGCCGGCCGGGGTGGTCAATATCCTGCCGGGCGACGGCCGCACAGGCGAGCTGATCGTCCGCCATCCGGGGATCGACAAGATCGCTTTCACGGGCTCGACCGACGTCGGCCGGATCATCCGCGAGGCCACGGCCGGCACCGGCAAGAGGCTGTCGCTGGAGCTGGGCGGCAAGTCCCCCTTCGTGGTCTTCGACGACGCCGACCTCGACGGCGCGGTCGAGGGGGTGGTGGACGCCATCTGGTTCAACCAGGGGCAGGTCTGCTGCGCGGGCTCGCGCCTGCTGGTCCACGAAGGGGTGGCCGAGACCTTCTACGGCAAGCTGCGGGCGCGCATGGAGACCCTGCGCGTCGGCGATCCCAAGGACAAGGCCATCGACATCGGCGCCATCATCGCGCCCGTGCAGCTCGAGCGCATCGACCGGCTCGTGCGGCAGGGGGTCGACGAAGGGGCGAAGATCTGGCAGCCGTCATGGAGCTGCCCCAAGGACGGCTGTTTCTATCCGCCGACCCTGTTCACCGGCGTGTCGCCGGCCGCCACCATCGCCCAGGTGGAGATCTTCGGGCCGGTGCTGGTGGCGATGACCTTCCGCACGCCCGAAGAGGCGATCGAGCTGGCCAACAACACCCGCTACGGCTTGGCGGCCAGCCTGTGGACCGAGAACATCAACCTCGCCCTGGAGATCGCCTCGAAGATCAAGGCCGGCACGGTGTGGATCAACAGCACCAACCTCTTCGACGCCGCCTCCGGCTTCGGCGGCTACCGCGAGAGCGGCTTCGGCCGCGAAGGGGGCAGGGAGGGGCTCTGGGAGTACGTCCGGCCGCGCTGGGAGGCGGAGGCGAAAGAGGTCGCCGAAACTCATCCTGAGCGGAGCGAAGGATCGAACTGGGAAGAGGAAGAAACCGCAGCTCCGGCCTCTCCCTTCCCGCCGATCGACCGCACCGCCAAGATGTACGTCGGCGGCAAGCAGGCCCGGCCGGACGGCGAGTACAGCCGCAAGGTTTTGGGGCCGGACGGTCGCCTCGTCGGCGAGGTGGGGGAGGGCAACCGCAAGGACGTGCGCAACGCCGTTGAAGCGGCGCGCAAGGCGGCTCCGGGCTGGGCCAGGGCCACGGCCCACCTGCGGGCGCAGATCCTCTACTACACCGCCGAGAACCTGGCCGCCCGCCATGACGAATTCACCCGCCGGCTCCACGCCATGACGGGCAGGGACGGCCGGCGCGAGGTGGACCTCTCCATCGAGCGTCTCTTCACCTACGCGGCCTGGGCCGACAAGTACGCCGGCCAAGTGCAGGCGGTGCCGCTGCGCAACTTCACCTTCGCGGTCCACGAGCCCATCGGCACCCTGGCCGCGATCTGTCCGGACGACTGGCCCCTCCTCGGCTTCCTCTCCGCCGTGGCTCCCGCCGTGGCCATGGGCAACGCCGTGGTGGCCGTCCCCTCCGAGCGCTGGCCGCTCGCCGCGACCGACCTCTACCAGGTGTTCGACACCTCGGACGTTCCCGCGGGCGTGATCAACATCGTCACCGGGAGCCGCGACCTCCTGGCCGGCGTCCTCGCCGCCCACGACGACGTGGACTGCCTCTGGTACTTCGGCCCCCGCGAAGGGAGCGCCGCCGTCGAGCGCGCCTCGACCGGCAACCTCAAGCGCACCTGGGTGACCCACGGCCATCCGAGAGACTGGGCCGACCCGGAGCAGGGCGCCGGCGAGGAGTTCCTCCGCGAGGCCATCCAGGTCAAGAACATCTGGACGCCGTTCGGGGAGTGAGGGATGTCCCACGATCGGAAACTACAGGACGATGACGAGAGCCTCGCGTCTGATCCTCCCAGGCGTCAGTGGGTGCCCTGGGCGGAGTTCATGAAGATTCTGCGGACCGGCGAGCCGGACCCTCGTTTCTTCGAGGATGTCGCTGAGCTTGGAACCGTAGACGACCTGAAGGATCCTTGGGAGCGGTGAGCCGGTCTTCTAGACACCTCGGTTGTCATCGCCAGGACGACGAAGACTCTCCGAATGTCATCGTGCCGAGGCAGAGCTCGGATACGCGAAGGCCGCTCTCCCCAGTAACTTGTAGAGCATGGATTTTCTCCCTTCCGGTAAGGCTCGCCGGGGGCGGAATCTACCTGGGATGGCGCTCCATGAACCAGGGATGGTCCTGTATGAAGGAGGGGCTTTCCTGTACTGACTAGGTACGGTCCGATATTTACGAGGGATGGCCACGATCCCTGGTGGGTCTGTCCGATATTTACTAGGGATGGTCCTGTATTTACGAGGGACTGTCCGATCTTTACGAGGAATCATGGCAATCCCTGCCAGGGATGGCCCTATCCCTGCGAGGGACGGTCTGATCCCTACCAGGGGCTGTCCAATACCTACCAAAGTCTGTCCTGTACTTACGAGGGATGACCTCTTCCCTGGCTTGATCCGCCATGATCCCTGGCGGGGCGAAGGCCCTCCCTCGCTGGGCGGCCGTCGCCCTGCCATTCCGCGCGGTTGCCCTCACCGACTGTGCTTGTAGATCATCTCGATCAGCTCGTCGTACATGGATTCCGCGCCTTCGCCTCCGTCGCGGATGGCCTGCGTGGCGCAGTGCTTGAGATGGTTGCGCATCAGCTCACGGCCGACGGAGCGCAGGGCCTCCTGGACGGAGGAGACCTGCATGAGGATGTCGGGGCAGTAGCGGTCCTCCTCGATCATCTTCTGAAGGCCGCGGACCTGCCCCTCGATCCGGCGCAGACGCTTGAGGTTGCTGTCCTTGATCTGCGGGTCGACGCCGGCGGCCTTGCGGCCCTCAGCGTCGGTGTGGATGCCACAGCCGCAACCGGCGTGCTCGATCTCGCTCATGCCTGAATCCTAGCGCGGCGGAGCCGCAGACTGTTGGCGACGACGCTCACCGAGCTGAAGGCCATGGCGGCGCTGGCCAGGATCGGCGAGAGCAGGATGCCGAAGAACGGGTAGAGGATTCCCGCCGCGACGGGGATGCCCACCACGTTGTAGATGAACGCCCAGAAGAGGTTCTGCTTCATGGTGCGCATGGTGCGCCGCGACAGCTCGACGGCCGCGGCCGCGCCTCCGAGGTCGCCCCGCATCAGGGTCACGTCGCTCGCCTCGACGGCGATGTCCGTGCCGGTCCCGATGGCGATGCCGACGTCGGCCTGGGCGAGCGCCGGGGCGTCGTTGATGCCGTCGCCGACCATGGCCACGACCGCCCCTTCCTGCTGGAGCCGCTGGACCTCGGCCACCTTGCCCTCGGGGAGGACCCCGGCCACGACCCGCTCGATCCCCGCCTGGCGGCCCACGGCCTCGGCGGTGCGCCGGTTGTCGCCGGTCAGCAGGACGACCTCGAGGCCCATCTTCTTCAGCCGGGCGATCGCCTCGCGCGAGGTCGTCTTGATCGGGTCGGCCACGGCGAGCAGCCCGGCCAGGGCGCCGTCGATCGCCGCGTACATCGGCGTCCTCCCCTCGCCGGACAACCGCTCGGCCTCGGCCCGGAGGGGGCTCACGTCGACGGCGTAGTCGGCCATCAGCGCCTCGTTGCCCACGGCCAGGGCCGAGCCCTCGACCACGCCGACCGCGCCGCGGCCGGTCACCGACTGGAACTGCTGGGCCTGGACGACGGGCAGCCCGCGCTCCCGGGCGTGCCGCACGACGGCGTCGGCCAGCGGGTGCTCGGAGGAGGCTTCCAAGGACGCCACGAGGCGGAGCAGGTCGTCCGCCGTCCGGTTCCAGCCCGGAGCGGGGACAACGTCCGTCACTGTGGGCCTCCCCTCGGTGACGGTTCCGGTCTTGTCGAGCACGACGTGGGTGACGTCTCCGGCCCGCTGCAAAGCCTCGCCCCCCTTGATCAGGACGCCCAGCTCGGCCCCCTTGCCGGTCGCCACCATGACCGCGGTGGGCACGGCCAGACCCATGGCGCAGGGGCAGGCGATGATCAGGACCGCCACGGCCGCCGCGAAGGCGCGTACGACCGGGGCCGCGTCCGCCGCCACGAACCAGACCACGAAGGTGGCGATGGCGATCGACAGGACGACGGGCACGAAGACCGCGCTGATCCGGTCGGCCAGCCTCTGGATCGGCGCTCGCGAGCCCTGGGCGCCGCGCATGAGCTGGACGATCCGCGCCAGCACGCTGTCCTCGCCCAGGGTCGTGGCCCGGAAGCGGAAAGCTCCCGTGCGGTTGATCGTGCCGCCGATGACCCGGTCCCCCGGCTCTTTCTCGACCGGCATGGACTCGCCGGTCAGCATCGACTCGTCCACCGCGCTCGCGCCGGAGAGGACCTCGCCGTCCACCGGCACCCGTTCGCCGGGCCGGACCACGACGGTATCGCCGCTCCGCACCTCCTCGACCGGGACGTCCACCTCCTGGTTGTCCTCCTGGTTGGTCCGGAGGACGCGGGCGGTCTTCGGCTGCAGGGAGATCAGGGAGCGCAGGGCCGCCGAGGTCCGGCTCTTGGCCCGCGCCTCCAGGGCGTTGCCGGCCAGGATCAGGGCGATGATGATGACCACCGCCTCGTAATAGACGTCCGGCGCCAGCCCGTTGCGGATGAAGAAGCCCGGCGCCACGGTAGCGATCACGGAGTAGACGAAGGCCGCTCCGGTACCGACCGCGATCAGGGTGTTCATGTCCGCCGAGTGGTGGCGGAAGCTGGTCCACGCGCGGGTGTAGAAATGCCGTCCGGCCCAGGCCATCACGCCGAGGGTGAGGGCGAGCAGGGTGTAGGAGAGGACCGCCGGGTCGATCCGGTAGAGCCAGGGAAGCGCCCGCTCCAGGGCCGGGCTCATGGATTCCATGGCCCAGCGCATGAAGGGGTCGGCCACCGGCCCGCCATGGACCGCGTGCGCGCCCGCCACCATCAGGGGCATGGAGATCAGCATGGCGAGGATGCCGATGGCGCCGCTGACCCATGCCTTGAGCCGCAGCTCGCGGAATTCCTCGGCCTGGGCGCGGTCGCGCGCCTCCTGCTCGTCGAAGGCCGTGCGCTCGGGGCGGGGCAGCTCGGCCCCGTAGCCCGTCTCGCGGATCGCCGCCACCAGCGCCTCGGGCGAGGTCGCGTCCGGGTCGTAGGTGACCGCGGCGCTCTGCATCATCAGGTTGACCGAGGCGTCCTGGACGCCGGGCGTCTGCTCCAGCGCCTTCTGCACCCCCGCTTGGCAGCCGGCGCAGTGCATGCCGCTCACCGGGATGGTGATCCGTTCCGTCTGAGCTGTCGCGGTCGCCATGGCTCAACCCTCCACCACGAGCCGGCCGCGCAGCATGCTCATGCCGCAGGTGAACTCGTAGCTGCCGGCCTGCTCCGGTTTCAGCTCGACGGCGGTCTTCTGGAAGGCGGGCAGGAATTTGCGGACGCCGAAGTCGGGGAAGACGACCTCCTCGGAGCACCCCGAGGTCTCCTTGCGGTCGAAGACGAGGCGCACCGGCACGCCCTTGCGGACCCGCACCTCGGCCGGGTCGTAGCCGCCCTGGACCGTGATGGTCACCTCCTGGGAGCCGCCCGCGCCGACCTCGGCGGTCGCGGCCTTGCGCTTCGCGAGGAAGAAGTACCAGTTGACCCAGGCAATGGCCGCGATCCCGGCCACGATCACCAGAAAGTCGGTTGCTGTCAGACCGTTCATCTCTCACCTCCACTCTGCAAAACAGTATACCCCCCCTCCCTATTCCTGGCAAGAATCGGGCGACCTGTTAGAATCGGTCCATGATGTGCCGTCCGATCCTCTTCGTCCTCTTCATGGCTCTCCTCACCGCAGGCGCCGTCCGGGCAGAGGAGCCGCCGCAGGCCGCGCCTGAGCCCGAGAAGAAGCCCGACGCTTTTCAGTACTTCTTCGGTCCCAAGGAGAAGGCGAACGACGAGGAGAAGAAGGAAGGGGCCGCCGCTCCCGTTCAGGAGCCGCAGCCCGAGCCGGCTCCGGAACCGGCCCTACCGGTGGAAGCGCCCGCGCCCGCCGCGCCCGTCATCGAAGAGCAGCCGGCTCCTCCGGCCGCGGCTCCCGAACCGGTCGCCGAGCCAGTTCCTCCGGCTCCTCAGGCGACCGCTGAAGCCCCTCAGGCTCCCGAACCCCCTCAGGCAAAACCGGACGCCTTCCAGTACTTTTTCGGCCGGAGCGCGGAGGCTCAGCCCAAAGAGGAGAAGGCCGAAGAGAAGCCGGCGGCGGAGCCGGTGAAGAAGGGCAGCGCGTTCGAGTATTTCTTCGGAGAGAAGAGGGAAGAGAAGAAGGAGACGGCGGAGCGGAAGCCGCCCCGGTGAGCTTCACTCGCTGAAGATCCTGCCCACTGTAGAGACGCCCCGTGGGGCGTCTCCTGCCGCAGCGCCATCCATTTCCAGGAATCCGCGCGATGCCGCGGGCACCTTCAGAGGAGGAGACGCCCTATGGGCCGGGGGAGGGGGTCTCCTACCGCGCCAGCACCCGCGCCAGCTCCAGCAACCCCACGTCCAGCGGCTTGCGGTTGGCGACGACGATCTCCAGCGGGGTCGTGGCGACCTGCCCCTTGAGCAGTCCTATCAGATGGCCCTGGATGCCCTTGGCCAGGCAGTCGACCGCGGCGGCGCCCAGGCGGGTGCCGAGCAGCCGGTCGAAGGCTCCCGGATTGCCGCCCCGCTGCACGTGGCCGAGGATCGTGGCGCGCAGCTCGAAGCCCAGCCGCTCCCGGTGCTCCTTGAAGTGGTGGACCAGCCATTCGGCGTTGTGCTTGGACCCCTCGGCGACGACGACCAGGGCGTGGGCCTTGCCCCGCTGATAGCAGTCCCGCAGCTCCCCGGCCAGCTCGTCCGGGTCCATCTCCATCTCCGGGATGACCACGGCCTCCGCCCCTCCCGCGATGCCGGCCATCAGGGCCAGATAGCCGCAGTCCCGTCCCATGACCTCGACCAGGAAGGCCCGCTTGTGCGAGGAGGCGGTGACCTTCAGGCGGTCGATCGCCTCCAGGGCGATGTTGAGCGCCGTATCCACCCCGATCGTGATTTCCGAGCCGTAGAGGTCGTTGTCGATGGTCGAGGCGACCCCGACGACCGGGAAGCCCTTCTCCGCGAGCGCGTTCGCGCCGGTCTGCGAGCCGTTGCCGCCGATGACGACCAGGCCGTCGATCCCGGCCCGGGACAGCTCACCGAGGGCCTTCTCCCTCCCCTCGTCCATCCGGAACTCCGGGCAGCGGGCGCTGCCCAGGCAGGTGCCCGCGAGCTGGATGATCCCTCCCACGTCCCGGGCCTGGAGGAGCCTGAAGTCGCCGGCGATCAGCCCGGCGAAGCCGCGCCGGACCCCGAGGACCTCCCATTCGTGTCCGATAGCGGCCCGCGTCACCGCCCGCACGGCGGCGTTCATCCCCGGGGCGTCCCCCCCGCTCGTCAAGACGGCGATCCTCTTCATGACTCCATGCTCCTCTCCCGGCCCGACTTTATCGCACGCCCGGTGACCACCGGGTGGCACATTGCTTGAAGCGGGGGCTTGCTGGGCGGAGATGGTCACCCGCCCGACTCATTGAAGCCGCACCTCTGCGACTCACGAGAAGTACTTCCCTGAAAGGAGCGTGCGACCATGAAATCCACCAGAATGGCCCTGTTCGGGCTGCTGTCCATCCTCATCCCGCTGTTGACGGCTCCCTCTCCCGTGGAGAGCCAGACATCCCGAAAATTCGTGGCCTATTACACTGAATGGGGCGTCTACGACCGCAAGTACGTGCCCGCCGACATTCCCGCCGCCAAGCTCACGCACATCAACTACGCCTTCATCAAGCCGAGCGACACCAACGCCGACGGCCTCTACGAGTGCGCGATCGCCGACGCCTGGGCCGCCAAGCAGAAGACCATGATGCGCCTGGTGCCCGGAACCAACACCGCCGCCGGGGAGGACAAAGGCACGCTGAACCAGCTCCGCCGTCTGCGCACCTGGCGGAAGGACAACGGCCAGACGCTGCCGCTGCTCTTCTCGATCGGCGCCTACAGCATGCGCGACCGCTTCAGCGCCATCGCTTCGAGCTCCAGCCACCGGCAACACTTCGTGAATTCCTGCATCCAACTGATGCAGCAGGAGAGCTTCGACGGCATCGACCTCGACTGGGAGTACCCGCGGAGCACTGAAACGGCCAGCCACAGGGCGCTCCTTCAGCAATTCCGGGACGCCCTGACCGCCCTGGGCAACAACCCGCGCACCGGGGCTCCCTACCTGCTCACCATCGCCGGGCCGCCGGACGAGTATCACCTGGACCCCTACGACGTCGCGGGGATCGCTCTGATCGTCGACTGGGTCAACGTGATGGCCTATAACTTCCACGGCTGCTGGGGCATGGACCACACGGGGCACAACGCTCCTCTGCGGAGCTCGTCAAGCGATCCTGACGGCGTCGACTTCAGCACTCAGGGCGGCGTGCAGATGTGGATCGACCGCGGCATGCCGGCGGGCAAGATCGTGCTGGGGCTCGCCTATTACGGCAAGGCCTTCCAGGCGCTGTCCGGCTCCGGCCCGAATCCTTCCTACCCTGGACGCTTCGCCACCATCGACCCGGCGCAGAACGACTCGCCCAACTGTGCCATGGGGAGCTGGGGGAGCACGACGAGCGGCGATCTCGACTACTGGGACGTGGTCCAGCGTTACGTGAATCTGAACGGCTACACCCGGTACTGGGACGTCGAGCAGGAGGTCCCCTTCCTCTGGAAGGACGCGGCGAGCTACTGGATCACTTACGACGACCCCGACAGTATCTCGACCAAGGTGCACTGGGCGCGCAACATGGGGCTCGGCGGCGTCTTCGCCTGGGAGCTCGCCCTGGAGTCGCATCCCGACGCGGCTCCCAAGGTCTACCCGCTCACCAATGCCGCGGCGGGTTGCCTCAATCCCTGAGCCTCTTCGGTGGGGGCCTGTGCCCCCGCCGCTCTCCGGACGGAGCAACTTCTACTCATGGCTGATAAAATGAAGCCTTTGCCATTCACCCCATGTCTCCGGCCCGACTGTTCATCAGCCACAGCGCGCGCGAGGATCCCGATGCTCGGGCTCTGATCCAACGCATCCACCGCGAGCTGAACGGCCCCGACCTGGAGGTGCTGGTCGACTGGAAATGCCTCGAATCAGGGCAAGACTGGCACGAGGGGCTGATCGACTGGATGCTGGAATGCCATGGCGCGATCCTCGTGCTCTCCTCCAGGGCCCTCCAGCGCGACTGGGTCGCCCGGGAGGCGACGATCCTGGATCTCCGCAAACGGGAGGACCCCGAATTCGAGCTGATCCCCGTCTACCTGCCCGGTGTGGATGACTCCACTCTGAAGGACTCGGCGAAGAGCCGCCTAACTCCGCTCGACCTCCCCCGCCTGCAGGCGAAGAGGGCCGACGACGTCGACGTGCTCCTAGAGGACCTGCGGGAGAAGGCGGCCCGTCTGAAGCTGCGCTGGGGGAAGGTCGACCCGCGGCGGCGTCTCCTCCGGGACGTCGCGGCCATCTTGCAGAAGGCACACGTCTTCGGCCTCGAGAACCTCGCCTCCGATCTCGACGCCGACCTCAAGAGCTGGCTCTGGGGAGAGCGCATGCGCAACTATCTCACGCTCGCGCTCGCCTTCCGGATGGCCACCCTGGAGCTGTCCCGGGTCGTGTGGGCCTTCGAGAGCCTGACGAGCTACTACGATCTGACCCAGGCGTGCGACATCCTGAACCGGCTGGCTCCGTTGCGCGTCAACGCCGAGGCCGCGGACCTCTTCGCGCGGGTGGCCGAGGGGAAGGGCTCCGCGGCCGGCATCCGTTTCAACGCCGTCGAGCTCGATACGGTCCGGCTCTACGCGCACCGCGCCCTCGGCCGGCTGATCGTCGACTATCGCTTCGTCGAGGTGACCAACAGCGACGCCGGGAACGGTCCGGGGAGGCTGCGGCAGGAGATTCTCGACGCCCTTCTGGAGTCGGCCGGCACCGACGATCTCGAAGAGGCGAAGGAGGAGCTCACGGACCGCGATCGCCCCCTGCTCGTGGTGATTGTCGGGCAGCAGCCCGACTGGAAAGTCCTCCAGGAGATCGGAGGGATGTTCCCGACGGTGACTTTCTGCTGCCTGACCGGACCCCAACTGCTGGAAGCTCCGGGTCCTGACGAGTTGCAGGCTGTCGAGAGGTTGCGGCCCGTGCTGGAGCCGGGCGAGGAAGAAAGGCTCCTCAAACCGTACCGGCGGGCCCTCGGCCGGCTCCACAAGGCCTGGGTCGCGCCCGCGAATCCGTCCATTCCTGAGGGGAGGTCCCGTTGAGCGACTCGTATGAGCCGATCTTTGATCCTGAACGCATGGCGGAGCCGGCCTCGGGCGTCCTGAGCCGCGTCTCGCCGTTCGGCGTGAGCCGGCCTCCCGAGGTCTACGTCTATCACGATTGCCAGACCATGCTGGCCGTCAACCTGGCGCTCGCGACCGGCCGGCCGCTTCTGCTCAGCGGGCTGCCGGGGTCCGGCAAGACGACCCTGCCCCGCCACGTCGCCCAGTGCCTCGGATGGGAGTACCTGGAGGAGGTCGTCACGTCGCGGACCCAGGCGCGGGACCTTCAGTGGCGTTTCGACGCGCTGCGGCGCCTGCGGGACGCCCAGGTGCGGCGCTCCCGCATCCAGGACCTCTCGGCGTATGTCGAGCCCGGCGTGCTCTGGTGGGCCTTCGCCCCGGCTGCGGCCTATGCCGCGAGCGCCTTTGCCCGGGGCCGGACGGCCCGCGGAGAGCTCGCCGCGATCCGCGGGACGGTGGTGCTCCTCGACGAGATCGACAAGGCGGAGCCGGATATCCCCAACGACCTTCTGATCCCCCTCGGAGTGAACCGGATCCTCGTCGAAGAGACGGCCAGAACGGTGCCGCAGCAGATCCGGCCCTTGGTCTGCATCACCACCAACGGAGAGAGGGAGCTGCCCCAGGCGTTCCTGCGCCGCTGCGTCACCCACAAGCTCTCGCCGCCCTCCCCGGAGGATCTCGCCGCGATCGGAAGGAAGCACCATCCCGAGATCGAGGAGTCGGTGCTGAGCCAGGTCATCGCCCTGTTCGGCGACCTCAACCGGCAGGCGGGGGCCAAAGGGCTGCGAGCGCCGAGCATCGCCGAGCTTCTCGATGCTCTCCTCGCCTGCAAGAGTCTCAAGGCTAAGCCTGCCGCTGCCGCCCTGAATGAGATCGCCGTGGCGGCGATGTGGAAAGACCAGGAGAACCGTCCCGACACGGTAAACACGGCGGGCGCTCCCGGAGAGGAAGGATGAGTCAGCGGACCGAGGTCTCGCTCGGGGACCTCCTGCGCGCCATGGACCGGCTCCAGATTTCCGAGCCTGCGGCGATTCGCGAGCTGGCCTCCGTCCTGGGCCTGTCTTTCGGAGCTCCTCCGACGAAGGCCACAGAGCCTGCGGCCCCTCTTCCGGCGCAGGTCCCCGTCCTGGACATCCCTTCCATGCCTCCGGAGCCCGAGCCTGCTGTGGCGGAGCCGATCTCTGTGGGGCCCACCCGCCTGCCCGCCGCGGGAGACGCTCTCGAAGTAGTCCCGGAGAGCCTGGTCGCAGACGTCCGTCCGTCATGGGCCGGGAGTGTCGGCCTCCTGGAGACGCCGCCGGAGGAAGACCCTCTCCGCAGCGTGGAGCCGCCTCCCCTCCTCACGCCCGCCACTACGCGCGCGCTGCTCGCCGCGCTCGTGGCGGGGGCGGCGGAGGGCGGCCCCATCGACGTGGAGAAGGCGATCGAGGTGCTGGCGCGGGGCTGGCCCCTACAGGTTATTCCGCGGCGACGCCTTCCCACTCTGCGCTACGGCGTCCAAGTGCTGGTCGACCGCGGGCCGGCCCTCCTTCCGTACAGGGCGGACCAGCAGCGGGTCGTGCATGACCTCCGATTTCTGGTCGGACCTGACCGGGTCCAGGTCCTCCGCTTTTCGGGTGATCCCTTCCGGGCCGGTCCTGGCACGCCCCGGACCTGGGGTCCCTACGCGCCTCCCCCGGCTGGCACGTCTGTGCTGGTGCTCAGCGACCTCGGACTCTGCCGCTCGTCCCCCGAGGGCGCTCCGCTCGCGGTCTGGATCGACTTTGCGGAGTGGGTGGGCCGTTCCGGATGCCGTCTCGTCGCCCTCGTGCCTTATGACGCCAGGAGCTGGCCGCCGGCCTTGCGCGCCCGCCTGCGGCTCATCTATTGGGACCGAGCGACCACGGTCGCGCAGGTTCGCACCCGGCATCCGTCGAGGATCGCGCTGTGAGCGACTGGGAGGACTGGGCTGCCGAGGTCGTCGAGGACTGCGAGGCGCGGTCGCCGGAGATCCTCGACCTTGCCGCCGCCATTTCGCTCGCCTCTCGGGTCGAGCCTCTCCTGCTGCGCCGGGCCCGCTTAGAGCTCTGTCCCTGGGTCCATGCCGGAGCCGAGGCCGACCTCTGGTACAGCCCGCTGGTCCAGGTGCGCAGCCCCAAGGCGATGGTCTTCTCTCCGGCGGTCGCCCACCGGCTCCAGCGCAAGCTCGCGGAGCCCGGCCGCCGTCCCGGAGTGGACGAGGCATACAACCTTCTTCGCGAGGTCCACGCCGAAGCGCCTGAATCGGTTCGCCTCGAAGAGGAGATCACTTGGCGGGCGCTGCGGGCCCCGGACGACCCTGAAATCCCTGCGCTCTTGCGCAAGGCGGTCCGCAGCCTCGTCGAGGGGCAGCAGACCGGTCTCGCGGAATGGGCCGCCCGAGCCCTGCCGCGCCTGCCTCCGGAGATCCGCCGCATTCCCGAAGCCTGGCTGCTCTCTCTCGCCGCGAGCGCCCGCCTGGGCGGCCTCGCCCTGCTGGCCGGTCCGATGCCGGACGGGATCCTGGGAGACGACCTCTTCTGGGCGGCTCGGAGCGCGAAAACGATCTCCGTCTACCTGACCCGCGACGGGAGCGCTCTCTTTCTCTCTCTGCAGCCCGGAGAGGCGGAGACCGCGCCCGTGAGTGTACCGGCGCCGCTCACCCATCCGGTGCTCTTGGAGGTGACCCCCGAGCAGGGCGAGCCACGCCTCGTGTTTCTGCAGCCCGGGGGACCTCCTCCGGACCCGATCCCTCTGGAGACCGGGACGCTGCGCCTGCGCACTGCCTCCGGGGAGGTTTTTCGCGTGGAGATCCCTGTCGTAGAAATGGAAGGAGCCGTAGAGTCTGGAGCGCCGCGACTCGAGCTCTCGCCGTTTCAATCAATGGGCGCCCTGCCTCCCGGCAGCCCGGTGTTCGTCGGCCGCCGCGAGATTCTGAACGGGATTCTGGACGGCCTGGAACAGGGACTCAGCTTTCTAGTCGTTGGCCCGCGGCAGATCGGCAAGACGAGCCTCCTCAACCGTATCGCTCATGAGCTGCAAGATCGACCCTCAGTGCAGACTTTCTACCTGGACTGCCAGGGTGTGAGAAGAGGCCAGGATCTCCTGCCGAGACTTCTCGATCTGCTGGGGGAAGAAAGAGCCTGGGAGGGGGCCGAGTCTCCTCACGTGCTCAAGATCTTCAACGATCTGATCACGCGGGCGCAGCGATCCGGGCGGCTGCCGGTCGTCCTCATCAATGAGATCGACAGCCTGGTCATCGAGGACCCGCCGTTCCT
This sequence comes from Thermoanaerobaculia bacterium, assembly GCA_036380715.1. Classification (GTDB taxonomy): domain Bacteria; phylum Acidobacteriota; class Thermoanaerobaculia; order Multivoradales; family UBA5704; genus UBA5704. Next base: position 12,214 of record DASVEF010000172.1, on the reverse strand, counting down.
GGGGGCGCTCCGCGGATCTTCCGACGAGGCGGGAGTGCGCTTCGTCATAACCGGGTTCAACGCGGCCCGGCAGGCAGCCGAAGAAGGGGTCTTCCGGCACTGGGTTCATGGGCTCGGAGACGAGCCGGCCGTGGTGCTCGGCCCTCTCGAGCACGAGGCCGCGCTGGAGCTCCTGGACCAGCTCGAACGGCCCGGGCTGGGCTTCCGCTGGGGATACCAGGCCCGCAACCCGGCGCGGGAGCTGATCCTGGAACGCACCTACCGGCTTCCCTGGCTGCTCCAGGCATTGTGCTTCCGGCTTGTCCAGGTTCTGGCGGAAAGCGGCCGCGGCGAGCTGACCCTGGACGACGTAAGCACCGTTCTGGACTCCTACCCACGCCTGTGGGAGACGCTCGAATCCCAGATCGAAGGCGCATCCCGGGCGCTCGGGCGGCCGGCTGCTGCCCTGGCGGTGCGGTTTGCGCTCCACGCGTTCGTAATCGACCGGTGGCTCTCCGAGGCCGGGCCGGCTCCCTTCGACGCCCGGCAGATCCCGAGCATCGTTTTCGACGCGCTCTCCCGGCTCTCCATCGCTACCCCGGAGAGCGAACGCCTCCGAGGCTATCTTGCCGATTTTCCCTTCAGAGACATGGCCTTCCTGCTCTCCGACGTCACTCTGCTCCTGAGGCGGCGCGTCGAGCCCTCTGAGCCCAGCGTCGAGTATTCGTTCTTCGAGGGGATCTATCCGAAGGAGCTCCTGCGGGAGGTCGGCGGCTACGAAGGGGTGATGGATCGGCTGATCTCCCTGGCTCTCGAGCTGGCGGTTGCGCTGAAGCGAGAGTCGCCTGTGCGCAGCAACCCCTTCACAACCGCATCCGTCGATCCGTCAGCCCCTGAGACTCCTCGGGTCCTGTGGGGCAAGGACGGTCGCTGCTGGCGACTGGAGGAGCTCTCTCCGGTCCTGCGCGCCGAGCGCGGCTCCGCTCCGGAGCTGCTCTCCGCGGAGCGTCTCCTGGAAGGACGGCTTTTGATCCTGGCCGGCGAGGTCCGCTCGGGCCTCCGCTCGTTCTTGAATTGGGTCCGCTGGATCTCGGAGACAGAGAAGGCGACTCCCTTCCGATTCGTGCTCTTGGACGCCCACAGGATCGCCACGGAGGTTGAGGATCTCGCCGATGAAGCTCTGGGCGCGGCGCTTGCGGGGCAGTTGAGGAAATTTTCTGGCCGCATGGGGAGTGCCGTAGACGAGTTGTTCCGCAAAGGTGAGCGGCGCGTCGGCCGCATGCTGGAGCTCTATGAAAGAATCTTCGGCCGTGAGCTTCCTCTCGTGCTGGCGCTGGCAGGGCTCGAAGCCCTCTCGCAGCGCGCTCGCGTTCGTCTGCTCGGCGGGCTTCGCAGCTTCGTCGAGGGCTACCGATTCCGCGGGCGGTTGATCGTCGCGGTTTCCAAGCTCGAGGTCCTCGATCCGGATCCGAACGTCTCGCCGTTGCTCGGCATGGCAGCGGCCTATCGGCCGCCGGTCCTGACGCGCGACGAGATAGCCTCGCTCTGGGAGCGCTTCGGCTCCGGGAGCGGCGCCTTCCGCGCCGTCGCGGACGGCTGCTTCGAATGGACGGGAGGGCAGCCCCTGCTCGTCCAGCGCTACCTCTCCATCCGGTACGCCCAATCAGAGCTGGACTCAGACAGGATCGGCAACCGGCTTCGCCAGGACTCCTCCGCAGAGGAGGTGTGGCTTTGGCAGCAGGATCTGGCCGCCATCCTCTTGGAGGATCCGGAAGCCCGTCGCTTCCTGGAGCGTCTTACGCAGGGGCATGTCTCTTCAGCATTTGAAACGTCGCGCTCCTGGCGACAACTTTTCGTCTCGGGCTGGATCCGTCATGATGAACGGGATCCAAGCCGATGGGTCATCCGATCCAGAGCTCATTCTGAGTGGGTCAAACCAGTTCTAAAAGACCTGCGAGGCTTCCTCCCTGGGGAATTCCGTTAAACCGGAAGCGATTTCCTGCGTATCATGACGAGATGACCTGCCGGCCTCAGGGGCGACAGGCGTGAGATCAACCGATGAAGCTTCGTACCCAGCTCGCCTTCGCCTTCCTGCTCCTCGCGGTCCTGCCGCTGGGTGCGATCGTCGTCTACTCCCACGTCGCCTCCGAGCGGGCTTTCCGCCAGGCGGTGTGGGCCGAGTCCGAAGCTTTGGCCGGTGCGATCGAGACCCGGCTCGCTTCCACCCGGGCGGAGATCCGGGACCGGATCACCCGCCTCGGCGACCTCTCCGCCGACGAGTCGTCGCTCACCCCCGAGGATCTCGCCCGGCGTTTCGGCAACCTCGAGCTCCCCTATGTCGAGTCGGTGGAGGTCGTCCCGGAGGCGGAGGCTGCCGGCGAGCCTGTCGTACACCCTCGCCCGTCGGCCGCTCCGGGAACGAAGCTCCCCAGGCAGCCCCTCGTCGTCTACCTGCAGCGGCCCAGGGCGGTCGTGCCGGAGGCTCCGGCTGCGCCTGAGGTCGAGCTGGACGTGGTGATTCAGCGGCAGATCCTGGAGACCACGCGCCAGGCACTGGCCGCTCATGAGGCCGAGCTCGCCCAGGTGAAGAGAGAGCTCAGCCACGCCGATCTGCAAGCTCTGAAGGCAAGCTGGAAAAAGACCAAAGGCCTGCTGGGCGACCTGAGCTGTCCGATCCAGAAGAAGGGAGAGGTCCTGGGCCGCATTCAGGCCCATGTCAAGGCCAGTGCTCTCCTCGCCGGCGTCTTCTCGGACGTCCGTCGCGACCAGGGGGAGATCCCCTTCGCGCTGGACGCCGAAGGCCAGCTCTACGTGCTCCGGGAGGAGGACCAGGAGAGGCTGGCGGGGCTCGACCTGCGCTGCGGGGCAGACCACGAGCATTCCCCGGACTGGGTGGTGGTCTCCAAGAAGGACGTCGACTCCGGCCTGTGCTACGGCGTTGCGCGGCCGATCCAGCACTCTCTCGCCACGATGCGCCGCGCCGCCGCGGAGAGCTTCGCCTGGGGTGTCGGCCTGGTGGGGCTCTGTCTGGCGGGGATCTTCCCCCTCTCCGGCCGCATCACCCGCAACCTCTCCTCGCTGATGACCGGCGTGGAGCGGATCGGCAGGGGCGACCTGGAAGCCCGCGTGCCGGTGCGCTCGCGCGACGAGCTCGGACGCCTGGGAGAGGCCTTCAACCACATGGCCGCCGAGCTGTGCGCGTACCAGGAGAGGCTCCTCGACCAGGAGCGCCGGCAGAAGGAGCAGGAGCTCCACCGCCGGCTGCTCGAGGCCGAGCACGCCCGCAAGAGCGAGGAGCTGGAGCAGGCGCGCCGGTTCCAGCTCTCCCTGCTCCCCCGGGAGCTGCCGCGTCGCGCCGACCTCGACCTCGCCGTCTTCACCCGCACGGCCACCGAGGTCGGCGGCGACTACTACGACTTCCTGGAGGGAGCCGGCGGATCGCTCACCGTGGCGATCGGCGACGCCACGGGGCACGGCGCGGCCTCCGGCACCATGGTCACGGTGGTCAAAGGCCTCTTCATGGCCCGCGCGGGCGAGATCGGTCCGGCCGCTTTCCTCTGCCACGCCAACGACGTCCTCAAGAGGATGCAGCTCGGGCGGATGGCCATGGCCCTATCCATCCTCCAGATCCGCGGCCGGCGGCTGCGGGTCTCCTCGGCGGGGATGCCGCCGCTCCTGCTCTGGCGCGCCGCGACCCGCGAGGTCGAGGAGATCTGCCTCAAGGCGACTCCCCTCGGCGCCATCGCGGAGCACCCCTACCAGGAACGGGAGGTGGAGCTGGCGGAAGGGGACACCCTGCTGCTGGCGACCGACGGCTTCCCGGAGCTCGTCGGCGAGTCCGGAGATCCCCTCGGCTACCCGGGCGTCCACGACCTCTTCGCCAGAGCCGCCGACAAAGACCCCGGCGCGATCATCTCCGATCTCACCGCCGCCGCCGACCGCTGGCGCGGCGAGAGCCCCCTCTGCGACGACCTGACGTTCGTGGTGCTGCGGGTGCGGTGAGAGCGCCAGCCGAGGTGTTATCTTTGAAGGTCTCATGACCCTCGAAGACCTCGGCTGGAACGACTTCTTCGCGGCAGCCTTCGCTCCCCACGCGGAGCAGGGGCTCGTGCCCGCTCGGGTGGTCCGCGAGCTCAAGGGGGTCTATGGGGTGTCGACGGGAGAGCGGGAGCTGCAGGCGGCGGCGTCGGGCCGGCTGTGGCACGGCGCCGAGGGCGGGGGAGCCCCGGCGGTTGGCGACTGGGTGGCGGTCCGGCTTCCCGAGCGGCTGTCCGAGCCGGGCCTCATCCGCGCCATCCTCCCCCGCAAGAGCAAGTTCTCCCGCAAGGCCGCGGGCGCCCGCACGGACGAGCAGGTCGTGGCCGCCAACGTCGACACGGTTTTCCTGGTGACCGGCCTGGACGGCGATTTCAATCCGCGGCGGATCGAGCGCTACCTCGCCGCCGGCTGGGAGAGCGGCGCCGAGCCGGTGGTCGTGCTCAACAAGACCGACCTCGCCGAGGACCTGGACGAGCTGGTCCGGGAGATCGAATCGGTCGCCGTGGGAGTGCCGGTCCACGCGGTCAGCGCCAAGGTGGACATGGGGATCGACACCCTCCGCCCCTACCTCCGGCCGGGGCGGACCGTGAGCCTCCTCGGCTCCTCCGGCGTCGGCAAGTCGACGATCATCAACCGGCTCCTCGGCGGCGAGGTCCAGCGCACCGGCGCGGTGCGCACGGGCGACCAGCGGGGCAAGCACACGACTACCCACCGCGAGCTGTTCGTCCTCCCGTCGGGCGGCCTCCTCCTCGACACCCCGGGCATGCGCGAGCTCCAGCTCTGGGAAGCGGACGACGGGATCACCGCCACCTTCTCCGACATCGAGGAGCTGGCCGGGGGGTGCCGCTTCCGCGACTGCTCCCACAAGGGCGAGCCCGGCTGCGCGGTCCAGGAGGCGGTCGAGAGCGGCGAGCTCGACCCCGAACGGCTGGAGAGCTACCGCAAGCTCCAGCGCGAGCTCCACCAGGTCCATCTGCGCCAGGACGTGGCGCTCCGCCTGAAGGAAAAGCAGCGCCTGAAGGCGATCCACAAGGCCCAGGACCGCTTCAAGCCGAAGGGGTGAAGGCCTTCAGCACCCACTCCATCCGCCGCTTCCGCGCCTCCTCGTTCCCGATGAAGAAGTGGTCCGTGTCGTACCACTGGACCTCCTTCGGCTCGCTCGCGGCCTGGATGTAGACCTCGGCGTCCCAGGGGGAGATGAGCTCGTCGTGGCGGGCGAACTGGAGGAGGAGCTTCGCCGGCGCGGCGCGGCCGACGTAGTGGACGGCGTCGATCGGGGCGAGGGCTTTGACGTAAGCCTCCTGCTGCTCGGCCGTGAGGAGAGACCGGAAGGCGACGCCATACAGATTCTCGGCCTGGCTCCAGGACCGGGCGTTGGCGGGGAGGCCCGCCATGAGCACGTAGGCGACCGGCCGCCGCTCGATCCCGGCGAGCGTGCCGCCCAGGGTGGCGCCCAGGCTGTGGCCGATATAGGCCATCCGCGAGGCGTCCACCTCGGGCCGCGCGGCCAGCAGGTCGAGGCCGCGCCGCAGATCGACGACTCCCTGGATCTGTTCCTTCCGGTCCCTCTGCGGATCCCAGGGGGTCCTGGGCTGGTCCTGATACTCGGGCCGGAGAAAGGGGGCTTCGATCAGCAAGGAGACGACCCCATGGCCGGCGAGCATGACCGCCTCGTCGAGGAACGTCGAGCGGTTCCCCTGTCCGTGATGCAGGAAGAGGACGGCCGGGCGCCGGCCTTCCGCCTGTCCGGGAAGCACCAGGAAGGCCGGGACCCTGCCGCCGAGCGGGCTCGCGTAGGAGAGGTCCACCACCCGGGCTCCGCCGCGCGTCTCGGTGCCGGCCTCGCGGACGTCGAGCGGCGCGCTCGCGTCATAGTCGAAGAGGCGCCTTCCTTCTTCAAAGGTCCGGTCCCCCTTCAGGCTCTCCAGATAGGCCGCGGCGGCGTCGCCCGGCCGCAAGAAGCCGAGGACCGTCTCGTTGAACCGCTCCGGGATCTCCATGTGGATCAGATGTCCGGCGCCCGGCAGCACCTCTCGCCGGGCGTGGTCGATGCCGGCCGCCAGCGCGCCGGAGTGAGCGTGGACGTCGGGGATGTCCGAGGCGCCGACCACGATCAGGGCCGGCTTGCGGATTTCGGACAGCCGCCCGGCCGCGGGGCGCTCCGGCTCCTTGCTTTCCGAGCCGGTGCGGGTCATCGGGCCGGGGTAGCGGGTCAGCAACTCCCTCAGGCGCTCCTTCGTCCGGGTGTTGGCGGCGTCCACCAGGTAGGGGTCGCGGACCCAGCCCTCGATCGCCGCCGCCACGTCCTTCTCCCGGAACACCGGCCGGAAGATGCTCATCGACCGGCGCAGCATGTGGGTGGAGTAGGGAAGGCCGCTGACCACGGGACCGACCAGCACCAGCGATTCGACCCGGTCAGGGTAGGCCAGGGCGAAGTCCACCGCCAGCTTGCCGCCGTTCGAGCAGCCGACCAGGACGGCGCGGTCGACCTTCAGGGCCGCGAGCACCGCGGCGAGATCGTCGACGTCGGAGAACGGCTCCTTCGAGGCCTCCGAGCGGCCGTAGCCGCGGCGGTCGTAGCGGATCGTGCGGAAGGCGCGCGAGAAGGCCGGCACCTGGTCGTCCCAGGTCTCGCTGGGGAGCAGCCCGTCGTGGAGAAGGACGAGCGGCGCCCCCTGTCCCCGAACCTCGTACCAGAGCTTCCCCCCGGGAACCTCGACGAACCCGGTCGCGGGCTCGCCCGCTGGCGCGGCCGGGAGACGCCCGGCGAGCAGGAAGAGCCCTGCACAGAGGAGGAGAGGGAGGGCGAAACAGCGGTCGAGCATGGTTCCTCCGGGAGCGTTCAGGCCGGATCCGACTCGCCGATCCTAACTGCATAGAGCAGAAACTGCATTTTCTTGGGTGAAGTCTCTGTGAAACAAGGGACTTTTTGCTTGATTCGCCCCTGTTTGTGGTAACGTTCTCTCCAACCACGCAGTCGAGGTGGATTTTGTCCGGTGGCCGGCGGCCTCGAAACCGCCCTGAAGCCAAAGGGCCCGAGGTCGGGCGTCCAGGCTGTGTGGATTGTTGGTATGTTTTTCTGTCAAACACTTACTCTGCCCCTGTGTTACCTGCCGCGTGCTCTTGCCGTATCGGGAAGAGCACAACTCGCTCCATGGGGAGGAGGCTCAGTATGATTCGCCTGCGCGCTGCTCGTGTCGTCCTTATTGTCGCCCTGCTGCTCGGCTCCGCGCTGGCGGCAACTCCCGCTGCCGCCCAGTTCGACTTCTATACGGTCACCCCTTGCCGCGTCTATGACAGCCGCGGCGCTGGCGGACCGCTGGAGCAAGGGCAGAAATACACGGAGCAGATCGATCCGGGTGGGATACCGGTAGTCGAACCGGCCGTAGACTGCGACATTCCGGCAGCGGCGGTCGCGGTGTCCTTCAATGTGACGATTGTCGGGGCGACGGGCTCCGGCGAGCTGTGGGTCTTCCCCGTGGACGCCACGCCTCCCACCATCGGCGGGCTTCCCTTCACGGCGGGCAGAACGAGAGCGGTGTTGTCGATCGTGAACCTCGGGACGGACGGCGCTGTGGATGTTCTCGCCACCATGACGCCCACCAATCCAGGCCTCTATCAAGTGATTCTCGATGTCACGGGCTACTTCCTCAACAACACCGTTGTCGTGGACGACACGGCGACCCTGGCAGAGGACGCTGCGGCCACCGCGATCGACGTGCTGGCCAACGACTCCGATCCGGATGATCCGCTCCTGATCGCCTCGGCCACCGATCCGGCGAACGGCACGGTGGCGCTGACCGGCGGGAGCCCCGGGGCGCACACGGGCTTGACCTATCAGCCGGACGCGAATTACTGCAACAGCGACGAGAGTCCAGCCGCGCCGGATATCTTTACCTACACCCTCACGACCGGCTCGACCGGGACGGTCGAGGTGACCGTGACCTGCGTCGACGACAATCCCGACGCGGTGGACGACGCGGCGACGGTCGCGGAAGACGCCGCGGCCACGGCGGTCGACGTCCTGGCCAACGACTCGGACGCGGAGAACGATCCGTTCTTCATCGCCTCGGCCAGCGATCCGGATCACGGCACGGTGGTGCTAACAGGTGGGACGCCCGGCGCGCACACGGGCTTGACCTACGAGCCGGACGACAACTACTGCGGTCCAGACAGCTTCACCTACACGCTGACCCCGGGAGGTGACACCGCCACGGTGTCGGTGACCGTCACTTGCGTGGAAGGGAATCCGGTTGCCGTCGATGACGCGGCGACCGTGGCGGAGGACGCCGCGGCGACGGCGATCGACGTCCTGGCCAACGACACGGACGACGAGAACGATCCGTTCTTCATCGCCTCGGCGAGCGATCCGGCGAATGGCACGGTGGTGCTGACGGGCGGGACGCCCGGGGCGCACACGGGTCTCACCTATGAGCCGGACGACAACTATTGCGGTCCGGACAGCTTCACCTACACGCTGACGCCGGGCGGCGACACGGCTACGGTGTCGGTTACCGTGACCTGCGCCGACGACAACCCTGTAGCGGTCGATGATACGGCTACGGTGGCCGAGGACGCGGCGGCGACCGCGGTCGACGTCCTGGCCAACGATACGGACCCCGAGAACGACGCGTTCTTCATCGCCTCGGCGAGCGATCCGGCCAACGGCACGGTGGTGCTGACGGGCGGGACGCCGGGCGCGCACACGGGGCTCACCTATCAGCCGGATGCGAACTACTGCGGTGCGGACAGCTTCACCTACACGCTGACGCCGGGCGGCGACACGGCGACGGTGTCGGTCACGGTGACCTGCGTCAATGACGACCCGGTGGCGCAAGACGACGCCGCGACGGTGACGGAGGACGATCCGGCGACGGCGATCAACGTCCTGGCCAACGACTCGGATCCTGAGAGCGATCCGTTCTTCATCGCCTCGGCGAGCGATCCGGCCAACGGCACGGTGGTGCTGACGGGCGGGACCCCCGGGGCCCATACGGGCCTGACCTACCAGCCGGACGCGAACTACTGCGGCCCGGACAGCTTCACCTACACGCTGACGCCGGGCGGCGACTCGGCCACAGTGTCGATCACGGTGACCTGCGTCAACGACAACCCGGTGGCGCAGGACGACGCGGCGACGGTGACGGAGGATGATCCGGCGACCCCGATCAACGTCCTGGCCAACGATACGGACGTCGAGAGCGACCCGTTCTTCATCGCCTCGGCGAGCGATCCGGCCAACGGTACGGTGGTGCTGACGGGCGGCACGCCGGGCGCGCACACGGGCCTGACTTATCAGCCGGACACGAACTACTGCGGTCCGGACAGCTTCACCTACACTCTGACGCCGGGCGGTGACTCGGCCACGGTGTCGATCACGGTGACCTGCGTCAACGACAACCCGGTGGCGCAGGACGATGCGGCGACGGTGACGGAGGACGATCCGGCGACGCCGATCAACGTCTTGGCCAACGATACAGATCCTGAGAACGATCCGGTTTTCATCGCCTCGGCGAGCGATCCGGCCAACGGCACGGTAGTGCTGACGGGCGGGACCCCCGGCGCCCACACGGGCCTGACCTATCAGCCGGACGCGAACTACTGCGGTCCCGACAGCTTCACTTACACGGTGACGCCGGGCGGCGATTCGGCCACGGTGTCGATCACGGTGACCTGCGTCAACGACCCGCCGGTGGCGGTGAACGATGCAGCCACTGTGACGGAGGACGATCCCGCCACGGCGATCAACGTGCTGGCCAATGACACGGACGTCGAGAACGACCCGATCTTCATCGCCTCGGCGAGCGATCCGGCCAACGGCACAGTGGTGCTGACGGGCGGGACCCCCGGCGCCCACACGGGCCTGACCTACCAGCCGGATGCGAACTACTGCGGTTCGGACTCGTTCAACTACACCGTGAACGGCGGCTCGTCGGCCACGGTGTCAATTACGGTGACCTGCGTGCCTGATCCGCCGACGCCGACGGTCAATCCGGTCACCTATACCACGCCGGGCCACACCCAGCTCCATGTGGGCGGTCTCACGCTCCCCGGCGTCGCCTCCTGGTCGGATGCGCAGACCGTGCTGACCAAAGCGGCTCCCATCGTGGACCCCGACGGCCCGGTGGCGGCCTCTGTGGTGGCTGCCTCGGGGAACTCGGCGAACGGTGGCGCCTACTCGATCGACTCCAACGGCCGGTTCACCTACGTGCCGCCGGTCAACTTCACGGGAACGGACTCCTTCACCTACCAACTCACGGACACCGTGGCGACCTCTCCCTCGTTCACCGTCCAAATCACGGTCGGGCCGCGGGTCTGGTACATCCACGACGTGATTGACCCGGAGGACAACCCGGCTGGTGGTGATGGCCGATCGACGAATCCCTTCGACAGCATCGCGGCGTTTAACGCAGTGACGACGAACAACGGCGACATCATCTTCGTGTTCGAGGGGAATACCGGCACGACGCCACACACCGGGAGCATCTCCCTCAAGGACGGCCAGAAGCTCTGGGGCCAAGGGATCGCCTTGAACGTGCCGGGCTTCGGCACACCGCTCGTGACTGCCACCAATCGGCCGAGGCTCCGGACGACAACGGCGAGCACCGACGTCGTCTCGGTCCCGGCGACGGCGGGCAGCCGGAGCAACGTCGAGATCCGCGGCCTCGATCTCGAGGCGACCGGCGCCACCTCGAACGCCATTGACGTGACCTCCTCCGGCGGCAACACCGTGGGGATCACGATCAGCAACAACAACGTCCGCGGCGCCACGGCCGAGGGCATCGATCTCAACGCCGGCGCCACGGCCGCGTTCTCCGCGACAATCCAGAACAACACGATCACCTCGGCCGGCACCGGCATCGATACCCGGGTGAGCTCGACGGGTACGGCGACCGTGACGGCGGCGAGCAATATGATCACCTCGACCGCCGGTAACGCCTTCGACGCTCGCACCCTTGCCGGAGCAAGCGCGCTGCGCGTGGCTCTCGACAACAGCAACGTCGCCGCAGCCGGCACCGGCATCCTCATCGACGGCTCGGCCGCCGGGACGACGACCATCACCAGCTTCTCGAACAACGCGGTCAACGGCAGTACGGTAGGTACCGGCATCAGCGTCACCAGCGCGATCTTCGACGGAACCCCGGGAGCTCCCTTCAACACGATTGCGGCGGGCTCCACGGTGGTCGGAGCCTCTGGCGTCGGTGCCGGCGTCGGCGGTGCGGGCATGGTGCTGACCAACGTGCAGGGCGACCTGAGCTTCACAGACCTGGACATCTTCGCTGACAGCGTGGCGGGCCTGCGGGCATCGAGCACGACGGCCTACACCGGGAGCGCGGGTCTACGGATCGTCGTGCCGCCGAGCGTGAGCATCATCGAAGCGACGGGTGGGCCGGCCGTTGACATATCCAATGGCACGATCGATCTCCAACTCTCAAGCCTCAAGAGCACCAATACCTCGTCGACCGGCGTGTCTCTGATCAACGTTTCCGATGGCGGTACAACGAACGCCGTCTTCTCGGCGCCGTCCGGCAGCAGCATCACCACCACAGCCGGTGCTGCTGGTCCGATCTTCAACGTCAGCGGCGGCAACGCCAAGATCACCTACGGCGGCACGATCACCAACAACGGCACCGGCCGTGCAGTCTCGATCACAAGTTGGAGCGGCGACGACGCCGTGCCCGGCGACGATCTCCTGCTGTCGGGAGCGATCGACGAGAACGGCGCCGGAATCCTGGTGAACGGCAACGGCGGTAGCCGCTCGATCACCTTCAGCGGTGGGATGGACATCGACACAACGACCGGCGAAGGCTTTGCTGCGACCAGCAACACCAACACCAGCGGACTCCATATTACCGGTACCAACACCATTGACACGACGACAGCCACGGCGCTGCGCGTGACCAGTACACCCATCGGCAACTCCGGACTTAACTTCCGGAGCATCTCCTCCGGCATCGCCGGTTCCGACACTTCGACAGTAGGCATTGTTCTCGACAACACCGGCACCGCGGCCGGCAATGGTAGCCTCACGGTTACTGGCACCGGCTCAGCTAATAGCGGTGGGACGATCCAGCGCAAGACTGGCAGCGACGGCTCGACCACGGCCGGCATCGGCATCTATCTGAACAACACCAAGAACCCCTCTTTTAACTGGATGCTGCTCAGAGACTTCCAGAACTATGCCATTCGCGGCATC
>DASVEF010000171.1:0-11224 GCA_036380715.1 Thermoanaerobaculia bacterium | reverse complement strand
TGCGGGCTGCCAGGCCGCAACGGCGGGTGCCGGGGGGGCGCCGCCGCCGGCGCTTTCCCCGGCGCCGGGCGCGGGAGGCAGGGCAGGCCGCGCTGGCAGTGGCGGGGCATTCCACGGCGAGCTCTGGTTCCCAGGCCGCGGCCCGGCCAGCACGGTCAACATCGGGCCCACCATGGCATCAAAGAACTGGCCAAACATGCTTTGCAAGGTCCAGATCATGGTCCGGACACCCCCTTTCCCGGCTTTCCTGGCGGGCAGCGGAACAGCGCAGCCATCCCGCCGCTCTGCCGGAGTCGCGGATAGGTGTGCTGGAGCGCCTCCTCACAAGGTTCCACTACGAGATCGCGCCAGAGCGCGGCCAGCGCAGGGCTGTCTGGGCGATGCGCGAGGAAGGCGTCGAGATGGGAATCGAGCCCTACGATGTCATACCAGACGAGCACGGCCGAGGCTACGCCGTTCGCGAAGGCAGCGGCCGAGCTGATCTCGCCGCCGTGGCGCCGCAGCACGCCGGCGAGGATCGCCGGGTGCCGGAGGTTGACCAGGGTGAGCGCCCAGGCCAGGCCCGCGGTGGCGTTGTGCCGGCCCGCCTCATCGGGGGGCTCGCGCCAGACCTTCTCCAACGCCCGTCCCAGGGCGCTGCTGTAAGGCAATGCGTGGGCGGGTGCGAAATAGAGGCCGCGGCCGGCGCCGTGCCAGAGATACTCGGCGAGTACCGGGTCGATCACCCCCAGCAGCTCGCCGAGCCGTGGCAGGAGGTAGGGATGGAGGTTCCTTGCCACGAGCCCCAACGCCTCGACCGCGATGCAGCCATACCGGGGCCAGGCATTCTCCTCCCACAGCGCAAGCCAGCGGGCGAGGCCCTCCGGGCTGGGCGCGCCGTCCGCCGCGAGCAGATGGTCGGCGAAGCACAGGCCGGCGCCGGTATGGAGCGGAACGACGGCGCCGATGGGCAGATCTTCCAGCCTGACGTCCGACAGGAGACGCCTTGGAGCCGGCCCCGCGGCCCAAGCGCTCTGGGCGCGAGCGTAGCCGAGCCCTTCCACCGTCCACACCGCACGGTAGGTACCGAGCGCCGCAACCCGCAGCGCCTGCTCGGCCAGCGGCCGCTCGCCGGTCGCGGGCTCCAGCCGTGCGGAAGCCTGCTGAAAGTGCTCGAACGCTTCGAGCTTGTTGGTCAGCTCGAGCCACTCGAGCCCCCCCGGCAGCACCGTCTGCGCCACTTTCGCCGACTCCTGCAGTAGCCGCAGGGCCGCTCCCATGGTCTGGCGAGAGGTGGTCTCCCCCAGCACGGCACCCAGCTGGCGGGCGCTGTGCACCATCATCGAAGAGGACAGATCCATCATCGATTCGCCGACCTCACCGAACGTAGCCCCAAACACTGTCCACCAGATCGCTCACCCTCCTCGCCACGGCGAGAGCCTCGGCGAAAGACACGACAGAGCTTCTCCCCCCCAGGGGGGCACTCGGTGCGTGGGCATGCGAGCCGTGCGCCCCTGCGGGCGACAGAAGATCCGCTCCAGCGAGCCGGGCGGCGCTAGGACACCGCAGCCTCTTCGCGCCGCGTCCCGGTCAGATCCCGGATCGCCTTCTCGATCCCGCGCAGGACGTCGATCTGCCGGTCGTCACAGCAGTCCTTCTCCGGACGCGGCCACGACTCCAGGACGTGGTGGTAGACCCGGAGATACCTCTTCTCGTCGTGCGGGATCGAGTTCGGATTCTCGTTCAGGTACAGCGCGACGACCCAGGTGGCGAAGGACTCGTCGCTCATGTCGTCCGAGTAGATGATCTCGCCCTTGGTGATGATCCTCTCGTCGCAACGTTTGATCGAGACGATCGTGTACTCCACCAGCTTGACTTCGTGGTGGTGATCGTGGTCGCAGCAGCAATCCGACATTTTTCGTTCCTCCTTACCTGGCTTGGTGGCGCCGTCCCCCTGCGCCCATTGGTTGTCGATATACGTTCCAGCCCCCGGGAATCCCGTACCCGGAGCGTTTCCAGCCCAGATGGCGCGCTCAGCACCGTGCCCGCCGGGTGGCTGCATGCCCCGCATCGCCATGGCGAGCAGGTTCATCCAGCCGGTGAGCATCGAAACGGGCAACCACATCATCTGGCCGAGCATCTGCATCATCACCTTTGCACCTCCTCACCGGTCCGCGACTTGTCGTTCGGCGCCTCGCTCACCGGGACCGGGCCATATTCCACAGCAGAATGCCGCCCACGGCCAGGAAGAGCGTCGCGGCGATCGTCTCTCCCCGACCGGCGAGAGCGCCTGCCTGCACGAAGTGGTGCAACAGCAGGGCCGACGCCGCCAGCACCAGCAGTGAGGCGGCGAGCACCAGATGCGGGCTCTCCGCGCGGCGCGGAGGCGCTGTCTCTGCCGCCGGGCGCACACCTCCTTCGGCAGCCAGGGTCAGGAGCTCGTCGAGCCGCTGCGGCAGGGCCGCCATCAGGGCGGCGTAGCGGTCGAGCTGGCCGCTCCACCCGCCGGGACTGATCGCATCGTGCACCTGCGAGAAGCTCGTCAGCACGCGCAGCTCCTGCAGCCCGTCGTAGAGCGAGTCCCGCTCCGGGGCCAGCCGCCGCGCCGCGGCGGCGGCCGCGAAGAGCCCACGGTAGAAGGCCAGGAGATGGAAGCGCGGCCGGTAGCCGCTGGCGCGCGCGATCCGCGCATAGACAAAAAGGTGCTCGGCCAGGCTCTCCCCGCTGGCGCTCCAGGCGCCGTCTCGGAAGGGGACGATCTGACGCAGGTGTAGCCGGAGCTGCTCCTCGGGGAGCGCATCATCCGCCGCAGCCAGCTCGCGCAGCAGGCAGGTGCAGGCCTCGTCCGGCTCGCGGGTCGCCACCGCGATCACGAAAGCCCGCAGGTTGGCCTGCACGGTGACCGGAGGGAGCGCGAGGCCGGTGGTCGGCAGGGCGATCCGTCCATCCGGCAGCACCCGTAGGTCACCGCGGAGCTCGACGGGAAACGCGCGGCCCATCAAGGCCTGGTGGAGCCAGACGAAGCACAGGCTGCGGGCGAGCTCGCGGGGATCGCCCGCCGGGTCCCAAGGTCTGGAGGCGCCCATCCGCACCGCTGCGCCGAGCGGGACTCCCCCCACGTCTGCGACGATGAGCAGCCGCGAGGTCGTCAGCTCGCGGTACACGCGAGGCGCCACCAGCCGGCCGCAGGTCGCTGCGTCGCCGGCGAGCAGCTCCAGCGATCGGGCCGCGGCGAGCAGATCGGTCTGCTGAAGGAGGTCCCGGCGGAAATCATCGACCGCTTCCCCGAGGGCGGCCTCGGGCCAGCCTTGGACGGCGAGGGCCTCGGCAAGGCTGGGGAGCAGCTCGAGCTCCAACTCGACCTCCTCGCCCGCTTCCGGGCGGACCAAGTGCACGAAAACCGGCTCGCCGCTGGTCAGCCGCGCCGCGTGCATCTGCACCAGCAGCCGCGACTCGCAGGGCGCTTCCTCCAGCACGGCGAAGCGATCGCCGGCGGCATGGCCGAGCTCGGCCGCGATCCGCTCGCTGACCGCAGCGGCCGGCAGCGGCATCGTCCGGTCCGGGATGGCGGCCAGCTCGAGAGCGTCGCTCGCGGTCACTAGATCGATCCGCGAGGCCAGATACACGCCGAACGCCGAGAAGACCGGTCCCAGCTCCTCCAGCACTCCCCGCAGGCGGCGGCCGAGCCCCGCTCCCGCCGGACCGCCCGCGCCGGAATACAGCGGGTGCGGGCGGCGCAGCAGCTCCCAGCGGGCGAGGCACCTCTCGATCTCGCGCCGCCTCCTGCGCTCCGCCTCGGACCGGCCGGCCCGCCGCGATTGCGTGCTGATCACGCCGCTCCCCTCCCACCCTGGCCCTCACGCTGGAGCTGCGCCACGAACGCCGGCAGGTCGCGGTACTCGAAGACCTCGCCGAGCCGGCCGCTCGCCTTGATCATCGGGTAGTAGACGTCGAGCGCCGCCGTGAACGGCCCCCGCACCAGGCGGTCCCAGAGCTCCACCAGCCGACGGTTCGACGGATCCGGCTGATAGTTGCGGAAGGGCTCGAGGAACGGCGCGTGCGGCGTCGTGTCGAAGCGCATGACGGTCGAGGAGGCCACGCCATTGGCGAAGGCGCCGTCGCGCGCCAACTCGTCCCCGTACGGGCTGATCAGCAGCTCGGCGAGGATGCTCGGATCGCGCTGGGAGACCAGCGTGTAGCCCCAGGCCGCGCCGGCCACGGCGGAGAGGCGGGCCTGCTCGTCCGGGGCCTCCTGCCGCACCTGCTCGAAGAGCAGCCCGTCCGAACCCGGCAGGAAGTTGATCGGGCCGAAGTAGATCGCCCGGCCTGCGCCATGCCAGAAATAGCCGCGGCTCTCCGGAGAGACCTCCTGCACCGCCCGGTCGATCGTCTGCGTCAGCTCAGGGTGGAAGGTGCGGGTCACCAGACCGAGCGACTCGACGGCGCACCCGAGGTATCCCGGACGCGAGTTGTCCACGTCGAGCTCGACGATCCGGCGCACCGTGTCGCAGACCTGTGCGAACGGGGTCTGGGGGGTGGCGTCGCTCAGGAGGTGCTGGGCGATGGACAGCCCGATGCCGGCGTGGAGCATGGTCAGGCTCTTGTCCGGCAGGGCGCTCGTCCGCTCGTCGTTGAGGATGTGGTGTGGCGTCATGCCGTGGTTCCAGAAGCTGTCGCCATAGTCGTGCCCCAGGCCCTCGACCGCCCAGAGGGCGCGGAAGGGGCCGAGGGCGTAGGAGCGCTCGAGCAGCTCGTAGAGGGGGAACGGCAGGGTCGCAGGCACCCCGATCAGCTTGGCCACGTCCAGTACGAGGCAGAAGACTTCGCCCTTGAAGCGGATCTCCTCCCAGGCGAGCCCGCCGTTGCCCTCTGCGATCAGGCGAGCCGTCACGGCCGAGCGCTGCGCCGCATCGACGGAGGCGTTCAGCCAGATCATGGGGTCGAAGAGCTGGGGGCTGAGCAGGCCGGGGCCCATGGTCACCGCGGCGTTCTGCAGACACTGGCCGAGCTGGTAGAGCTGCTTCAGCCAGTTGTTGTCGCCGAGCTGCCCCGCCATGGCGCCGGTGACCGCGTCGAGCCCGCCGGTGAATTTCTGACGCTCCCCGGCCGGCGCCAGCAGGTTGAGGAGCTGCTGGGTGCCATAGAGCGGCATCGCCCACGACAGGCTGAGCGCCGATTTGGTCAGGTCGCGCATGGCCGTCTCCTCGGATTCAGGTCCTGGGGGTCGACGAAGCCCACCCCGGGGGCACGCTCGGACCGCCTGTCGCGCTCGTCGTTGCCGTCCCGCCGAAAGCGGCGCCCGCGCTCCCCGGCATGCCCTGCTGCATGCCTTGCATCGAACGCTGCATCATGTCCGAGCTCATCCGCATCAAAGCGTTGGGATCGAACGCCTGGAAGCTGAAGACGCTGAACATCATGTCCACCAGACCGCGCTGGATCTGGTCGCCGACGTCGAACAGGCCGCGCATGGTCGGCCCCATCTCCTTGCGCATCGCCTCGGTGACCGCGCCGTAACCGTCCGCCGCGCTGCCGAAGGGACGGCTCATGTCCTGCGGCATGGAGAGGTTGAGCATCTGTTTCATCCCGAAGAGCGGCATCGCCCACGAGAAGCTCAGCATTGACTTCGTCAGCTCACGCATGAGCGGTCTCCTTCCGGTTGGCAGGCGCAACCGGGACGCACCTGCGCAGAGAGTTGAGGAACATTGCCAGGGCGGCCCCGGCGACGAGGAGCTCGGCCGTGAACAGGTTGAGCCCGAGCGCGGCGCGCTCCCCCGTCATCGTGATCAGCAGCGCGATGCCGAAGGTGATCGTCGCGAAGCCGAACGCCCGCTCGGCAGGGACCGCGCCCGCGCGGCGGCGCACCGCGACCGGCGGCTCGCGGCTGGTCACCTTGTCGAGGAACCGGGCGGCCCGCGCTCCGCCGTCCTCTGCCAGATGGCCGGCCGCCGCCGACCACTCGACCATGCGCTCATAGGAGAAGAGGAGCTGCCAGGCCTCCTGGCGGAGATGGCGGCCGCAGACCGCGGCGAGGTAGCGGCCGACGTCGAATCCCGGTGCGAAGCGGGTGATGAGGCCGTCGATGGCAATCGCCGAGCGGATGTACTTGATGACGTCCCGTTCCGGCCAGATGTTGGTGGCGCGCGACAGGCGCAGCATGTCGAGCATTACCAGAGTGAAGTTCTTGCGCAGGCGCCGCTCCCGGCCCTGCAGGTCGTACCAGGAGTCGGACATCTTCTGCAGACCCGCGCGGAAGCCTTCGGGATCGGAGCTGGCGTCCATCGACGTGACCTTGAAGAAGGCCTGGCACATTCCGTCGAGATCGGCTCGCGTATAGGCGAGCGTGAGGTTGATCAGGTGCCGGCGCGAGTAGTGGCTGAGCACCCCGGTAATCCCGAAGTCGACGTAGCCGACGACGTTGTCGTGGAGGATCATGAGGTTGGCGGGATGGAGGTCGGCGTGGAACAGGCCGTGCCGAAAGGCGTCGCCCAGGAAGTTCTCGATGATGTTGCGGGCGAAGCGCTGCGGCTCGAAGCCCGCCAGCTCCAGCCGCCGCAGGGTCAGCTCGTCCCGCGTCTCGCGGGCGCGCAGATAGCCAAGGAGCGTCGCCCCGTCGAAGAACTCGGTGACCAGGATCCGGCGGGTGGTATAGCTCCACAGTACCTCGGGCACCCGCTCGGCGCGGTTGTCGCGGGCATTGATGTGGAGCTGCTCCATGTAGCGGGCCTCCTTGCAGTAGTCGAGCTCCTCCGCCGTCCAGGCGACGAACTCCGAGAGCGGCTCGATCAGCCAGTACAGGGGCTTCAGATGCAGGACGCGGATCATCCGCAGGGCCGAGGACATCAGGCGGATGTCGCCAGCGAAGTCGGTCTTCACCGTCGGCCGCTGCACCTTGACCGCGAGCTTGCGGCCGTCCAGGCGGGCGACGTGTACCTGGCCGATGGAGGCGGTGGCGATCGGCTCCCTCTCGATCGAGTCGAAGATCTCTTCCGGGGCCTTTCCCAGATCCTCCCGGAAGATCCGCACGACCTCCCCGTAGGGGAAGGGCTCGACCCGGTCGAGCAGCTTGAACAGGGCGTTGCAGTATTCGAGCGACAGGATGTCCGGCTGCAGCGCCAGCATCTGGCCGAGCTTGAGGAAGGTTCCTCCCAGATCCTCCAGGATCATCCGCAGCCGCTCGGGCTCGGGCACCACCCCTGGCGGCAGGCGCGCCACCAGCCAGGGCCAGCGCTCCAGCCGCGCACCCAGCAGGTTCGCCAGAGCGTGCGCCGCCAGCACGCGGACGATCCAGCCCAAGCGGCGGAGATTGAGCCAGAGCGCTTTCAAGAGACCTTTCCCTCCCGTGGATCACCTCGCGGCCCGCGGCATCGCCGAGATCCGCTCTCTTGGTTCTTGCGCGATATATGCCAGAGTAGGGCTCGGCCCTCCGGCACGCAAGCATTTGGGGGGTTCAAAAGAGATCCAACCGTGCAGCGGCTGACGGCGCTCCGGAAGCTCATCAAGCCGCGTCCTTCGCCATGCCCTCGTCGCTCTTCCCCTCCTCCTTCCCGAACACCGATCCAAAGAAGATCGACCGCCGCCGCCCCAGCATCTCCTGGATCGCCGCCGCCATCCGCGCCCGCACCTCGCGGCTGATCTCGTGCACCACTTCCGGGTCCTCGGCCGCCTCGGGCGGATACCGCTCGTGCACCGGGAGCGGCTCCAGGAAGCGGGTGTGCCATTTGGAGGGGAGCGGCAGGCCCGGGAGCGGGAAGGTCGGGGTGATCGGCAGGTACGGCCACTCGGCGACCCGGCGCACGAATTTCGAGTCGATGCGGGCGAGGATGGGATAGATCTCCGCGCTGCCGACCGTGACGAAGGGGACGATGGGCGCGCGGCTGCGCAGCGCCATCTTGACGTACTCGTCGCGGCCGAACTTGCCCAGCTTGTAGGCGTCCCGGTATGGCGTGAAGGCGCCGCCGATCCCCTCGGGGAACATGCCGAGGATCTCGTCCCTCCCCAGGATCCAGTCGGCGTTCTCCTGGCACGCCAGAATGCCGCCGAGCTTGGTCATGTAGTTGGCCAGGAACGGGAACTTGATCAGGCAGGGGTGGATCAGGAAGCGGGGGGTGCGGCCGATCTCCCGGCGGAGCAGGTGGAGCGCCATCACCCCGTCCCACGGCATGAAGCCGCGGTGGACGCCGGTCAGCACCACCCGGCCCTGCCGCGGCACGTTCTCGATCCCCTGGTGCTCGATCCGCCAGTAGACGTCGTGCAGGAAACGGAAGAGCGTGCGCCCGTAGGCGGCGATGTACCCCTCGTCGAGCCCGTAGTCGTCGAAACCGGGAACCCCGTCCGGCGCTCCCCCGCCGAAAGCTTCGAGCACCGCCTCGGCGCTCGTCCGGCGCGGGGAGAACCCGAGCTCGCGCTCGATCTTGCGGCCCGACACGGTCCAGGAATGGCGCAGATAGTCGAGCTGATCGCCGGGATCGGCCCAGCCAAGGCGCGAGGCGACCGCACGCACGGGTCGCTGCAGACCGGCTTCCACGGCGAGGCGCCGCACCCCCGCCAAGCGCAGGGCTCCGCGCACGGGCACGGCGCCGGCCGGGGCCACGTGATAGACGCCGGGCTTCCCCTCCCCCCGCTCGACCGCGCAGCACACCGCTTCGGCGAGGTCTTCGGGGCTCAGAAGCTGGAGGGCGGGATCGTAGCCGGCCGGCACGAAGGCGGCCTTACCACGCAAGAGGCGCGAGAAGTAGTCCCGGCCGTCCCGCGTCAGGACCGGCGCCGGCCGGAGGACGATCCGCTCCGCCACCGGGCACGACGCGACGAGATCCTCCAGGTCGCGCCAGGCCCGGGCGATCGGGTTGGTCCCCCGCGGGCGCTGCCCTTCCGGCAGATAGCCGGGATTATGGTGGCTCGGGTCGTGGACCGCCGCGCTCGACAGCAGGATCAGCCGCGACGGCCGTCCCGAAGCTTCGACCGCCCGGCGGCAGGCGCCGAACAGGGCCTCCGCGTCCGCGAGGTCCGGCCGGCCGGCCTTCGCGAGCGGTGGACGGTAGACGACCCCGTCGCTTCCGGCGAGCGCCTCCTCATAGGCGCCGCCGGGGCCATGGACGACCCGGCAGGCCCCGGCCGCCGCGCTCGCGGCCAGCCGCTCCGCGAGGAGAAGGGTCAGGCTGTCATGAGGTCCGACGAGGACGAGCTGCTGCACCGGTTGCGAGCCTCCGTGGGTCCACTGCATCCTACTCGACCTGCTGGACAGGGGGCACGGGGCCAGCCTAGGGCTCCATGCTTCAGTGGACAATGAGAGTCGCGGTTCAAAAGAGGTTCATGGGTCCCTGCCCGCTGCCCAGCAGGCCCCGTTCGCAGGCGATGCGAACGGCCTCGCGGCGCCGGTGGACCCCCAGCTTCTCCAGGATGCTGTGCACATGGTTCTTCACGGTCTGCACCGTGATGCGCAGGGAGCGGCCGATCTCTTTGTTGCCGAGACCCTGGGCCATCAGCGCGAGGACGCCCAGCTCACGCCCGGTGAGCTGCTCACAGGCCATCCCGCCATGGCACGGATCCTCGCTGGCCAGCCGCGAGATCCTGGCGAGGACCGCGGTCGCGATCGCCGGCGAGCACAACGCCTGGCCCGAGTGAGCCGCCCGGATCGTCTCGACGAAAGTCGCCGGCGAAGCGTTCTTGAGCACGTAGCCCGCCGCTCCCGCCTGGATGAAGTCGAGGACGCTCTCGTCCTCGCGGTCCAGTCCCAGCACGATCACATGGGCGCCGTTGAACCGCTCCTGGGCCGTCCAGGTCCGGGCGAGCGCCGTCTCGCGGCTGGCGCTCGCGTCGATCAGGACCACGTCCACCCCAGGGCTCGACCCCCGGTCCGCGTCCGGTGTCGGCACCACTTGGAAGCTCAGGGCTTCCGCGAGGACAGACTCGATCGCATCGGCGAGGATACGGTCGTTGCTCAGGATAGTGACGGCGATCTCTGACACCATGTATGGGAGGGCCGTGTCCGGGGGGGCGCTCCCGCCCCCTCGGCCCTCCCTTGTTCTCTTCCAGCTCGCCACGACCGGCAATGAATCACGGGATTTAAAACGGATTCACGAGAGGTGCCGCCGGTCGCGGATCCACCCTTTCTGAAGAGCGTAGGTCACCGCGGCCCAGCGGCTGGGAACGCCGAGCGTATCCAGGATCTTGTGCACATGGTTCTTGACCGTATGGACCGAAAGGAAGAGCCGCTGCGCGATCTCATGGTTGCTCAGACCGTCGGCGATCAGGCAGAGGATCTCCATTTCCCGGGCGGTGAGCTGGTAGAGCTCGAGCTGGTCCCGGCGCCGCCGGGCGCGCCCGAGCTCGCCCAGGCGCGAGAACAGCGAACGGGCGAGGCGCGGCGAGCAGGCCGTCTCTCCGCGGGCGACCGCTTCGATGGCCGCCTGGAGCTCGCGGAGCGACTGGTCGCGGAGGAGGTATCCCTTGGCGCCGGCTTCGAGGTAGCGGAGAGCCAGCTCCTCCGGATCGTCGCGCCCCAGCAGGAGCAGCTTGAGCTGCGGAAACCGCCCGAGCACCGTCGCCGGATCAGGATCGCCGTTTCCGTCGCCGTCCAGCCCCAGCAAGAGCACGTCGGCGGCCCCGGCCGGGAGCTTGCCAAGCGCCTCCTCGCAGCTCTCCACCTCGGCAATGACGTCGATCCCGCCGCTCGCCGCCAGAGCGGTGGCGAGGCACTCACGGAACAGTTGATGAGAATCGGCGATTACCAATCGGATCGTTTTTCCCTCTGCCGCCAACCCCACCCCGAAGGCTCTGCCTTCCGACATCCATGACCCTCCAACAGATCTCAGAAACGTGGCAAGGGAGCGCAGAACGGCCACTCAGTCATCGAGCTCAACAACAGGATCTCGCGCTACAATCGCTTAGTAATTTACTTCACAAGCGTCGCCAATGACAAGCTGACCGGTGGAAAAACAGCGGTACGAGGACCAAAAAGGATCTAGAAAGATCCCGTTCGGACGCAGGGCGCGGAACAGACCTCCGGGCCGACTGCGCCATAATGCCGGCCGGACAGGAGAGCGCTATGAGCAGTGACCAGAGGCTCCGCTACGCCGCGGCCGCCTGCCAGACCGACTTCGCCAACCCGGGCGAGCGCTCGGGGATCAAGAGGCACGTGGACCGGATGCTCGAAATGACCACCCAGGCGGTCGAGGGCTACTCCCCCTTCCTGCCGGTCAAGCTCGTGGTCTTCCCCGAGTTCGCGCACGCCGCGCCGGTCTACCCC
>DASVEF010000170.1:0-31213 GCA_036380715.1 Thermoanaerobaculia bacterium | reverse complement strand
CGCTGCCGTTCGCATGACCATGGAGGCGCTCCGGCTCCGCAGACTCCTGGAAGAAACGCTGGCGAGCCGGCCGTGGTGGGTGTTGCTGGAGTTCCGGCGTACGGACGACGAGGTGGCGGACTGGTCTCTGCTGTCGCACTCGCTGAGGGAGCTGGAGGATGCGCACCGGATCGCCCGGGTGATTTCGGATCTGCGGGATCACGCGCTGGCCGTGGTGTTCTGCGACAGCGAGGAGGAGGTGCGGCGGCTGCTGGGCGGCATCCGCGCCCGCCGCCTCTGGGTGTGGGTCTACGTCGCCGGGAAGCCGGTCGGCTGGTCGCCGCCCGAGCCCAAGACGCGCCGGCGAGGAGGGAGAACGTGCCGGACCTGACGGAGCCGACGGCGGCGGAAATGCAGGTCGAAAAGCTGCTGGACATGCTGCGGTGGATGGTGGTGGTCTGCAGAACGACGAACCGCAAGGTGGAGGAGCAGCTCGGGGTGTCGTACGGCTACCTGAGCCGGCTGTTCGCGGGAACGATCGAGCTGAAAGCCCGGCACGTCTTCGAGATCTGCGAGGTTCTCGGGGTGGCTCCGGCGGAGCTCTTTCATGTGGCGTTCCCGCTGCCCCCGCGCACCCGGATCCTCGGCAAGCTCCGGGAGATCGCGGGGCTGCCGGCCCCGCAGCCCAGCCCAAGCCTCGAAGAGATCGAAAGGCTCATGCGGGAGATCCTGCGGTCGTCGCAGGAAGGCGACTCGACGTCCGGCTGAGCCCCGGCCCGTATCTCGCCAAGGGAGGCCGGCCCCGGGGATCGCCCGGGCGCTTCCGGCTTTTCCTGACCGGATCGCGATTTTTTCCACTCCAGTCAAAGGATCGCCTTTTCGTGCAGCTCACCCTGGACGCATGAGTGAGTGCTTCCGTACAATTCAATCGACTTGACACGCACGGCATCGTTCGGTCAATATCCGTGCAACCTTGGTCGTTGCATTCTAAATCAATGGGGGCCGCTGAGCCCCCAAGGAGGGCCTGTGCATGAGACCCATGAGCCAGGAGGAGAAGACGGCTGAGCTGGTGGCGTGGCTGGTCGCGCGCCGGCTCTTTCAGGAGCTGATGTCGGCGGAGGCGGACCGGCGCTGGACGCTGGCGCGGCAAGCGGGGTTTGGAAGTCTTGAGCTCGCGGATCTGCTGGTGCAGGAAAGCCTGCGTGTCCAGTCAGAGGAGCCGGGGTGGTCGGAGGAACTGGCGGAGCTGGCGTTGGCCGTGGCCGAGCGGGTCGAGCCGGGCGCGGCGGAAGGACGGGCGAACGATCTGAAAGCGCTGGCCCTCTGCCTGATGGCCAACGCCCGGCGGCTGCGCGGCGACTGGCCCGGGGCGGAGGAGGCTCTGGGGGCGGTGGCGGTTGTGCTGACGGCGCCGCCGGATTCGTTCGAGCGGGCGTTCTATTGCCAGACGCTGGCGTGGCTTCGCGAGGCGCAGGGTCAGGTCCATGAGGCGGTGGCCCTGCTGTGGCGGGCGGCCCGGGTGTTCCGGGCGGTGGGCGCACCGGAGGAGCAGCGGGCGTGCCTGGGCCGGCTCGGGGCGCTCTCAGGAAGGTAGAGAAATTCATCTTCGGCGCCATGGAGGCGCGCGAAGCGTTGATCCAAGGAGGTCAACTATGCAACAGACAACGATCGTACCCATTCACGATGTCCAGCCGGACGAAGGCAAGAGAAAGCGTCCGCCCAGGGGGGGCGGAGTCGACTCCGCGGAGGAGCGGCTGAAGTCCGAGCGCGTGCAGGATGCGCTCCGGCTTCTGCAGCAGCTCGGCTGGCAGCTGGTCCGGGGCGGCTGGTCGCTGCAGCGGGTGTTCGGCTTCGAGTCGGCCGCGGCGGCGAGCGCCTACTCGCGGTACGTCCTGGAGCTGGCGATCCACCACGGCCAGGCGGTGGAGCTGCTTCCCGCGGACACACAACTGACCATCACGCTGCAGGGCTCGCCGGGACGGGACCGCACGTTCCGTTTCTCGGAAGAGCTGCTCCGCTTCGCAGCGGTGGTGGGGTAGAAAGGAGGTGCGCTGATGCCCAATTTGACGAACGGAGAGCTGATGGCCGAGATCCGGCACACGCTGAACGCGGTGAAGGCCAACGAGGCCGACCTCGCGTTTCTCGCGGACCCGACGGTGGCGCTGACCGCCGCGCTGGAAGGCGCCGAAGACGCCAGGAAGCGCCAGGACCAGTTCAAGGCGCAGGTGCAGCAAGCGACGCGCGACCTGGAGGGGTTCCTCAAGCAGGGTCAGGAGCTGTTGACGCGGATTCGCAACGGCATCCGCACCCGGTACGGCTTGAGGAGCGAGAAGCTGGCGGAGTACGGCATGCAGCCCCGCCGGCCGCCGCAGCGCCGGCCGCCGGAGGAGAAGCGCAAGAAGAAGGAAGAAAAGCCGCCTGAGCCGGCGCCACCGACCCAGACGGCTTCCACGAACACATCGAACGCCAATCAGTAGTATCACACTCCAAAGGGAGCGGACAACCGCTCCCTTTTTCACCGGCTAGGGGTTGCCGCCGCACTCGAGGGCTTCGACCAGCGTCCGTAGCTCGGCGAGCTTCTGCTCCAGCTCCTGGATCTTCTGCAGGATTTCCTCTTTCGAGGTCTCCTCCTCGTCAATATCTCCCAGAGTGAACCTCGCCAGCACGGGACGGTGATCGCTCGTGCTCGCGGTGTCGGGGCAGTAGGAGTCCTCGGGGAAGAGGATCTCGCTCTCGGCCTGCCAGCTCCGGGCGGCTCCGGAGACGAAGACGAAGTCGAGGACCGACTTGTGATGGCTGCAGTTCGTGGGGACCAGCGGAGCCGGCGGGCGCACCCAGGTGAAGACGTTCCCCGCGGTCATCAGGTTGTAGCCATTATCGTGGTTCGTGTCGCCGGTCTGGAAGTGCCAGTCGAAGTTGTAGTCGCCGGTGGCGATCACCGGGACCGTCTGGGCCAGCGCCCAGTCATGGAGCCCGCGGGCCTGGGCGTGCCGGCCGGGGGTGCTGCCGCGGTAGAGGTGGTTGACCATGAAGATGAATTCGGGACCGGAAGGCTTGACCCGGAGCTGCGCCCAGAGGGGAGCGCGGACGTTGCCGCCGATGTTCAGCTCGGGGATCTCCCCCTGGCGCACCAGCTCCAGGCGGTCGCTGTTGTAGACGATCAGCAGGCGGTCCTCGCCGCCGGTCGTGCCCAGGATCCTCTGAAAGGTGCCGCTCTCGCCGTCGGCCGCTCCCTCGGCGAGGATGCGGGCCTCGTTGGAATTCTTGACCTCGGAGAATCCCCAGACGTCGATGTCATGCAGGGGGCCGATCTGCTCCGCGATGACCGGCGCGCTGGCGGCGCCGCTCTCGACGTTGAAGCCGGCGACGGTGAGAGTCTGGGCGAAGAGCTGGCCGGTCAGGCAGAGGGAGACGGCCAGGGTGAGGACAATGCGATGAAGCGCTCGGTTTGGCATGGTGGGTTTCCTCCAGGATTCAATGGAACAGGCGATCGAGGGGGCAGGAACGTTACGGCCCTCGCTTGACAGTCCCTCTCTCCTCCTGCTGTAATCGCTGGCCTACGGGAACTGGATGATGCTGTTCACCTCCGACCGCCGCTCTCTCGAATCCGCCTCGACTGTCTGGGGCTGGTGGCCGGTGCATCACCATTCCGTGAGCTAGCCGGGCGCCGTCCCGGCACGCGGACCCGGGACGAGACAGCCTCCGCCACACGTCGCCTCCTTCCGGGTCCGGAAGGAGGTTTCGTTTTGGAGAGACAGCGAGATCGCGCCACGCTGGTCGCGACCCTCACGACGCCGCCGGACGACAGTCTGGAAGCGGCGCTCGCGGGCGTCGACTGGCTGGAGGTGCGCGGGGACCTCGTCGGCGACCTCGATCCCGGGCCGCTGCGCCGGCGGTTTTCCGGCAAGCTGCTGTACACGCTGCGCAGCCGGGCCGAGGGGGGCGGCTGGGAGGGCTCGGCCGAACGCCGCAAGCGCCGGATCATGGACGCGGCGGCGGGCTATGACCTGATCGACCTGGAGGCGATGCGCGATCTGTCGGCTCCGGTGCTCAAGGCGGTCCCTCCCGAGAAGCGGCTCCTCTCCTGGCACGGCGCGGCCACCAACCTGGCCGGGCTCAAGGCGACTTTCGAGCGGATGGCCGCCACCGAAGCCTTCCTCTACAAGCTGATCCCCACGGCCGCGCAATCCGGCGAGGAGCTGGCGACGCTGATGTTCCTCGACAGCCTGGAGCGGCCGGACGTCGTCTCCTTCGCCGCCGGCCCGATCGGCACCTGGACCCGTCTCGTGGCCCCCCGCCTCGGCGCTCCGGTGATCTACGGCGCGCTGGGAGAGGTGCCCGGAGCGCCGGGTCAGATCACGATCGGCCGGCTGATCGAGGACTACGGCCTCCCCGAGCTGCGGCCGGTCGAGGCGGTCTTCGGCGTCGTCGGCAATCCCGTGCTCCACTCCCTTTCGCCGCGCCTCCACAACACCGCCTACCGCGCGCTGGGCATCCCCGCCCTCTACATTCCCTTTCACGTCGAGGCGTTCGGCGAATTCTGGCTGGAGGTGGTGGAGAGCGAGATCCTCGATCAGATCGGGATGCCGCTGCGCGGGCTGTCGGTCACCGCGCCCTTCAAGGAGGCCGCGCTCGCCGTGGCCGGCGCGGAGAGCCCGCGCGCGGGGCTGATCGGCGCCGCCAACACCCTGGTCTGCAACCAGGGAGTCTGGGAGGCGGAGGCGACCGATCCGGAGGGCGTGGTGCTGCCGCTGCGGGCGCGCGGCATCGACCTCCCGTCGCGCAACGCCGCCGTGGTGGGCACCGGCGGCGCCGGGCGCGCCGCGGCCGAAGGGCTCATGATGGCCGGCGCCCAGGTCACGCTGATCAACCGGAGCATCGACCGCGGCCAGCGCGCCGCCGACCTCCTCAAGCTTCCCTTCCTCCCCCTCGACGATCTCCGCCCCTCCGAATTCGACCTGCTGGTGAACGCCACCTCCCTCGGCCGCCACGAGAGCGATCCGCTCCCCTTCGCGCTGGACGGCGTCCGCCCTGGAACGGTGATCGTAGATCTCGTCTACGGCGAAGGACCGACCTCTCTCCTGCGCGCGGTGGAAGAGAGAGGGCTCGTGGGGATCGACGGCCGGGAGGTGCTGGCGTACCAGGCCCTCGGCCAGTTCCGCATGATGACCGGGCGCGAGATGCCGCTCGGCCCGGCCCTGCGGATCGTCGGCCTGGAGGAGTCGCGGTGAAGATCTCGGCCGCCCTGCCGACCGGGGTCGCGGCTCTCCTGTTCGAGAGCGCGCGGCAACGGCGGAAGACGGAGGAGCGCCTGGTCGCGCTCCTCCAGGGGGCCGGCTACTCGGAGGTGATCCTTCCCATCCTGGACTACCTGGAGCCGTACGAGGCGCTGCTCACTCCGGCGAGCCGCAGCGAGCTCTACCGTTTCATCGACCGCGACGGCGAGCAGCTCGCCCTGCGCGCCGACTTCACGCCCATGCTGGCCCGCCTGCTCGCCCCCCGCCTGGCCGGGATGCCGCTGCCGCTCCGCGTCTACTACCGCGGCGACGTGGTGCGCTACGAGGAGGAGAGGGCCGGCCGCCAGCGCGAGTTCTACCAGGTCGGGGCCGAGCTGCTGGGGATCGCCGGGGAGGCCGCGGAGCGGGAGATCCTGCTCCTGTTCATGGACGCGCTGGCGCCGACCGAATCCGAAGAGATCCAGGTGGTGATGGGCTTCGCCGGCGCGCTCGACCGGCTGCTGCTCGACGCCGATGTGGAGGACCCGGTCGGCTTGGCGGCGGCCGTGGCGCGGCGCGAGCGCGGGCCGGTGCGGCGCGCCTGCCCGCGGCTGCTCGCGGTCGTGGAGTCGGGACTGCCGGACCGACCGGACGACCTGGGACCGGAGGCTGCGGGCCGGCTGCGCGCGCTCCTGGCCGTCTGCGACGAGCTGGCCGATATCTTCCCGGCGGCGCGCGTGACCGTCGACCTCGCCGAGTTCGCCCGCCACAGCCTGGACCCGCGCCTGACGGTCGAGGCCGGAGGCCGCTCGTACTACGACGGGGTCGTCTTCCGTGCCTATGCCGGAGCGGGGGCGCTGCCGGTCGGCGGCGGCGGGCGCTACGACAGCCTCTTCCGCCGCCTCGGGGCCGAGGTCCCGGCCGTGGGTTTCTCGCTCAGCCTGGAGCGGCTGCTGGCCCTCACCCCCCCGTCCCCCTTCTCCCGTCACCGGGAGAGGGGGGAGGAAGACGGGACGGGTGGTGGCGCCCCTCTCCCGGTGACGGGAGAGGGGTCGGGGGTGAGGGCCCACGTCGCCGAGGAGAAGACAGAGGAGGTTAAGCCTTGATCCGCCTGGCCCTGCCCAAGGGGCGGAACCTGGAGGTGGCTCTGGCCGCGTTCCGCGCCGCCGGCCTCCTCCGCCGCTTCGACGGATCGGGGCGCAGCCTCCTCTCGCAGCTCCCCGAAGACGGGATCGAGGTCCTGTCGCTCAAGGACTGGGACCTGCCGGTCTACGTGGAGCACGGCGTGGCCGACTGCGGGATCGTGGGCAGCGACGTCCTGGCGGAGGTGGACGGCGATCTCCTCGTCCCGGTGCGGCTGCGCGAGGGGCGGTCGCGGATGTCGCTGATCGGCCGCGCGCGCGATCTGCCTCCGGCCGGCGGGCAGGTGCGGCTGGCGACCAAGTACCCGAACACGGCCCGGCGCGTCGTGGCCGAGCGCTCCTGGGGAGCCGAGATCGTGAGGCTTTCCGGCTCGATCGAGCTGGCTCCGGCCCTCCACCTCGCCGAGATGGCGCTCGACATCGTCCAGACCGGCCGCACCCTCGCCGAGAACAACCTCGTGGAGATCGAGACCGTCGCCGAGGTGGCCGCCTGCCTGGTGGTCAACCGGGCCTCGTACCTGCGCCATCGCGCGCTGCTCAACGACTGGATCGGCCGGCTGGAGGCCGCGGAGGTGGTGTCGTGAGCCCGCTCGCCGTCCTCGAGACCGGCTCCCGCGCCGGCCGTCGCATGGTCGAGCGGCTGACCCGCCGGAGCGAGGATGTCCTGGACGCCAGGACTCTGCGCTGGGCTGAAAAAATCGTCTCCAGCGTCCGCCGGAGCGGTGACCACGCCCTGCTCGCCTTCGCCCGCGAGCTGGACGGCGCCGTGGCGGAGTCGGTGGCGGACCTCGCGCTCGCGCCGTCCCAGGGCCACGGCGATCTCCCCGCCGGCTTCGCCGAGGCGCTGGAGCGGGCGATCGGCGCGGTCGAGCGCTTCCATGCGCCGCAGGCCCGGACGGGCTACCGGATGGAGGAAGACGGTGTCGAGCTGGAGGAGCGGATCGAGCCGCTGCGCCGGATCGGCGTCTACGTGCCGGGAGGCCGGGCCTCCTACCCCTCGACCGTGGTGATGACGGTGGTGCCCGCCCGGGTGGCCGGCGTCGGGGAGATCGCGGTGGCCACGCCGCCGGGCTCCTACCGGTCCAGCCCGGCGCTGCGCTACACGCTGGAACGGCTGGGAGTGGGGGAGGTCTGGGGAATGGGCGGCGCGCACGCGGTCGCGGCCTTCGCTTACGGTACGGAGACCGTCCGCCGCGTGGACAAGATCGTCGGCCCCGGCAACGCCTGGGTGACCGCCGCGAAAAAGCTGGTCGCGGGAGACGTGGCCATCGACGGCCTGGCCGGGCCGAGCGAGGTGGTGATCGTGGCGGATTCCTCCGCCGATCCGGCCGACGTGGCCGCCGACCTCCTGGCCCAGGCGGAGCACGATCCCAAGGCCGCGGCCGTGCTGATCACCACCGACGCGGCGCTCGCCAGACAGGTCGCCCGCGAGGTCGAGCGCCAGCTCGGAGAGCTGTCCACCGCCGAGACCGCCCGGGCCTCGCTCGCCAGCTTCGGAGCGGCCCTGATCGCGGGCACCATGGACGAGGCCGCCCATCTTGCCGACCGGATCGCGCCCGAGCACCTGCAGCTCGTCGGTCCGGAGGCGGAGGCGATCGCCGAGCGCATCCACGCCGCCGGCGCCGTCTTCCTCGGTCCGCAGACCCCCGAAGTCTTCGG
Source organism: Thermoanaerobaculia bacterium (assembly GCA_036380715.1). Lineage (GTDB taxonomy): Bacteria > Acidobacteriota > Thermoanaerobaculia > Multivoradales > UBA5704 > UBA5704. The sequence continues at coordinate 23,217 of DASVEF010000170.1, read as the reverse complement.
CGACTACATCGCCGGTCCGAGCCACGTCCTGCCCACCTGCGGCAGCGCCCGCTTCGCCTCGTCGCTGGGCGTCGAGGACTTCCTGCGCCGCAGCCACCGCATCCGCTTCACGCCGGCGGCCGCCGCGCACCGTGCGGCCGCCGCCGCGACTCTGGCCGACGCCGAGGGGCTTCCCGCCCACGCCGCGGCGGCCCGGAGGAGGCTGGGATGAGCATCCGCAAATCGATCGATCCGTCCACCTTCGTCCGGCCGGAGCTGCGACGCCTCGGCGCCTACCACCTGGACCTGCGGCCGTGCCGGCACAAGCTGGACCAGAACGAAGTCCCGTGGGACCTGCCCTGGCGCCTGAAGCGGAGAGTCGCCGAGCGGCTCCTGCGGGCGGACTGGGCCCGCTATCCCGACTTCCACGCGGACGCCCTGCGCCAGGACCTCGGCCGCCTGCACGGCCATCCCTGGGAAGGGGTCCTGGTCGGCAACGGCTCCAACGAGCTGCTCGGCGTGGCGCTCACGGCGCTCGTGCCGCCCGGCGGCGAGGTGCTCGGCGCCGAGCCGAGCTTCGGCCTCTACAAGTCGTTCGTCCTCAAGGCCGCGGGCGTGCCGCGCTTCCTCCCTCCGCGCGACGACCTGCGCCTCCAGGCCGACGAGATCGAGGCCGAGATCGAGCGCGATCCGCGCCGGCCGGTGCTCCTCTGCTCGCCGAACAACCCGACGGGCGACGCGCTGTCCCCGGACCGCATCGCCTACTACCTCGACCGGCTGGAGGCGCCGCTGTTGCTCGACAACGCCTATGGCGAATTCTGCCGCTGGGACTACCGGCCGCTGCTCGCCCGCTACCCGAACCTGGTCCTCTTCCGCACTTTCTCCAAGGCCTGGTCGCTCGCCGGCCTGCGCCTCGGCTACCTCATGGCCGACCCGCGCCTGGTCGCCGAGCTGATCAAGGTCAAGCTCCCCTACAACCTGAGCCACGCGGCCGTGGCTGCCGGCCGCGTGGTGCTGGAGGCCGACGAGGAGGCGCAGCGCCGCGTCCGGGTGATCGTGGCGCGCCGGGCGCAGTGGCTCCGCATGCTGGTCGAGGAGGGGCTGGAGCCGTTGCCGTCGGAGGCCAATTTCATCCTGATCCGCAGCGGGTCCCAGGAACGCGCCAGGGAAATCGCTCAGGGGCTCGCCGCGCGGGGCATCCTGGTCCGCGACGTGAGCGGGTATCCAGGGCTGGCCGGATGCCTGCGGGTGTCGGTGGGGAGCGGGGCGGCGCTCAGGGATACGCATCTGGCGTTGGCGGAGATCCGGGAGGGGGCCCCTCACCCCCCGGCCCCCTCTCCCACCCCCTCACACCCTTCCGGGAGAGGGGGAGAAAAACGTTGGGATCTCGGTCTTTCCCCCTCTCCCGGCGGGAAGGGAGGGGATGGGAGAGGGGGTCAGGGGGTGAGGGGCCGCAACGGCTCGGTCGAGAGGACGACCGGAGAAACGAGAATCCGCCTCGCCCTCTCCCTCGACGGCGGAGACCGCCAGATCGACGTGCCCAACGGATTCTTCGGCCACATGCTCCAGGCTCTGGTCACGCACGCCGGAATCGGAATGGAGCTGGAAGCGACCGGCGATACGCACGTCGACCTCCACCACACGGTCGAGGACGTGGGGATCGCCTTCGGCGAGGCGCTGGCCGAGGCGCTGGGGGAGCGGCGGGGGATCGTCCGCTTCGCTCACGCCTACGCTCCTCTCGACGAGGCTCTGGCCCGGGCGGTGGTCGATCTCTCGGGCCGCGGGACCTTCTCCTACAGCGCTCCCCGCGAGGTGGCCGCCGGGTGGGTGACTCCGGACTTCCCGCTCACCCTGGTCGCCGACTTCTTCCAGGCGATGGCCGACCGCGGCCGGCTGACGCTGCATCTGGACATCCTGGCCGCCCGCAACGGCCATCACGCCGCCGAGGCCGCCTTCAAGGCCGTGGCGCTGGCGCTCCGCCAAGCCGTGGCCATGCGCTCCGGCGCCGCCGAGGTGCCGAGCACCAAGGGGACGCTCTCCGCATGAGCCGCGTCCTCGTCATCGACGCCGGAGTCGGCAACCTGGGCAACCTGGTCCGCGCCCTGGAGCGCATCGGCGCCGGCGCGGAAATCACCCTGGACCCCGGCCGGGTGGCGCAGGGGCGCTGCCTGCTGCTGCCGGGCGTCGGAGCCTTCGCGCCGCCGCGCGAGGCTCTGCGCGGGGAGATGGAGAAGGCCCTCCACGCGGCGCTCGACCAGGGGGCGTACCTGCTCGGGATCTGCGTCGGCTTCCAGCTCCTTTTCGAGTCGGGCGAGGAGTTCCGCGAGGTGGACGGCCTGGGGCTCCTGCCCGGTCGTGTCACGCGCCTCCCTCAGGGAGTGCCGGTGCCGCACATCGGCTGGAACCTCCTGCACGACCTCGCCGGCCACCCCCTGGTCGAAGGGCTCGCGGACTATGTCTACTTCGTCCACAGCTACGCCCCCGAAGGGATGCCCGACGAGCTGTGCCTGGCGCGCTGCACTCACGGCCGCGTCTTTCCGGCCGTCGCCGGCAAGGAGCGGGTGATGGGCACTCAGTTCCACCCGGAGCGCAGCGGCGAGGTTGGGCTGCGGCTGCTCGACAATTTCCTGAGGATGGCTCATGACGGATCTGCTGCCGGCCATTGACCTGCGGCGCGGTCGCGCCGTCCGCCTCCGCCAGGGGGACGCCTCCCGGGAGACGGTCTACGCCGAGGATCCGCTCGCCCTCCTCGGCACGTATTCAGGCCTCGGAGTCCGCCGCGTCCACGTCGTGGACCTCGACGCCGCCTTCGGCGAGCCGCCGCAGCGCGACCTCCTCCGCAAGCTGGCCGCGCGGATGCCCGTGCAGCTCGGCGGCGGCCTGCGTGACCGCGACGCGGTCCTCTGGGCGCTCGACGCCGGCTGTGACCGCGTGGTGATCGGCTCTCTGGTGGCCCGCGACCCGGACCTCTTTCGCGAGATGGCCGAGGAGCTCCCGGCGCGGCTCGTGCCCGCTCTCGACGTGGAGCGGGGTGAGGTGCGCGTCGCGGGCTGGACGGAAGGGGCGCGGCGATCGCCCGGCGACCTCTGCGCGGGCCTGAAGGGAGCCCCCTGTCCGGCGATCCTGGTGACCGACGTGGAGCGCGACGGCATGCTGACCGGCCCCAACTTCGAATTGACGGTCCAGGTGGCGACGGATTCAGGACTCCCCGCCCTCCTCTCGGGAGGGGTGCGCAGCCTGGACGACCTGAGGACGGCCCGGAAGACCCCGGAGATCGCGGGCGTGATCGTCGGCCGGGCGATCTACGAAGGCGCCTTCACCGTGGCCGACGCCCTGGGAGTCTTCAAGTCATGAAGACGAACCTCGCCCGCCGCGTGATCCCCTGCCTGGACGTCTCCGCCGGCCGGGTCGTGAAAGGGGTCCGCTTCCAGGACCTCCGGGACCAGGGAGACCCCGCCGAAAGCGCGCTGCGCTATGCCGGGCAGGGCGCGGACGAGATCGTCTTCCTGGACATCGGCGCGGCTCCCGAAGGGCGCGACACGGATCTGGATTGGGTGCGGCGGACGGCCGAGCGGGTGTTCATCCCGCTGACCGTCGGCGGCGGCGTGCGCGGCGAGGAGGACGCCCGGCGGCTTCTCCTCGCCGGGGCCGACAAGGTCGGCATCAACTCGGCCGCCGTGCAGCGGCCGGAGCTGATCGGCGAGCTGGCCCGCCGCTTCGGCAGCCAGTGCGTGGTCCTCTCGGTGGACGCCCGCCGCCGCGACGGCGGCTGGGAGGTGGTGATCCAGGGGGGCCGCAAGCCCACGGGGCTGGACGCCCTGGCCTGGATCCGCGAAGGCGTGGAGCGCGGCGCGGGCGAGATCCTGCTCACCAGCATCGACCGCGACGGCACCCAGGGAGGCTACGACCTCGACCTGCTCGCCGAGGTGACCCGCGCCGTCGAGGTCCCGGTGATCGCCTCAGGAGGCGCGGGCAGGCCCGAGCACCTCGCCCAGGCCCTGGGGGCCGGGGCCGCGGCGGTGCTGGCGGCGTCGATTTTTCATGAGGGGACGTATACGGTGGGGGAGGTGAAAAGGGCGCTTTCTTCCGCGGGATTCCCAGTGCGGCCGGCCCCCCGCCCTCCTCACCCCCCCGGCCCCCCTCTCCCATCGCCCCCCCTGCCCCCGGGAGAGGGGGGAGAAAGACCTGAGAAAAACACTCCTTTCCCCCCTCTCCCGGTAGGGGGGAGGGCGATGGGAGAGGGGGGCCAGGGGGGTGAGGACCGGGTGGGGGCCCTCCGCTTCGACAATCGCGGACTTGTCCCCGTCATCGTCCAGGACGTCGCCACCGGAGCCGTCCTCATGCTCGCCTACGCCAATCAGGAGGCGATCGACCTGACTCTCTCCACCGGCCAGGTCCACTTCTGGAGCCGCTCGCGGCAGTCGCTCTGGCGCAAGGGGGAGACCTCCGGCAATACACTGGAGCTGGTCGAGATGGTCGCGGATTGCGACGGCGACGCCCTGCTGGTACGGGCACGGCCGGCCGGGCCCGCCTGCCACCGCGGCACCCGGACCTGCTTCGAGCCCAACCCCGCCCGGCTGGAGCTGGGGTGGCTGGCGGCGGTCCTGGAATCGCGGCGCGGCGCCGATCCCGAGACGAGCTACACGGCGCGCCTGCTGGCTCAGGGGATCGAGCGCGTCGCCCAGAAGGTGGGGGAGGAGGGGGTCGAGACCGCCATCGCGGCGGTCGCCCTGGAAGGCAAAGGCGAGGAGGGCGGGCGCCGCTCCGCCCTGGTCGGCGAGGCCGCCGATCTCCTGTATCACCTGCTGGTGCTCCTCCAGGCGAGCGGCATCGGTGCGGAGGAGATCGGCGAAGAGCTGATCCGGCGACACGGTTTCAGCCGCCCATGACACTCTAGGAGAGCGTACTTGTGGTATCTGATTTGATTTCTGATGATGTGTTGAAGGAGGGAAACGTGCGTCCGCGCCGTGCGGTACCGCATATCCGGGAGTTCCTTGCCGACAGCCTGACCCCTCTGGGAGTCTACCGGCGGCTCGCCAAGATCTCGCCCCACCGCTTTCTCTTCGAGAGCGTGTCGGGCGGCGAGCAGGTGTCCCGCTTCAGCTTCCTGGGCGCCGGCCCGCGGGAGATCTACCGCCTCTACCCCGACCGCCTGGAGGTCGAGCGCGGCGGCCGGCGGAAGAACCTGCCGGGCGCGCCGCTCGACGCCCTGCACGAGGTCATCCGCAGCGTCTCGGCCGAGCAGGGGCCGATCCCCTTCACCGGCGGCCTGGTCGGCTATTTCGGCTACGACCTGATCCGCATGGTCGAGCGGCTGCCGGACCGGCCCAAGGACCGCTACGGCCTGCCGGTCGCGCTGCTCGCCCGCTTCGACACGCTGGTCATCTTCGACCACGCCCACCAGCGGGTGCTCGCCATCGCCAACGAGATCGAGGGGGAGGTCGGGGTCGTGGCCGCCGAGCGCCAGCTCTCCCGCCTCTCCCGGCTGCTGACCGCCGAGGGAGGGAGCGGCGGCGTGGCCATGCCCGGCTACACGCCGGCCCCGGTGAAGACCGAGCCGCCCAGCCTCGACGGCGCCAGCTTCCGCAAGGCCGTGCTCGCGGCCAAGGAGCACATCGCCGCGGGCGACATCTTCCAGGTCGTGCTGGCGCGCCGCTGGACCGTGCCCCGGCGCATCGAGCCGCTGGCGCTCTACCGCGCCATCCGCATGGTCAATCCGAGCCCGTACATGGTGCTGTTCGAATCGCCGGACGTGTCGCTGGTCGGCGCCTCGCCCGAGATGCTGGTGCGCAAGCAGGGCCGGCGCATCGAGACCCGGCCGATCGCCGGCACCCGGCCGCGCGGCATGGACGCCGAGGGGGACAAGCGGCTCGCCGAGGACCTGCTGGCCGATCCCAAGGAGCGGGCCGAGCACGTCATGCTGGTCGACCTCGGGCGCAACGACCTCGGCCGCGTGGCCACGGCCGGCAGCGTGCGGGTGGCGACCTTCATGGAGATCGAGCGCTACAGCCACGTCATGCACCTGGTCTCCAGCGTCGACGCCGAGCTGGAGCATGGCAAGGACCCCCTCGACGCGTTCCTCTCCTGCTTCCCGGCCGGCACGGTCTCGGGCGCGCCCAAGATCCGCGCCATGGAGATCATCGACGAGCTGGAGCCGGAGAGCCGCGGCCCCTACGCCGGCGCCGTCGGATACCTCTCGTACTCGGGGGACGTGGACACCTGCATCGCGATCCGCACGCTGGTGGTCGAGAAGGACCGGACCTCGGTGACCGCCGGGGCCGGCATCGTGGCCGATTCCGACCCCGAGTCGGAGGAGCGGGAGACCGAAAACAAGGCGGCGGCGCTGCTCGCGGCGGTCGCTCTCGCCGAAGAGCTGGAGGAATTCTCGTGATCCTGATGGTGGACAACTACGACTCGTTCACCTACAACCTGGTCCAGATGCTGACCGCGGCCGGCGCCGACATCCTGGTGCTGCGCAACGACGCGGAGAGCGCCGAGGCCATGTTGTCCCGCCGGCCCGACGGCGTCGTGCTCTCGCCCGGCCCCGGCCGGCCCGAGGACGCCGGGGTCTGCCTCGACCTGCTCCGCCTCCAGGCCGAGATCCCGCTGCTCGGGGTCTGCCTCGGCCACCAGGCGCTCGGCGTCGCTTTCGGCGCGGTCTGCGACCGGGCGCCGCGGCAGATGCACGGCAAGACCTCCATGGTCCGCCACACCGACGAGGCGGTCTTCGCCGGGCTGCCCAACCCGTTCGAGGCGACCCGCTACCACAGCCTGGAGGTCAAGGAGCCCACGCTGACGGCCGAGCTGGAGCCGCTCGCCTGGAGCGAGGACGGCACGCTCATGGGCCTGCGCCACCGGACGCTGCCGTACTGGGGCGTGCAGTTCCACCCGGAGTCCGTGCTGACCGGCTCAGGGCCGCGCCTCCTCGGCAACTTCCTCGCGCTCTGCCACCGTTCGCGGGAGGAGGCGAAGGCCTGTGCCTGAGCCGAAGGAAGCGCTCTGGCGCCTGGCCGCCGGGGAGAGCCTCACGCGCGAGGAGACCGAGGAGCTCTTCGGCGCGCTGATGGACGGCATGGTCAGCGATCCGATCAAGGCCGCGCTGCTGGTCGCCCTGCGCATGAAGGGAGAGGTGGTCTCGGAGATCGCGGGCGCCGCGACCGCCATGCGCCGCCGCTCCGTCCCCATCCCCCACACCTCCAGGGACCTGGTGGACACCTGCGGCACGGGCGGCGACGGCCGGGGCACTTTCAACATCTCGACCGCTTCGGCCCTGGTCGCCGCCGCGGCCGGAGTGCCTATCGCCAAGCACGGCAACCGCTCGGTCTCCAGCCGGTCGGGGAGCGCCGATGTGCTCGCCGCGCTCGGCGTGAAGATCGAGATCGCTCCCGAGACCGCCGGCCAGGCGCTCGACACCGTGGGCATCACCTTCCTCTTCGCGCCGCTGCTCCACCCCGCCATGCGCGAGGTCATGCCGGTGCGCCGCGAGCTGGGCATGCGGACCATCTTCAACGTCCTCGGCCCGCTGACCAACCCGGCCGGCGCCCGCCGCCAGGTCATGGGGGTCTACGCCGAGAGCCTGGTGGAGGTGATCGGCTGCGTGCTGCGCGACCTCGGGGCCGAGCACGCCCTGGTGGTCCACGGCAGCGACGGCCTGGACGAGATCACCACGACCGGCCCCACGCACGTCAGCGAGGTGCGCGACGGCGAGGTCCGCACCTATTACCTGGAGCCCGAGCGCTTCGGCCTCCGCCGCGCCACCCTTCAGGAGCTGGCCGGCGGCGGTCCCGAGGAGAACGCCGTCATGATGCGCCGCGTCCTGGAAGGGGAGCAGGGACCGCTCGCCGACGTCACGGCCCTCAACGCCGGCGCCGCCCTCTACGTCTCCGGCATGGCGCCGAGCCTGGAGGAGGGGTACGGGATCGCTCGCGACGCCCTCGCCGCGGGCGCGGGGGCGAGGAAGCTCGACGAGCTGAAGGGGTTCCTGGGATGACCCTCACCCCCCCGGCCCCCCTCTCCCACCCGCACTCACTCCCACCCGGGAGAGGGGGGAGGAAGATAGAGAGCTTTTCCCCCTCTCCCGGGCGGCGGGAGTGCGGATGGGAGAGGGGGCCAGGGGGTGAGGGTTCTCGCCGGACCGGCAGGAGGGTGAGGGCTTGAGCGTCCCCGACGTCCTCGTCCGTATCGCCGAGCGCCGGAAGGCCAGGGTCGCCGAGGCGGCCGCCCGGAGCGGCGGGGCCGGCGAGCTGGAGGAGGGCCGGCCGCGCACGCCGGCCGACAACGCCTTTCTCGCCGCCCTGGCGCGCAAGAAACGCGAGCGGACGCCGGCGCTCCCGGCGATCATCGCGGAGGTCAAGATGGGCTCCCCCCGCCTCGGCAGCCTGCACGGCAAGGTCGATCCGGTGGAGCAGGCGCAGACCTATGCGGCCAACGGCGCCGCCTGCCTGTCGGTCGTGGTCGAGCCCGATTTCTTCCACGGCGGCTACGACCTGCTGGCGCTCTGCCGCGAGGCCTCGGGGCTGCCTGCCATCGCCAAGGACTTCGTGGTCGATCCGCTCCAGCTCGTCTGGGCCAGGGAGGCGGGAGCGGACGCCGTCCTGCTGATCGCGGCCCTGCTGGAGGCGGAGGAGATGGCCCGCTACGCCCGGCTCGCCCGCGGCCTCGGCCTGGTCCCCCTGGTCGAGACGCACGACACGGACGACATCGGCAAGCTCCTCGGCGAGCCCTGGGAGCTGGTCGGCGTCAACAACCGGAACCTCCGCACGTTCGACGTCGACCTGCAGAATTCGATCTCCCTGCTGCCCGGCCTCCCGGCCGAGGCCTTCAAGGTGGCCGAGAGCGGCATCCGCGACGCCCTCGACGTCCTCCTCCTGCGCGACAGCGGCTTCGACGCCTTCCTCATCGGCGAGTCGCTGCTGCTGGCGGACGACCCGGGGGCCAAATTGCGCGAATTGACGGGGGCCGTCCACCATGTGTGATCGCGTCCGCGTAAAAGTCTGCGGCGTGGCCGACGCCGAGAACGCCGTCCTGGCCGTGGACCTGGGCGCCGATTTCCTCGGGTTAAACTTCTATCCGCGCAGCCCGCGGTACGTGAGCCCGGGCCGGGCGCGGGAGATCGCGGACGCGGTGCGCGGGCGGGTGACCCTGGTGGGGGTGTTCGTCAACGCCTCGCCGGCCGAGATCGAGGCGATCGCCGAGAGCGTCGGGCTCGACCTGGTGCAGCTCAGCGGTGACGAGGGACCGGAGGCGGTGGCCCCATTCGCGGAGCGGGCCATCAAGGCCTTCCGCACCGGCGGCGATCCGGGACCGGAGGCGCTGGCGGCGTACCGCGGCGCCTGGGGGCTGCTCTTCGACGCTCCCCATGGCTCGCTCTATGGGGGCACCGGCGCCGCCTGGAGCTACGGATCGGTCGCCCGGATGGTCCACGGCCTCGCCGGGCGGCGCGTCTTCCTGGCCGGCGGCCTCGGACCGGACAACGTCCGCCAGGCCGTCGAGGCCAGCCGGCCCTTCGCCGTCGACATCTGCTCGCGCGTGGAGTCGGCTCCCGGCATCAAGGATCCCGAGCTGCTGCTGCGGCTCTTTCAGGAGGTACGGAATGCGCAGGCAACGCCCTCGCCCTGATCCGGAGGGCTACTTCGGAGCCTTCGGCGGGCGCTTCGTCCCCGAGACCCTGATGACGCCCCTCGAGGAGCTGATCCGCGCCTACGACCGCGCCGGGAAGAGCCGGTCGTTCCAGCGGCGGCTCGACGAGGTGTTGCGCGACTACGTGGGGCGGCCCACGCCTCTCTACTACGCCCAGCGGCTGAGCGAGGAGCTCGGCGGCGCGCGGGTCTTCCTTAAGCGCGAGGACCTGCTGCACACGGGCGCACACAAGATCAACAACGCCGTGGGCCAGTGCCTGCTGGCGCGCGAGATGGAGAAGGAGCGGGTCATCGCCGAGACCGGCGCCGGCCAGCACGGCGTGGCGACCGCCACGGCCGCGGCCTTCCTCGGCCTCACCTGCACCGTCTACATGGGCAGCGAGGACATGCGCCGGCAGCGGCTGAACGTCGACCGCATGCGCCTGCTGGGCGCCGAGGTCGTGCCCGTGGACTCGGGCAGCCGCACGCTCAAGGACGCCATCAACGAGGCGCTGCGCGACTGGGTCACCCACGTGCGCACGACCCACTACGTGCTCGGCTCGGTGCTCGGCCCCGATCCCTACCCGCGCATGGTGCGCGACTTCCACCGCGTCATCGGCGACGAGGCCCGCCTCCAGCTCAAGCGCCAGGCCGGCACCGACGCGCCCGACCTCGCGGTCGCCTGCGTGGGCGGCGGCAGCAACTCGATCGGCCTCTTCACCGCCTTCCTGGAGGACACCCGGGTGCGCCTGATCGGCGTCGAGGCCGGCGGCCGGGGCAAGCGGCTCGGCGAGCACGCGGCCCGCTTCTCGGGCGGCCGCATGGGCGTCCTCCACGGCACGCGCACCCTGGTGCTCCAGGACGACGAGGGGCAGATCTCCGAGACCCACTCGGTGTCGGCCGGCCTCGACTACCCGGCCATCGGCCCCGAGCACGTCTGGCTGCAGCAGGAGGGCCGGGTCGAATACACCTCCGTCACCGACGACGAGGCCATCCAGGCCTTCCACATGCTGGCGCGCACCGAGGGGATCCTCCCCGCGCTGGAGAGCGCGCACGCCGTCGCCGAGACCGTCAAGCACGCTCCGCGGCTGTCGCCCAAGCGGATCGTCCTGGTGAACCTGTCGGGCCGCGGCGACAAGGACGTGGAATCGGTGATGGATTACGACCGCCTGCGGGCGGCCGCTTCCGGAGACAAGAGATGACCGCGATCGACGACGTCTTCGCCCGTTGCGCCGCCGAGGACCGCGCGGCGTTCATCCCCTTCCTGATGGCCGGCGATCCGAGCCTCGAGAGGACCGCCGCGTTCGTCGAAGCCCTCGCCGCCGGCGGGGCCGACATCATCGAGCTGGGCATGCCGTTCAGCGATCCGATCGCCGACGGGCCGACCAACCAGCAGGCGGCCGTGCGCGCCCTGCGCGCCGGCACCAAGCTCTCCGGCGTGCTGGAGCTGATCGCCCGCCACCGCGACCGGCTGAGCGTCCCGATCGTCCTCTTCACCTATTTCAACCCGATCCACGCCCGCGGCATCGAGCGCTTCGCCGAGCAGGCCGCGGCCTCGGGCGTCGACGGCGTGCTCTGCGTCGACCTGCCGCCGGAGGAGGGGGAGCGGGAGCTGGTGCCGGCCCTGCGCGAGCAGGGGCTGGACAGCATCTTCCTGCTCTCGCCGACCAGCACCCGCGAGCGGATCGGCAAGGTGGGCGCGGCCTCCAGCGGCTTCGTCTACTACGTGTCGCGCACCGGCGTCACCGGCGAGCGCTCGGCCCTGCAGGGTGACCTGATGAAAGACGTCAAGCGCCTGCGCAAGCGGCTCGACCTCCCGGTCGCGGTCGGCTTCGGCCTCTCCTCGCCCGCCCAGGTGGCCCAGGTGGGGGAGGTGGCCGACGGCGTGGTGGTGGGGAGCGCGTTCGTACGGCTGATCGAGGAGAACCTGGAGCACCCCGACCTCCCCGCGCTCCTGGAGGAGCGGGTGCGCGAGCTCTCCGCGCCGCTGCGCCGCAAGGCCGAGAGGCGGCGGGCCTGATGCCCGAGAGGGTGGAGCGGCAGATCGCGGCCCTCGTCCACGGCCGCTTCCTCCTGGAGACGCCGCCCGATCCGCAAGGCCGCCCTCTCCTCGTCGGCTTCCACGGCTACGGCGAGACCGCCGACCGTCATCTCGACGAGCTGCGCCGCATCCCCGGCGCCTCCGAGTGGGCTCTCTGCGCCGTGCAGGCCCTGCACCCTTTCTACAACCGGACGGGCGAGGTGATCGCCAGTTGGATGACCAGGCAGGACCGCGAGCTCGCCATCCACGACAACATCCGCTACGTGGCCGGCGTCGTCGCCGAGATCCGGCGCACCCTCCCGGTCTCGGACCGCCTCGTCTACGCCGGCTTCTCCCAGGGCGCGGCCATGGCCTACCGCGCCGCCGCGGCCAGCGGGCACGACTGTCATGGAGTGATCGTCCTCGGCGGCGATGTTCCGCCCGAGCTGGAGGCGCGCGCCCTCGCCGGCTTCCCGCCGGTCCTCCTCGGCGGCGGCATCCGCGAGGAGTGGTACACCGCCGAGAAGATGCAGCGAGACGTCGAGATGCTTCGCCGCAAAGGCGTCGACGTCCGTCCCCTGGCCTACGAGGGCGGACACGAGTGGACCGACGCGTTCCGGGCGGCGGCGGGGGAGTTTCTGCGGGCCCTCACCCCCTGACCCCCTCTCCCGTCACCGGGAGAGGGGGCCGGGGGGTGAGGGGCAGTTTTTACACGCAAAAAGAGAAAGAGACGCCCCGCGAACGAGGCGCCCCTCTCTTTGCTTCGACTCTGTTAGGGCTTACTTACTGGGCCGGCGGCGGGGTCATCTCGGTGCCCATGGGCTCCGTGGTGCCCATGTCGGTGCCGATGGGCTCCATGCCGGTGCCCATGTCAGTCCCCATCGATTCCATGGTGGTCGTGGAGGGCTCTTCCATCCCGGTGGTCGCGGTGTCGTCGACCTCCGTCTCATTCCCCTTGCAGCCGACCATCGGAACCATCAAGGCCGCCAGCAGGCACAGCACAGACAGGTGAACGAACAGCTTCTTCATTTCTGTTTCTCCCTTGTTAAAGACTAAATGAAAAGGACGACAGGGCGCCCCTACGTCTGGTCGCCCACCTTGACCAGGTTGATGACCCTCGTCACGCCATCCTGCTCGCGTGCGATCTGCTCGGCTTTCGTCCGAGCCTCCTCTTTCTCAACTCTCCCCTGAAGCGTCACCACACCCTCGTTCGTGTCCACGTCGATGTTGAACGGGTTGATGTCCCCATCCGCCGCGAACTTCGCCTTGATGGACGAAGTGATCGCAGCGTCATCGACCTGCGATCCCGGTGACTTCGTAGAGCTGCAGGCGCTCAACGCGAAAATCGCCGCCAGCACCATGCAGACGACCCAAAACCGCGACATCTTGTGATTCATTGTGTCCTCCTCCTCTCGCTTGTCACGTGATTCCGTGGTCCGTGATCGGACTCACCCAATGCCAGATAGCAGAATCTATGCCATGGGTCTCGGTTTCCGTGACAGCCGAGTCGTCGGACGGGACGGGAGTATACAACCTCCCGCAGGACTCCTCAAGGGGGACCTTTTGGATCAAATCGTCGGTTCCCGGGCCGTATGGTGTTTTTCCTACCCCTCACTCCACCCGATAGGCGTTCAGCCGGTTGTAGAGCGTCTTCAGGCTGACGCCCAGGACGTCGGCCGTCTTGCGCTTGTTGCCGCCGTAGGCCTCCAGCGTCGCCATGATCAGGCGGCGCTCGACGTCCTCGATCGAGGCGCCGACCTGGAAGTGCAGGCTGCGCACGATCCCGGACTCGCCCCCCACCTCGCGCGGCAGGCAGCGCGGGGTGATCTCCTGGTCCGCCATGATGAACGCGCGGTGGACGATGTTCTTGAGCTCGCGCACGTTGCCCGGCCAGGTGTGGTTGCGCAGGCGCTCCATGGAGTCCTCGGAGAAGCGCTTGGCCGTCCCGTGCCGCTCGTTGAGCTGGCCCAGGAAGTGGTCGGCGAGCAGCGTCACGTCGTCGCCGCGGTCGCGCAGCGGCGGCATGTGGATCGGGAACACCTGGAGGCGGTAGAGGAGGTCCTCGCGCAGCTTGCCGTCGGTGACCGCCTTCTGCGGATCGCGGTTGGTCGCGGCGATGACCCGCACGTCCACCTCGACCGGCTGGTCGCCGCCGATGCGCGCCACGGTGCCGGTCTCGAGCACCCGCAGGAGCTTGACCTGCAGCTCGAAGGGCATCTCGGTGATCTCGTCCAGGAACAGCGTGCCCATGTGGGCGCGCTCGAAATAGCCCTTGTGCCGCCGCGCCGCGCCGGTGAAGCTCCCCCGCTCGTGGCCGAACAGCTCGCTCTCGATGAGGGTCGGCGAGATGGCGCCGCAGTTCAGGGGGAGGAACGGCGCCTTGGTCCGCCGGCTCAGGTGATGCAGCGTCTGCGCGGCCAGGTCCTTGCCGGTGCCGCTCTCGCCGATCAGGAAGACCGAGGCCTCGGTGGGAGCGACCCGGGTGAGCATCTCGTACAGCGACTGCATCGGCGCGGAGGCTCCCAGCAGCAGCCCGAGGCGGCCGATCTCCTGCGTCTCCTCGGCCTGGGTGACCACGCTCGTGGCCGGCTGGACGCTGGCCACGTTGGCCAGGATGCTCTTCAGGCGGCCGATGTCGAGCGGCTTGGTCAGGTAGTCGCTGGCTCCCAGGCGCAGGGCCTGCACCGCGCTCTCGACGTCGGCGTGGCCGGTCATCAGCACCACCTCGGTCGAGGCGCCCAGCTCGAGGTCCTTGAGCAGGTCGATCCCGCTGCCGTCCGGCAGGTAGAGGTCCACCAGGGCCACGTCGGGGGTCCGGTGGCTCACCTGGGCGCGGGCGTCGCGGAGGTTGCAAGCGGTGTTGGTGGTGAACCCTTGCCCCTCGATCAGCTCGGCGAGAGCCGAGAGGAAGTTGGGATCGTCATCAACCGCTAGTGCATGGGGCATCGCTACTCCTTCTCTCTCTGCAAGTAGCCGGAAACCGGGATGAAGGCCAATTCTACCTCATATGCCTGAGGTCCTTCACCGGAATCGAGAACCCGGACCTCGCCGCCCAGGCCGGCGAGGATCTCCCGCGCCACCCACAACCCGGCCAGGGTGCCCTTGGACGACGGGCGGATGTCGAAGCCGGGCGCCGGCGCCGCGCCCGTGCCGCCCGCGGCGCCGGGCGTGCCGGAGAGCCGGATCCGCGCCCTTGCGCCCTGCGGCTCCAGGCCGATCTCCAGCGTGCCGTCGCGCGGGATGGTGCCCAGGGTGGCCAGGCTCAGGTGGAGCAGCGCCTGGCGCAGCAGGTACCGGTTGCTGTCCGCCATGACCGGAGCGTCGGGCAGCGTGGAGCTGACCTTGACCTGCTGCTTGCGCGCCGGCCCCACCAGCAGCTCCGCCAGCTCCTGGAGCGGCTCGCGCAGATCCAGCGTCTCGTCGCGGTCGCCGCGCGGCGAGATCTGGGCGATGAAGGTCTCCATGCCGTGGTGCAGCCGGTGGAGCTCGTCGTGCAGCACGCCGACGTAGCGCAGCAGGCGGTCGCGCATCGCCGGATCGGCGCCGGCGCGGCCCGAGGCGATGGTCTCCTTGAGCACCTCGATGTTGAACACCATGGCGTTGATCGGCGCCCGCAGGTCGTGCGCCACCGCCGGGGTGATCTGCGTCAGCGAGCGCATCAGCGAGGACAGGCGGAGGTCGGCCAGCAGCGACTCGCCGGCCGCGGCGTCCTGGACGAGCAGCACGCCGAGATCCCCCTCCTGATGAAGGTCGAAGGTCAGGCGCCGCGCATCCCCTCCGGGCGCGGGGATCTCCACCGTCGCCGGCGGGCCGCCGCCGGTCCGGCCGAGCACGCCGGCCTCTTCCAGGCGCGGCCGGACCTCGCTCCAGCGCCGCCCCAGGTCTTCCGCGCCCGCGCAGGCGAGCAGCTCCAGGGCCCGGGGATCGGCGAAACCGGCCTCCCCGGACCGCAGCACCACGATTCCCGGCGCGAAGCGGCCTCTCGCTTCCGCCGGTCCCCTGCCTTCCGTTTCCTTGGCTTCCTCGACCGCTCTCATGGACGTTCCCGATCCCTCCTCCGCGGCAGGCTCGGTCCGGTGGCCGAGCCCGACAGCGACATTCGATACAGAGAATAAAGTCACCATACTTCAGCTCCAATACGGCGGCCCCGGGCCACCGCGTTTTACAGATCCCTACAGATAACCGAGCAGGCCCGCCGGCTCCCCTGGAGCCTCGTCGAGAGCGGCGGCGAGGAAGCGGCCGGCCCACCAGGACACGTCGTGCCGGACGACCTCGGCGCGCAGGGCGCGCATCCGCGCCGTCCTCTCCCCCTCGGGCATGCGCAGCGCGCGCCACAGCGCGCGGGCCGTCGCCTCGGCGTTGTACGGATTGACCGTGAGAGCCGCCTCGCCGAGCTGGGTGGCGGCTCCGGAGAACTCGGAGAGGACGAGCGCGCCCTGCTCGTCCAGGTTGGCGGCGCAGTACTCCTTGGCGTCCAGGTCCATGCCCGCCTTGAGCGGCGTCACCAGCGCCACGTCCGCCGCCCGCAGGCGGGCCAGCAGCTCGTCCCGCCCGAGCGCGCGGCGGAGATAGTGGACGGGGGTCCAGCCCATCCGGCTGAAGCGGCCGTTGATCTCGCCCACCATGCGCTCGACCTCGGCGCGCAACGCCTCGTGGCGCGGCAGGCACTCCCGGCTGGGCACCGCGATCTGCACGAGACAGACCTTCTCCCGGATCTCGGGGCGCCGGGCGAGGAGCTCGGCGAAGGCGCGCAGCTTCTCCGGGATGCCGCGCGAGCGCTCCAGGGGGTCGATCCCCAGGACCAGCTTGCAGCCGTGGTTCTGTGCGCGCAGGCCGGCCGCCCGCTTCTCCACCTCCGGGCTGGCGATCCGGGCCGCGACGTCCGCGATGTCGATGCCGACGGGGAAGGCGCCGGTCTGGAGGTCCAGGCCGCCGGCGTGCCGCACCGTCCACAGACCGTCCTCCCGGGGCGTGATCCGCGCTCCGGGCAGGAGCACGCGCACGCAGGAGAGGAAGTTCGCCAGGTCGCGCGGCGTCTGGAACCCGACCTGCCGGTAGGCGAGCAGAGCGGCGAACAGGCGGTCGCGCCAGGGGAGCTTCAGGAACATGTCCGGGGCGGGGAAGGGGACGTGCAGGAAGAACGCCGTGCGAGCCGAGACCCCGAGCCGCCGCAGCTCGGCCGCGACGTGGATCAGCAGGTGGCCCTGCACCCAGACCAGATCCTCGCCGCCGGCGCGCGACAGCGCCCTGGCCGTGGCGCGGGCGAACTTCCGGTTCACCTGGCGGTAGGCCAGCCAGTAGGAGCGGTCGAAGTTGCACTCCTGCGGCATGTCGTGGAAGAGGGGCCCGATCACCTCGCCCGAGAAGCCCGCGCAGGCCTTCCTCTTCTCCCCCTCCGTCAGCGGCACGGGCCGCAGCGAAAACCCGCCTTCCTGGATCCCCCCGGCCAGCACCTCGCGCGCTCCAGGGGCGTCCTCCGTCACCCCGGGCCAGCCGATCCAGACCCCCCGCCGGTCCCGCAGCACCGGTGTCAGGGAGATCGGGATGCGCTCGGCCAGCACCAGGAGCCGGCCCGGAGGCGCCACGGATGCAGCTTTTGACCGCCCGGCGAGACGGATCCCGACCGGAGGCTGCGGACTGGGTTGACTGCTCATGAAAGCCCTCGCCTGAAAAACTTACGTCCCCGAGGATCAGGTGGCTCGCGGCCGGGTTGAATGACTTGGGTGCGTGAAGCGAGACACACGCCTGTCGACGCTGGAGGCAAAGAAGCAGGTTGCATGCCATGGGCACGGCCAATGCAACCTGCCGCGGCTGTCGCGCCGGTCCGGCCTGGAAAACGGGCAGGACCCCGAAAGCCGGGCCGGAATGCTGAATTTCTTACAAGGGGCTCCAGGCCCCATGCAAAGGTGACCATGCAGGCAGCAGTAGTCGAAGAGATCGCCGAATCCGCAAGCCTCGACACCGGTCTCACCATCGCCGTCTTCGTCAACCCCGTCGAGAGCGCCAAGGCCGCCGGCCTGCGCTACGTCTCCGACGACATGCCGGGCATCCGGCGCCGCCAGCGCGGCAAGGGTTTCAGCTACATCGACCCCAAGGGGCAGGTCGTCAAGGACTCCGGAGAGCTGGAGCGCATCCGCAAGCTGGCGATCCCGCCGGCCTGGACCGATGTCTGGATCTGCCCGCTCCGCAACGGCCACCTGCAGGCGACCGGCCGCGACGCCCGCGGGCGCAAGCAGTACCGCTACCACCCGGAGTGGCGCAACGTCCGCGACGAGACCAAGTTCGGCAAGATGATCGCCTTCGGCGAGGCGCTGCCCAAGATCCGCGCCCGCGTCGACCAGGACCTCTCCCTGCGCGGCCTGCCGCGCGAGAAGGTGCTCGCCACCGTGGTCCGCCTGCTGGAGACCACCCTGATCCGCGTCGGCAACCGCGAGTACATGAAGCAGAACAACTCCTTCGGCCTGACCACCCTGAAAGACGGGCACGTGGAGATCGACGGCTCCACGGTCCGCTTCGAGTTCCGCGGCAAGAGCGGCAAGGAGCACTCCGTGGAGCTGCGCGACCGCCGCCTGGCGCGCATCGTCCGGCAGTGCCGGGAAATCCCCGGCCAGACCCTGTTCCAGTACCTCGACGAGAACGGCGAGCGCCAGAAGATCTCCTCCGAGGACGTCAACGCCTACCTGCGCGAGATCACCGGCGAAGACTTCACCGCCAAGGACTTCCGCACCTGGGGAGGCACCGTCCTGGCGCTCTCCGCCCTGCTGGAGGTCGGCGGCTGCGAGGACGAGAGAGAGGCGAACAAGGCGGTCGTCCAGGCGGTCAAGCAGGTCTCGGCCGAGCTGGGCAACCGTCCCGCGATCTGCCGCAAGTACTACGTCCACCCCGTGGTGATCGACACCTTCGTCCAGGGAAAGCTGGTGGACGTCCTGGCCGGGATCGGCGACTCCGACGAGGAGGACCCGGACCCCACCGGCGGCCTGCGCAAGCTGGAGGCGCAGGTGCTGTCGCTGCTGCGGGGGTGAGCCCCCTCCCCCGGCCCCTCACCATCCGCACTCCCCATCCCCCGGGACCCTCACCCCCCGGCCCCCTCTCCCACCCGCACTCACACCCGCCCGGACCCTCACCCCCCGGCCCCCTCTCCCACCCGCACTCACACCCGCCCGGGAGAGGGGGAGAAAAACGGGATTTCTTCGCTTCGCTCAGAATGACGAAACGATAGGTCATCCTGGGCGTGATGCGTCGATGCTTCTGCAAGCTCTCCCCCTCTCCCGGGGGATGGGAGTGCGGGTGGGAGAGGGGGCCGGGGGGTGAGGGGCCGGGGGGGGCGTGCGGGAGAGGGGGCCGGGGGGTGAGGGCACAAAAAAAGGCACCCACGCGGGTGCCTGACCTGGAGCCCCATCACACCCTCCCAGCCTTGAGCTCTCTCGGGTCCTATCTTCCTAATTCACCAGGACTTCCTCCTGGTAGAAGAACACGAGGTTGCCTTCCTCGAACGTATCGAAAAACTCCTCCCAGCTGATCGGCTCGAGGGTCTCCTCCTCGTCCGGGTCGCCGGGGAAGTCGATCCTCAGCATCTCCGCCTGCTCGGTGCCGGCGACCCTCGCCGGACGTCCACCGCGCTCTTCGGCCCATCTGCGGATTTCTTCATGGTCCGTGGTGCACTTACTGTTGTCCACCGCCATGGGACTTCCCCCTTTCGCAAGTGTCAGCCGTTCACCACCTCGCCGCCGTTCGGGTGCAGCACCTGGCCGGTCATGTAGGAAGAATCATCTGAAGCCAGGAACACGAAACAGGGCGCGACTTCTTCCGGCTGCCCGGGGCGGCCGAGAGGCACGTCCTTGCCGAAGCTCTTCACCTTCTCCTCGTCGAACGAGGCCGGGATCAGCGGAGTCCAGATCGGCCCCGGCGCCACGGCGTTGACCCGGATCTTGCGCTCCGCCAGATGGGTCGACAGCGACCGGGTGAAAGCCACGATGGCGCCCTTGGTCGACGCGTAGTCCAGCAGGTGCGAGCTGCCGCGATAGGCGGTGACCGACGTTGTGTTAATGACTGTGCTGCCCTCCTTGAGGTGCCGGAGGGCCGCCTTCGTAATGAAAAACTGCGAAAAAATGTTCGTGCGGAACGTCCGTTCGAGCTGTTCCGCGGAAATGTCCTCGAGCTTCTGCTGCTCGTGCTGCTCGGCCGCGTTGTTGACCACGACGTCGAGCCGCCCGAGCTCGCGCACCGTCCGCTCGACCGCTTCCCGGCAGAGCTCCTCCTGGCCGACGTCCCCAGGGATCAGCAGGCAGCGCCGTCCCTTCGTCTCCACCCGCCGCTGCGTCTCCTTGGCGTCCTCGTGCTCGTCCAGGTAGAGGACCGACACGTCGGCCCCCTCGGCGGCGAAGGCGATCGCCACCGCGCGGCCGATGCCGCTGTCGCCCCCGGTGATCAGCGCCACCTTGCCCTCCAGCTTGCCGCTGCCGCGGTAGTGCGGATCCTCGGCCCGCGGACGGGGCTCCATCTCCGCCTCGATCCCCGGCTGGCGGTCCTGGTGCTGGGGGGGTAGCTGCTGCTCTTTCTCTTCGGGCATCGCGCTCTTCTCTCCCTATCCATATACGGAACCGCGGGCGCAGCGGGTTGGGACCGGAGCGCCCGCGCGGGGAGGCTCAGGTCAGCGGACCAGCGCCTCCTCGTTGATGTGGCTCTCGGCGAGCTCGGTCAGGCGCTCGTCGGTCTCCTCCTCCTCGTTGAGGCTCCGCTCGAGCAGCGTCACGTGCTCATTGTGACCCAGAAGCTCGGCGTAGGTACGGACCGTGCCGTAGCCGGCGATCTCGTAGTGCTCCACCCGCTGCGCGGCCGCGATCAGGCCGGCGTCGATCGCCGCGGGCTCGCCCTTGGTCTTGATCATCTCCTCGCCTTCCTTGATCAGCCCCTTCATCCCCTCGCAGGTGTGGCCGGTCGGCTTCTGGCTCAGGTCGTTGAAGATCCGCTCCAGACGGCGGACCTGCTCCTGAGTCTGCCGGAGATGCTCGTTGAACCCTGCCTTCAGGTCCGGGGAAGAGGCCGCCGCGGCCATCTTGGGGAGCGCGTCGACGAGCTGCGTCTCGGCGCTGTAGAGGTCCCTCAACTGTTCGAGGTACAGGTCCTTCAGAGATTCCAACTTCATAGCTTCTCCTCCTTGTTGTTGATGCTTTGGTGTAAATCCCCCCGCCCTTTTGGCGGTGGAGAAGCTCGCACGGAGGTGGGACTTCAAGATCCGTGCCGTGTCGGATTCCCTGGGGATGATTCAGGATTGCGGATCAGCGCGACGGAAAAAAAGTGAAAATTTGACGGATCGTGGGCCCTCACCCCCGGCCCCTCTCCCGGAGGGAGAGGGGGGAAATGCATGGAAAACCGCAGTCTTCTGAGCTTTTCCAGAGATTCACCCCTCTCCCTCCGGGAGAGGGGCCGGGGGTGAGGGCTCCGTCCTGGCCGTTCCCGTCGCGGCTCGCATCTCGTCGCCGATCCAGGACAGCTCCTCGCGCCAGGGGCCGGGCTCGCAGACGTAGATCTCGTGTCCGGGGGTGCCGACCACCTCCAGGCCGGACGAGCGGAGCATCGCCTCGACCGCGGCGTGGTTGGGAGCCCACCAGTTCGTGGGATCGCCGGCCAGGCGGTGCTCGATGAAGGCCACCTTCGGCCACCCCTGGTCCAGCAGGACCTCCCGCTCGTGGATGCTGACGTCCGCCGGCGGCTGACAGACCTCCTCGCCCGGCATGGTCAGCGTCTGGAAGATCATCCGCCTACCGACGTGGCGCGCCACGATGTCGAGCCCCAGGAGGGGGTAGCGCAGGTGGTAGAAGACCCCCATGAACAGCACGAGGTCCCACGTCTCCTCCTCGCGGACGAGGTCGTAGACCGTCTTCTGCCGGAACGTCACCCGGTCCTCGACGCCGAAGCGCCGGGCGGCCCAGCGGGCTTGGCGGAGATAGTGGGGGTCGTGGTCGATGCCGGTCACGCGCGCTCCCCGCCGGGCGAGCTCGAAGCAGTAGAATCCGGCGTTGCAGCCGATGTCGAGCGCGGTCCAGCCGGAGAGATCCTCGGGGATCTGCTGGCGCACCAACTGCCACTTGTACGTCGGAAAGTCCCCGAGGAAGTGGCCCGGAGCGGTCTGCGTGCCGTCCGGCAGGTGGAGGTTGTGAAACCAGGGTCCCAGCGAGTCGATCTCTTCCTGAAGCGACGACGTCGGTGTGGAGAGGGTTTCTGTCATGGCTGAGAGGAACTGGGCAGCAAAACACCTGCCAGAAGACGACGCCGCCGGGACAGGGGATGCCCGCCCGGGGATCGCGGCCGCCGCCGAGACGAGGAAGGCCGCCGCCCTCCTCCTACGGAACACCAACGCCGGGACCTGGAACACCGCGCCGGACACCGCGCACGCCGCCATGGGGACGAGGAACACCGCGGCCGGCACGGCGGCCACCGGGGCCGGGTCGTGGGACACGGCCGTCTGGAATTGGGACACCGCCGAATCCGGGAGGGATACCGCCGTGCCCGGGTGGAACACCGTCCCCGGTAGATGGGACACCGCCGTGCCCGGGAGAGACACCGCTGTGTCGAGGTGGAACACCGCCCCCGGCACATGGAACACCATCCCGTCCGGGAGGAACACCGCCGTGCCCAGGGGAGTGTTCCACCTGGGGACGGCGGCGTCTCACCTCCTCTCGACGCCGTGCCGCTTCCGGAGGCGCGGAGGCGCCATGGCGGCGGAGGTGTTCCCCCAGGCCCTGGTGGCCTTCTACGACCGCGAGACGGAGACTCAGCTCGCGGAGAGCTTCCTGTAGCGCCGGGTCTGCGTCCCGGAGCCCTCCTGGGAGACCTGGATCGTGCCCTCCTCGATGAGCTGCTCGATCGCGCGGTAGAACGAGGTCCGTGGAGGCCGCCGCCCCAGCGCGCGCACCAGGTCGTTGGTGTCGAACTCCACGGGGAGCGCGGGCAGAGCATCGACCAGCACGTCGAGCGTCTCCCCCCTCGTGGACCGCGCGGGCGCCGGCGGAGGAGCCTGCGCCGCGGCCGGCGCGGAAGGCGCCTCCCGCGTCCCCTCCGGGACCCCGGCCGCCGCCTGGGACGCCGCCCACACCGCCTCCAGAGACCTGACCTTGGCGAGATACCCCGCCTCGATCAGCTCCAGATCCGCCTGCCGCTGCGCCTCCAGCGCGCGCCTGCGCCGCTCGTACTCGCTACGGTCCATGGTCATCCTCGAAGAAAAGCCCGGAGAGCGTAGCCCGAGGGCGGGGGAGGGGGCAAGGGTGTATAGGCGCTAACTTTGCCGCCGAGCGATCTGCCGCATCCCCCACTGTAGAGACGCCCCGTGGGGCGTCTCTTTCTCCGGCGGTGCCCGCGGCATCGCGCGGATTCCTGGAAATGAATGGCGCCGCCGCAGGAGACGCCCCACGGGGCGTCTCTACAGTGGGGAGGATCTCCAGCGGGCCGAAGGGCGCTTTCGGGTCAAAGTTAGCGCCTATGGGGCAAGGGGGCCGGATCGATTACTCTTGGCGAGAACATCCCCGGGAGACCGGAATGAGCAAGACGGTTGCCGAGATGACCACAGAAGAGCTGAAGGAAATGCTCGGGGAGCTGATCGAG
>DASVEF010000169.1:0-60961 GCA_036380715.1 Thermoanaerobaculia bacterium | reverse complement strand
TCCACGACCAGGACCGAGAGGCCGGCCCGCCGCGCCTCCGCGCCGATGGCGATGCCGGTCGGTCCGGCGCCCACGACCACGAGATCCAGGACTTCGACTTCGCTCACGCGTCTCCCCTCCAGCGGTAGAGATGGTCGACCGGGCCGTGCCCGCCGCCGACCGGATAGGCGGCCTCCATGGCCGCGCGCAGGTAGGCGATCGCCCCCTCGACGGCGCGCGGCATCTCCTCCCCCGCTCCCAGCCGGGCGGCGATGGCCGACGAGAGGGTGCAGCCGGTGCCGTGCGTGGAGCGCGACGCGATCCGCGGATGGACGAAGCGGTGGAGCCGCCCTTCCCCTGACGAGTCAATCAGGAGATCGATCACCTCCGGCCCCTCCGCGTGTCCCCCTTTGGCGAGCACCGCGAGCCCGCGTCCAGCCAGCGCCTCGGCCGCGCGGCGCCGCTCCTCCTCGCTCCGCACCGGCAGCTCGGTGAGCCGCTCGAGCTCGGGCAGGTTCGGCGTGACCAGAGAGCAGAGCGGCAGGAGGTCCGTCGCGATCGCCTCGACCGCGTCGTCGCGCAGCAGGGCGTCGCCGCTCTTGGCCATCATCACGGGATCGAGCACCACGGGGAGGCCTCGCGCATGCATCCGCAGCCGGCCGGCGACCGCGCGGACGATCGGCGCGCTCGCCAGCATGCCGATCTTGACCACGTCGGCGCCGATGTCCTCGAAGATCGCGTCGATCTGGGCCGCCACGAAATCGGCGGGCACTTCGTGCACGGCGCGCACCTCGCGGGTGTTCTGGGCGGTCAGGGCGGTGATCACGCTCATTCCGTAGGCGCCGTGGGCGGCGAAAGTCTTGAGGTCGGCCTGGATGCCGGCGCCGCCGCCGGAATCCGAGCCGGCGATGGTGAGGAGTCTGGGAGGGGTCCGACGCGCCGCCGTGCTCACTGCCGCGATTCGTGCAAGGGTCAAGCCGTGCGCGCCTCGAGGCGGGCCGAGCGCCGCCAGCCGAGGAGGATGACGACCGCCAGAACGGCGAGGCTGATCATCTGCGCCAGCGTGAAGGGGCCGAAGAAGCGGTCGTCCTTGGCGCGCACGAGCTCGACCAGGAAACGCTCGACCGCGAGCAGCCCGATGACGATCAGGCCGGTCGTCCCCGGCCGCAGCCCGCGCCGGAGGAGCCACAGCCCCACGCCCCAGATGACGAGGCTCATCCCCGTCTCATAGAGCTGCGTCGGGTGCACCCGCAGGAGCTGCCCATCGGGGACCGAGGCCGGGATGTCGAGCCCGAACATGTCGCGCAGATCCCCGGCCGTGGTCGGCGGCAGCCCCACCGGGAATGCCACGCCCCAGGGGAGTTCGGTCGGCCGGCCGTAGTCGTCGCCGACCAGGAAGCAGCCGACGCGGCCGATGGCGTAGCCCAGCGCCAGGGCCGGAGCCGCCACGTCGAGCATCTCCCAACGCGGCAGTTTGCGCCGGTGCAGAGTGAAGAGCACCGCCAGGGTGCCGAGAATGAAGCCGCCGTACCAGACCAGGCCCGAGCGGTCGAAGAGGAGGCGCCAGTCGGAGTTGAGAATGGCGTAGTAGATCTTGGCGCCGACGATCCCGCCCACTCCGGCGGCGAAGACCAGCGCGCTCGCGTCCTCGTCGTCGCCGATCCTCAGCCGCTTCATCCCCCAGCGGAGCTGGAGGTAGCTGCCGAGGAAGGCGAGGACAAGCATCACCCCGAAGGGGCTGATCGAGAACGAACCGATGCGGAAGAGCTCTTGAATCATTGGCGTGCCCGAAGGCGGCGCAATGGTAGCACGCTGTAGAATCGTCCCTCGTATGATCACCGACGAAACCCGGGACTGCTTCGCCAAGCTGATGGAGGTGGTGAAGCAGAGCGGGAGCGGGCGCTGGCTGGTCCTCACGCACGACAACCCGGACCCGGACGCGCTGGCCTCGGCCACGATCCTGGCCCGGGTGCTGCGCTCCGCCCTCAAACAGAAAGTCACGGCGGCCTACGGCGGCATCATCGGGCGGGCCGAGAACCGCGAGATGGTCAAGAGCCTGCGCCTCCGCTTCAGCCACATCCGCAATCTGAGCCTGAAGCGGTACTCGCACTTCGCCCTCGTCGACACCCAGCACCGCAGCGGCAACAACCAGCTCCCCTCGCGGACGGTGCCGGACATCGTCATCGACCACCACCCGGTGCGACAGAACACGCACAACGGCCCGTTCTTCGACATCCGGCCGAAGTACGGAGCCACGGCCACCATCCTGGCCGAGTACCTGCTGGCCGCCGGGGTGCGGCCGACCCACGCCGAGGCCACCGCCCTGATCTACGCCATCCGCACCGAGACCCAGGACTTCGCGCGCGAGCACTCCGGGCCGGACAAGGCGATCTACGACCACTTCTTCCCGCAGGCCAACCATCGCCTGCTGGCGCGCATCCAGAGCCCTCGCCTACCCCTCACCTATTTCAGCAACCTGCACGATGCCCTGGAGCACATGGAGTCGGTCGACACTCTGATCCTCAGCCATCTCGGCCGCGTCGAGCAGCCCGACATCGTGCCGGAGATCGCCGACCTGCTGCTGCAGATGGAAGGCAAGACCTGGGCGCTCTGCACCGGCCTCTTCAACGACCGGCTCTATCTCTCGATCCGCACGACGAACACACGGGCCGACGCCGGCGCGCTCATGCACCGGCTGCTCAAGAAGAGAGGCAAAGGGGGAGGTCACGGCATGATGGCCGGAGGATGGATCGACCTGGCCAAGATCCCTGCCGAGGCCGACCGCCGCAAGCTGCAGCGCGATATCGGGATGCTCCTGGCGAAAGAGCTGAAGAAGAATCCGGAGAAGATGGCGAAGATCGAGCTGCGGGCCGCGCCGGCGCAGCCCTCTTAATTTCTGTCCATCCCCTCCAGAGCGCCGACCGGATCGAGATCCTTGGCCAGGGTCTGCGCCTGCTCGAAGCGGTTTTCCGCGACGTAGATGGAGACGACCTGGACCCCGGGTTCCCGGCTCCCTCTCCCGTCCCTCGGCAGCAATCCCAGCGACTCCTCCGACTGGACGAACCAGGGAATGCCCGCCTCCTCCAGGCGGGATGTGAGCAGGGAAAAGAAGACCACGTCCGTGCTCTCCGCAAGCGGCACGAAGTCCGTCGGCTCGTCGTGGACCTCGTCCACGAGTGGCACCTCGCACACCTCACAGCGGACGACTCCCTCCTCATACTCGAACCCACATTCAGGACAAAGCATATGAGACCCTCCTGCCGGTTCATTTTTTGACCCGCCTCCGGCCGGCGGGAACCAAATTCACAACTGAAAGAGTGCCGTCAGGAGCGGAATCAGGGACGATGGGACAGAAGTGGACCCAGGAGGCCACCGTAGGAAGAGCGAAAAGGTTTTCTAAAGGTCAGCGCAGAGGATGTAATCTTTTTGCCCGGGTACAGGGGCGTACCCAGCTTTCCGCGGCGATTGAAAGCGGGTACGGGGGTGTACGACGTTTCGTCGCGGATTCTGTCAGGTACAGGGGGGTACCTGAAAGGTACGGGGGAGTACCCGAGAGGTACAGGGGGATAACCGACAAAATTCGCCGCCACTTGTCAGGGTGCGGGGGCGTACCTGAAATTTTGCGACAGATTCTGTCGGGTACGGGGGCGTACCTTTGAGGTACAGGGGGATAACCGACTTTGTCTGCATTTCTTTGACGGGTACGGTGGCGTACTCGATCTTTTGGCGCGGCAGAATGCGTAAAGTGGAGGATTAGAGGTTCGGCTCGGGCATAAGATTCTCCGCCGCCTGACGCGCTTCTGATGTGGTATCACCGCCCCCATGGTGGTGATCCTCATGGGTGTCTCCGGCGCCGGCAAGACGACGGTCGGCCGGCGGCTGGCCGCGGACCTGGGCTGGAGCTTCTACGAGGGAGACGACTTCCACCCTGACGCCAACGTGCGGAAGATGACCGCCGGCATCCCTTTGACCGACGAAGACCGTCTCCCCTGGCTGCGGAGCCTGCGGGCGCTCGTCGAGCGCTGCCTCGCCACGGGAGAGGACGCGGTGATCGCCTGCTCCGCTCTCAAGGAGAGCTACCGCCGGCTGCTGGCCGAAGGACTCGACGGCGTACGATTCGTTCACCTGACGGGCGATCCCCGGCTCATCGCGGAGAGGCTGGAACAACGGGCCGGCCACTTCATGAAGCCGGGGATGCTCGCCAGCCAGTTCACCGCGCTGGAGCCACCGGAGAATGCGGTCGTGGTCGACGTGACGGGGTCCCCCGAAGAGATCACCGCCGAGGTCCGGCGCCGCCTGTCCTTACCGACGGCTCAGTCCTCCGCGTCCTCATGAAGAGACTCGGATCATAGACCATGGCCAGGTGCGGCAGGACGCCGGAATCGAGCGATTCGAGATCGGCACGGCGGCGTGACCGCGGCCGTAGTGCGCGGCTGCGATCGAAAGTCACCTGCCGTTCGTGGCCTGTTCGTCCTCCTCGTCTCCCAGCATGAAGGGAAGGCGTCGCGGCAGGTGGATATTGGCGCTTTTCAGCAGCTCGAAGATCTCGGTCCGGCCCTCCTTGTCCCACCAGTGGTACATCCCTTCGTACCTGCCGGACCTGCGTAGGGCGTTGTACCGCCGGAAGCGGCCGGCCAGCTCATTGCGCGTCGTGTAGTCGAGGAATTCGAAGATGCTGGCGATCCGGGCGAGCGGTCCTTCGCCCGGGTAGGGTTTACGGACATGGATGCCATGCTGGCGGAGCTCCTCCACGAGCTTGTCGGCCTTCTGGGCGATCCCGTCGAGATAGGAGACATCGGTGCCTGTCTTGTGCTGCTGGACCGCCTCCTCAAGGTCCTCGAGGGCCCGAACCGGGTGGAGCGGGTCGGGATAGAAAACCCGCCTCAGATAAGTCTCCAACACCTGCTGCTGCATCTCGTAGCAGCGGCTCCAGACCAGATTCTCAACCGAGGACTTGAAGTGCTCTTTCCACAAAATCTCGAAGGCCTCCCGCTCGGCCCTGCTAGTGAAGAAGGACAGTTCGGGTGCCGGCCTCGGCCCCTGCGCAAGCAATTGTGCCTCCCGATTTCGAGCTGCCTCGAGGGCCGCCTCGCTGGTGGCGAGACAGACAGCCAGAAGGGCACCGGCTTTTTCGCTCTTTGGCAGGGTTGCCACTGTTCCAAGAAGCGCCCCGCGCAGATCGCCGCGCACGCCGTTAACCAGCCATTCGGCAGCGATGTTGCCGATCTGCTGAGAGCTTCTGAGCAGTCGCTGGGCCATCTTGCTGCCCTGCTTCGTCCAGTTGACTAGGTGCTTGCTATTCCGGATGAGCCAGGTGAAGCCGCGGCCGATCAAGGAGGTGCCTCTGTAGATCAAAATCTCTTTCCCTACGGTGAGCCCGAACGAAGCAACGTTGTTGAGGGCGATCTTTGCCTTCAGCCTCGCCTCCATATCTCGCTGCTGTCGCGCCGCCGAGTCGCGGCGAGCCTTGGCAATCTTGACGTTCTCTATAAGCTGGGTGAGCTTGTCGTTGTCCATGATCCGGACGCGCCGCAGGCCGCAGGGGACAAATTTTCGTTGTCAGTAAACGCAGACTATATCGGACCGGCCCATTTCAATGGAGCCGGGGATGCTCGCCAGCCAGAGTCTGTCGTTAAAGGCTCAGTACTCCACTTCCTCCATGACGAGATTCGGGTCATAGACCATGGCCAGGTGCGGCAGGACGCCGGAATCGATCGATTCGAGATCGGCGCGCCGGCTTTCCAGCAGGCTCCGCGTGGTTTCCGAAAGGTCCACCGCCGCAGCAGCCCGCTGCTCCAGGCTCGCGACTTTGGCCCGCGACCGGGACAGCCACTTCGCGTACTCGGGATCCAGATCCGCGGCCGCGGGCTCATCCAGGAGACGGCGGGTCAGAACCCAGTCCGGCCGATCGTAATCGGGAAGCCCGAAAACCAGGGCCTCGGGGCGGCGCAGGAAGCGCCATTCGACCATGGCGATCAGGTTGTCGAGCTCGTGCGGCCCCATCTTCTCGCGCTCCAGCTCTTCCACCAGGGTGCGGAGGAAGGCAGCTTCGGCGGTCATCCATGTGCTGGTGGCAGGGTACGGATTGAAGATGCCGCCGGTACCGGCCGAGCGGAATTCGCTCTGCATCCGCTGACGCTGCCGAACCAGCTCGCGCAGCCCGGGCTCGATCCCCCGCCGCACCCTCAAATACCGGTCGAGATCCGCGGCGGTCAGGTCCACCTTCGCGAGGTCGTCTCCAAGCGTCCACCGGTGGCTCTGATCGAGCTGGTCGAACCGGGCGCGGAGCGCATGGCTCTCCTCCGCGGCCTGTGCGGCGGCCCGGGGGGCGCTTCCGAGCCGCGACACTGCGTAGCCGCCCCCGAAGAGGAGGAGGACGAGGGCCGCCGCGGCGGCGAGGCCGAGGCGGAGGCGATCGCCGGCCGGGAAAGCGCCGTCGACCTGCGGCTTGGGCACGCCGGAGGTGCCGGAGCGCATGCCGCGGGCGGCCCGGATCCATTTCCCGTAGCGCCGCTTGAGGTAGCGCGGCAGGACCGCGCTCTCGGTCTTGATCTCGGTCAGGAGCTGGCGGGCCTCCTCCTTCTCCCCCTTGTGCAGGAGGATGCGGGCGAGCCGCACCTGCGCCTCGATCTTGCTCCGCCGCTCGAGCACGCGGCGCAGGACCGGCTCGGCCTCGTCGCGTTGCCTGCTCTCGTCGAGGGCGCGCGCCAGGGCCAGCGGCCCCTCGCCCAGATGGGAGTCGGGCTCGATCTCGCAGAGCTTCTGGAGGAGCGGCACCGAGTCGGCAAACCGTCCCTGCATCTGGAGCGCCTGGGCGAGCCCGTAGTTGACGTCCTCGACCGCGGCGCCGTTCTCCAGCGCCTCGCGGAAGTGCTTCTCGGCCTCGCGGTGCTTGCCGAGGACCAGCAGCTCCTCGCCCGCCTCGGCCAGAATGCCCGGACCACGCCAGTTGACGAGCTGGACCTGGAGCGCTTTCAGGCGCTTCCGGGCCTGGAGGCGGCGGGCCACGCCGGGGGACATCAGGGCCGCGTTCCGCGCCCCGAGCATCGGGCTGCGCACCACGATGAAGTAGGCGATCGGGCCGATCATGGGGAAGGCGAGGATGATCAGGCACCAGTACCAGCCGGCCCCCACGCGCACGGAGTCGATGAGCGCGGCGACCGCCAGGATCATCGGCACGAACCCGAAGCATCCGGCGAGGACCATGAACCCGGAATAGATCTGTCCGAGAAGCTCCATACGGCGCCTCCAGAGCGAGATTACAGCCTGGTTACGTTGTCCCAATGCTATCACGCTGAGCCCTCACCCCCCGTCCCCTCTCCCGTCGCCGGGAGAGGGGACGGGGGGTGAGGGCTCAGCCGGGTTCACGCCGCCCGCGCAGGATTCGCTCAAGAGACCGGTGGTCGGTCCGGATCTTGGCAACCGGCCGGCCGTCTCGCAGGAGGACCGGCACCACGTCCGTGAAGCGCTCGCGCAGCTCCGGCTCGGCGTCCACGTCCCGAAGGGAGTAGGTCAAACCGTGAGCGGGCAGGACCTCGTCAAGCAGCGCCGCCATCTCGTCGCAGAGATGACAGCCTTCGCGGGTGACCAGCTCGTAGGAGGCCGAAGGGACAGGACGACGAAAGAGCATGGGACTGCTGGGGAAAGTGGGAGGTCACTCCCACTCGATCGTCGCCGGCGGCTTGCTGGTGACGTCGTAGACGACGCGGTTGACGCCCTTGACCTCGTTGACGATTCGATTGGCCACCCGGCCTAGGAGATCGTAGGGGAGCGGGCTCCAGTCGGCGGTCATGAAGTCCTGGGTCTCGACGGCGCGCAGGGCGATGACGCTCTCATAGGTGCGGAAGTCGCCCATCACGCCGACGCTCTTGACCGGGAGGAGGACCGCAAAGGCCTGGCTCACCTTGTCGTACCAGCCGCTCTCGCGCAACTCGTTGAGAAAGATGGCGTCCGCTTCCTGGAGGAGGGCGACCCGCTCGGCCGTGACCTCGCCCAGGATGCGCACCGCGAGCCCGGGACCGGGAAACGGATGGCGGCCGATGAGCTGCTCGGGCAGGCCCAGCTCGCGGCCGAGCTGGCGCACCTCGTCCTTGAAGAGGAAACGGAGCGGCTCGACCAGCTCGAAGCCCAGCTCCGCGGGCAGGCCACCCACGTTGTGGTGGGTCTTGATCACCGCCGAAGGACCCTTGACCGAGACCGACTCGATGACGTCCGGGTAGAGCGTCCCCTGGGCCAGGTAGCGGACCCCTTCCAGCGTCTTCGCCTCGTCCTTGAAGACGTCGATGAAGACGCGGCCGATGGTCTTGCGCTTCTTCTCCGGGTCCTCGATCCCGGCCAGCTCGCCCAGGAAGCGACTGCGCGCGTCGACCGCCCGGATGGGGATGCCCAGGCCGTCGCGCAGGCTGCGGGTCACCTGGGCCGCCTCGTCCTTCCGCAGCACGCCGTTGTCGACGAAGATCGCGGTCGAGCGCTCTCCCACCGCCCGCTTGAGGAGGGCCGCGACGACCGAGGAGTCGACGCCGCCGGAGAGGGCGCAGATGACCTTCCCATCCCCCACCCGCTCCTGCACCAGCCGCACGGCCTCTTCCAGGTAGGAGGCCATGCGCCAGTCGCCCCGGGCGCCGCAGATCCGGTAGAGGAAGTTGCGCAGCATCTCTCCCCCCGAGACCGTGTGCGACACCTCGGGATGGAACTGGATGCCGTAGAGGCCGCGCTCCGCGTCCTCGAAGGCGACCACGGGCGCGTTGCCGGTGCTGGCGGTGACGCGGAAACCCTGCGGCAGGTCGCGCACCCGGTCGCCATGGTTCATCCAGACCGTCTCGCACGGGGCGAGCCCCTCGAACAGCAGGCCCGGCTCGACAACCGCGATCTCGGCGCGGCCGTACTCCCGGAGGGACGAGCCCTCGACCCCGCCGCCCAACCGGTGCGCCATGACCTGCATGCCGTAGCAGATTCCCAGCACCGGCATGCCGAGCTGGAACAGCTCGGGACCGGCGCTGGGCGCGCCGCTCTCGTAGACGCTCTGCGGGCCGCCCGACAAAATCAGGCCGATCGGCCGCCGCCGCCGGATCTCCTCCAAGGGCAGGTCGAACGGATGGACCTCGCAGTAGACCCGGTTCTCGCGTACCCGGCGCGCGATGAGCTGGGTGAACTGGCTGCCGAAGTCCAGGATCAGGAGGGTCTGGTGACCGGCCTCCAGGGTGGCAGAGAAGTCGGTGGGCTCGGACATGGATAAAAGGGTCTCCATCACAGCTCCGTTTCGGACTTGAGGCCGCGGGTCATCAGCTCTCCGATCGCCTTCTTCGGGTCTTTGCCTTCGTACATCACCTGCACCATCTGCTCGGTGATCGGCATCTCGACGCCGCGGGCGGCGGCCACGCGCGCCACGGCGATGGAGTTGCGGATCCCCTCCGAGACGAAGTGGGTGCCGCCGGTGATCTCGGCCAGGGTCTTGCCCGCGGCCAGGTCGAGGCCGGTCTTGCGGTTGCGCGACAGGCTGCCGGTGCAGGTCAGCACCAGGTCGCCCAGGCCGGCGAGCCCAGCGAAGGTGCGCGGCTGGCCGCCGTAGGCGATGCCCAGGCGGGTGATCTCGTGCAGGCCGCGGGTGATCAGCGCCGCCAGGGTGTTGGCGCCGAACCCGAGCCCGCTCACCGTGCCCGCGGCGATGGCGATGACGTTCTTGACCGCCCCACCCAGCTCCACCCCCACTACATCATTCGAGGAATAGAGCCGGAACGTCGAAGTCGAGAGCGACTCGCGGATCTCGGTGGCGAACCGGGAATCATCCGAGGCGATCACCGCGGTGGTGGGGACGTTGTGCGCCAGCTCGGCCGCGAAGGTCGGCCCGGAGAGGGCGGCGAAGCAGAGGTCGCGGCCCGTGGCCGAGGCCTCCTCGAAGGCCACCTGGCTCATGCGCGCCAGGGTCTCGGTCTCGATCCCTTTGGCCGCCGAGAGAACGCGCACGCACTCCTTGCCGGGATGGGCGCGGAGGCATTGCCGCAGCACGTCGCGGAAGCCGTGCGAAGGGGCCGCCACGATGATGAGGTCGCAGCCCACCAGCGACTCCATCTCGTGGGTCGGCTCGAGCGTCGGAGGGAACGGCAAGCCTTCCAGGTAGTCCGCGTTGGCGCGCTCGGCGGCCATCCGCTGGACCAGCTCCGGATTGCGCGCCCAGAGGCGGACGCGGTGCCCGCCGGCTCCGGCGAAGTGGACGGCGAGCGCCGTCCCGAAGGAGCCGGCGCCCAGGACGGCCAGGTCTTTTAGCTCACCGTTCATCCCGTCCTCCTCTCCCCCAGCCGCGGCTCGACGCCCTGGCGCAGGCGCTCCAGGTTCGACCGGTGCTTGATGAGGATCAGCAGCGCGATGCCCGCCGAAGAGATCAACACCCAGGGATCGCCATGCTCCACCCAGCCCAGCCGGTGGCCGGCCCAGGCCATCAGAGGGAAGACCGCCGCCGCCGCCATCGATCCGAGCGAGACGTAGCGCTTCCAGAGGACCATGACGAGGAAGACCAGCAGGGCCAGGAGCATGGCCACCGGGGCGAGGGCTCCCAGCGCGCCGGCCGAGGTGGCCACCCCTTTGCCCCCGCGGAACCCGAAGAAGATCGGGAAGACGTGCCCGAGCACCACGGCCAGGGCCGCGCCGCCGACCACCGGAGTAGCGGCGCCCAGAGCGCGCGCCGCGGTCACCGCCGTCACTCCCTTGGCGACATCGAGGAGGAGGGCGAGGATCGCCGGCCCTTTGCCGGAGGCGCGCATCACGTTGGTGGCTCCGGCGTTACCGCTTCCCAGAGTGCGGACGTCCTTGCCTTCCTTGATCTTCACGATCAGGTAGCTGAAGGAGATCGAGCCCAGCAGGTAGGCGCCGAGCACGACGGCGAACGACATGCCGGCGCTCACGCCTCCCCTCCTCGCAGCAGGAATCCCTCGACCACCGAGTAGCGGGCCCCCTTGGGGCTCAGCTTGCTCTCCATCAGGACTCCGCGGTCGGCGGTCCAGGGCTGGCCGATCTCGCCCGGGAAGCCGGCGGCGAACTTGTCGGCGGCGTCGCGCGGCCAGTTGGGTTCGCAGCGGGCCAGGGTGACGTGAGGACTGTACGGGCGCTCCTCGGGCTCGAAGCCGATCGCTTCGACCGCCGCGGCCGAGACGTCCGCTTGCAAGGCCTTCAAGTCCTCCGGTGCTTCCATGCCTACCCAGGCCACGCGCGCCGGGCGGCGCGGCGGGAAGGTTCCGCCACCGGAGAGGCGCAGGTCGAGAGGAGGATGCTTGGCGAAGGCCTCACGCAGGGCATCGGAGAGGGCCGGGATCTTCGCGTCGTCGACCTGTCCCAGGAAGAGCAGGGTCAGATGGAGCTTCTCGGGATCGACCCAGCGGGCTCGCGGCAGCCGGTCGCGCAGGCCGGACATCCGGCGCGCCACCTCGCGGCGGACCGGCTCCGGGATCTCCAAGGCGACGAAGAGTCTCATGACCGGAATCGGATCCCCAGGAGCCGCCGCCGGAGCATCTCCAGGGCGAGCTGGCTGGAGTGCAGGCGCACTCTCTCGCGGTCGCCCGGGAAGCGCACCTTGCGGTGCTCGGTCTCGATCTCGTCTCCACCGGTCCGCGGACCGGAGAGGGTGATGTGGACGGTGCCGACGGGCTTCTCCTCGCTGCCGCCGCCCGGGCCGGCCACGCCGGTGATGCCGATGCCGTAATCGCTGCCGAGAGCGCGCCGTACCCCCTCGGCCATGGCCCTCGCCACCGGCTCGGACACGGCTCCGTGCTCGTCCAGCATCTCCGCCGGGACCCCCAGCATCTTCATTTTCAGCTCGTTGGAGTAGGTCACGGCGCCGCCCAGGAAGTAGTCGCTGCTGCCCGGGACCCGGGTCATCCGCTCGCAGACCAGCCCGCCGGTGCACGATTCGGCGGCGGTGAGGGTGCGGCCGGCCTTGCGGAGCAGCTCGCCCACGACGATCTCCATGCTGTCCTCTTCGCGGAAGGAGTAGACCGCGTCGCCGGCCAGCTCGGCGAGACGCGCGGTCATGGCCGCGAGGCGGCTGCGGCGCTCCGGCTCCGGCCCTTCGGCCGTGGCGCGCAGCCGGATGTCGCTCGGGCTGGCCAGGATGGTGAGGCTCTCCCGTCCGAATTCGGCGTAGGCGGGGGCGATCCGCTCCTCGACGGCCGACTCGGGCATGCAGGCCACCTTGAGGGTGGCGGTCTCGCGGCCAGTCCCGCCGGAGCGCTCCGCGAGCCAAGGGACCAGGAAGTCCTCGATCATGCCGTCCAGCTCGACCGGCACTCCGGGGAAGAGGAAGAGGTGGGAGCCGTCGCTCGACAGGAGTTGCCCGGGAGCGGTGCCGCGCCGGTTGCGGATCACCTCGGCCCCCTCGACGATCAGCGCCTGGCGGCGGTTGACCTCGGGCATCCGCATCCCGTGCTCGCGGAACCGCCTTTCCATGGCGGCGAGGGCCTCCTCATCCAGGCGCATCCCCCGTCCGAGCGCCGCGGCGGCGGCTTCGCGCGTCACGTCGTCGGCCGTGGGTCCGAGCCCGCCGGTCACCAGGACCAAGTCATACAGAGAGAGCAGCCGGCGCAGCTCCGCGGCGATCTCCTCCTCGGTATCGCCCAGCACTCCCTTGGCCCGCAGCTCGACGCCGTGCTGCTCCAGCACCTTGGTCAGCCGCAGAGAATTGGTGTCCAACCGGTCGGTGCCCAGGAGCTCCGAGCCGATGGCGAGGATGGCCGCCTTCATGAGGCTGGATGATAGCGCAGGGCTCCGGCGGATCACCTGTGAAGCAGCGGCACGGGTCACCTCGCTGAGCTTGGTGCTGGCGGCGCCTTGTGGTAGCCTCCGGCCTCCCGTCAACCTTGTAGTGGAGCCAGGATCCCGTGGGAGCCAGAGCACGTGAGCATGAACTCATGACCCCGGTCCTCGGTGGCATGTGGTCTGCACCCGCCGCTCAGCCCGAGGCCCAGGTCCGCGGCGGTAGCCCGGTTCCAGGCCCGGCGCCCGGCGAGGAGCGTGGGCAAGCCCAACGTTCCTTGCGCCGGCGCGATCTGCGGGCGAGCCTGCTCATCGGGCTCTGCTGCCTGCTGGTCTACAACGCCAACCAGCGGGCGATCAGCGCCGGCGACTGCTACCCGGCGCGCTACCTGCCGTTCGCGATCTGGCTTCACCATACCGTCCTTCTCGATCCGATCGCGCCGCTCACCGCCCAAGGGCGAGGCGATACGGCGTTCTGGATGGTGCCTGTGCCCGGCGGCCACACCATCTCGATGTATCCCGTGGTGCTGCCGGTGCTCATCGCGCCGCTCTACCTTCCCGCGGTCGGTTACCTGCACCTGCAGGGTTGGACGGATGCGCGGCTGGACCACATGGCGAGGGTCATGGAGAAGCTCTCCGCCTCGCTCGTGGCAGCGCTTTCCGCGTCGCTCCTCTACCTGCTGCTGCGGCGCCGGGTGGCGGCGCCGATCGCACTGCTGCTCACC
This sequence comes from Thermoanaerobaculia bacterium, assembly GCA_036380715.1. Classification (GTDB taxonomy): domain Bacteria; phylum Acidobacteriota; class Thermoanaerobaculia; order Multivoradales; family UBA5704; genus UBA5704. The sequence continues at coordinate 47,516 of DASVEF010000169.1, read as the reverse complement.
TTGGCTTATGCCTTCGGCACCACCACCTGGGTGATCAGCAGTCAGGCTCTGTGGCAGCACGGGATGGCTGGGTTGCTGGTGATCGGCGCCCTGCTGCTCCTCACCGCGCCGTGCACCGCGCCGCGGGCGCTTGCGGCGGGGTTGCTGTGCGGGCTCATCGCCGCCAACCGCCCTCCGGATGTCATCCTCGCGGCGGCGCTCGGCGCTTACGGACTGTTCTGGGCCGGCCGCCGGGCGGCGCTGCTCGCCGCGGCGGCGGCGCTGCCGATCGGGCTGGTGCTGCTCTACAACCTCGGCGTGGCCGACCACTTCGCCGGCGGTTATGGGCGGGTTGGCGACGCCAGCTTCTTCCAGCACGACCTGCTTTCCGGCCTCGGCGGATTGCTGTTCAGCCCGACTCGGGGGCTGTTTGTCTTCTCACCCTTCCTGCTCTTCCTCGTCCTGGCCTGGCGGCACCTGCCGCGCGACCGCGGCGAGCGCGGCCTCACCCTGGCGATGAGCGTCGGCGTCGTCCTCCAGGTCTTGCTCTATGCCAAGGCCGACTGGCGGGCCGGCATCTCCTGGGGGCCGCGCTTCCTGACCGACCTCCTGCCGCTGCTCATGTGGATGCTGGCACCGGTGGTCGCCTCACTGCGCGGCCTCGGCCGGGTGTGCTTCCTGCTTGCGGTCGGCGCCGCGGTCGCCATCGAAGCCATCGGCGCCTTCTGGTATACCGGCGCGACCGACGGCGCGATCTTCGCTGTTGCCAGTGGTCCCCACCAGATGCGGGCCGCGTGGGACTGGCGGAACGCACCTTTCGTCGCTCCCTTACAGCATGGCCTCGCGCCGGCGGAGCTGATGCTCGAGACGCGCGGCAATCTCGACGCTATCGAGGCCGACGGCCGCGCGACCTCCGCAGTCACCGCCGGCCAGGAGCTCGCCGCCGTCGGCTGGGCGCTGGCCGGCCACGCAACGCCCTGGCAGGTGGCAGTCGTCATCGACGGCCGGCAGACCGTCACCTCCCGCGCCTTCTTCGACCGGCCTGACGTCCGCGATACGCTGCACGAGGGGAGCTCCGCCGGCTGGCGCATCCCGCTCGGCACGGCCGGCCTCGCTCCCGGCGAGCACCGTCTGACCGCCTTCGCCTGGGCCTCCGAGAACGGAGAGAGATATTACCTGGCGGAGCGCGAGCTGACCGTGCGGGAGCCGGCCGCCGACGAGGACCTCGACGACGGCTTCAGGACGGCAGCGGCGCGGCTTCGTGCGCACCAGCAGGGGCCGGGTTACTGGCTCACCGCCCACACGACCGCGGCGCACTTTCAGGAGCCGGGGCAGGAGATGAACACCTTCCTCACCGCTCTCCTGCTCGACCTGCTCGATCCGCTGGCGGCCGCCGGCGGTCTCGGCGACAGCTTGCAGCGCGCCCGCCAGCACCTCACCGGCCAGATCGAGGCCGGCGGACTGGTGCGCTACCATGGCCTGCCAGACGGTCCCGGCATCGGCACCCTGGGGTGCGCCATCACACCCGACACCGACGACACGGCGCTCGTCTGGAGGCTCGCTCCCGGCCACGACCGCCGGCGGCTGCCGGCCGCCCTGGCGACCCTCGACCAATATCGCACCCGCGAGGGCCTCTACCGCACCTGGCTCGCGCCGCGGGAGGCCTACCAGTGCCTCGACCCGGGCAGCGATCCGAACCCTACCGACATCACCATCCAGATGCACCTGCTGCTGCTGCTGGCCGAGGTGCAGCCGCCGGCCGGCCGCGCGCTCTGCGAAGCTCTCCGACCGGTCGTCGACCAGGATCGGGTCTGGGTCTATTATCGAATGGCGCCGCTGGTCCCGATGCTGCGCCTGACCGACCTCCAGCGCGCCGGCTGCGCGCTGGAGCTGCCCGGGTCACGGATGCGGACGCCGGTGCCAGGCCAGGAGATCTGGGTGTCCGTCGTCGAGCTGCTGGGGCGCGCGCGGGCTCCCGGAGGCCCACCGGCCGACGCGGCACAGATCAAGACGGTGCTGCGCCAGCTTGCCAAGGACGACTTCGCCCTGTTGCGAAAGAGTCCGCCGCTCCTCTACCACAACGATCTCACCGCGTCGGTCTCCAGATACTACTGGTCGGAGGACGTCGGCTACGCGCTCTGGCTGAGGCTCTACTACGAACATGCGCACCCTGGTCATCCCCATCTCGGCGGCTAAAGCTTCCACGGTGCGCTACCTGTCCTGCCTGCGCCTGCAAGAGATCCTGGTTCTCCAGGGCTCGCCACTGCTCGGCGCCGCCTTCGCGATCCGCCACCCAACGGCGGCGGATGTGGGGGCGCTGGCGATCCTCATCGTCGCCAACGTCCTCCTGGTGGCGCACATCTTCATGCTCAACGACTGGTCCGGTTTGACCACCGACCTCGCCGACCCCAACAAGGCCGCTGGCGTCTTCACGGCCAGAGGCGTGGGCCGCAAGGAGATCGGCGCTCTGACGGCCCTCCTGCTGGCCCTGAGTCTCCTCCTCTTCAGCCGCCTCGGCCCAAGCACTCTCTGCCTGGCCCTGGCGATCGCCGCCCTGAGCGCCCTCTACTCCCTGCCCCGCTTCAACTGGAAAGGCAGACCGCTCCTGAGCTCAGCGGCCCACCTGGCCGGCGGCGTCCTCCACTTCCTCCTCGGCTACTCCCTGGGGAACGCCATCGACCGTCGCGGCCTCGCCACGGCGACCTTCTTCGCCCTGATCTTCGCCGCCGGCCATCTGACCCAGGAGATCCGCGACCATCAAGGCGACATCCTCAACGCCATCAGGACCAATGCGGTGGCCTTCGGCCAGCGCCGCACCTTCGCTGCCAGCCTGGTCCTCTTCACCCTGGCCCACGCCCTCCTTCTCCTCCTAGCTCTCCAGGGCACCCTCCCCCGTCCCCTGGCAGCCCTCGTCGCTCTCTACCCCATTCACCTACGTTGGTCTCTCAAGGCCCTGACCGAGGGCCTCACCTTCGCGAGCATCCGCCGCCTGCAAGCACGTTACCGCGCGCTCTACGCCGTCGTCGGCTTGGCCATGGCGGCAGCCCTATGCGGCGCTCCAGGCCACCCTCAGAGCGCGGGAGGCAAGGATCTGCCGGCGCGGGAGGCTCCCCGGGCAAATGCTGCCCGTTTGACGCCCCCGAGGACCTCCCGGTAGGATTGGCGCTCGATGCGCACACCTCGGGTCGTCCCTTTCCTCCTTCTACACGTGTCCCTGGCAGCCTCTCTCGCGGCGGCCGAGCGCTCGCCCGTCGTGGTTTCAGCCCGCGCAGGGGCGCGGCTGGAGCTGGCGTCCGGCGAGCGGGTCCCCGTGGAGCTCCCGCAGGGAGCCACCCTGGAGGCGACCGCCTCGCTGGAGATTGGATGGCTGGCGGCGGGGACGCGGCCGGTCTCCCAGGATGGCCGGGAGCGCGACCTGCTCCTGATCCTGGGGAACGGCAAGACCGTTTCGAGCCTCCCAATACCCCAGGGACGCGCGGCGGCGATCCGGCAGGAGCCTCTGCCTCTGGTCGAGGACGGCCGGCTCGCTGGGCTGGTATGGCTGGAGGGGAACGACCGACAGTCGTTCGGTGTGAAGACCGCCGCCTGGAACGGCGCCGGATGGGGGGAGCCGAAGACCATCGCTCCGCCCGGACCGGGGAGCCAGCTCGCGCTGGCCGCCGCCCGTCTCCAGGACGGCTCCTGGCTGCTGGCCTGGAGCGCCTACGACGGCAAGGACGACGAGATCGTCTGGACCCGCGGACAGGACGGCGCCTGGAGCCGGCCGCAGCGAGCGGCCGCGGACAATCCGGTTCCGGACATCACTCCGGCGCTCGCCGCCGTGGGCCGCGGCGCGCTGCTGGCCTGGAGCCGCTACGAGGATGGCGAGTACCGGGTCGTGGTCTCCCGCTTCCAAGGAGGGGAGTGGTCGCGACCGGAGACCGCCGGCCCCGCAGGATCGCTCTACCCCACGTTCGAGCCCTCGCCCGAGGGCGCGGCCCGCATGCTGTTCCGCACTGCCGCGCCGCGCGGGTGGTCCGTGATCGACCTCGACGCGGCGGGCCGCGCCGGCCGCCTTGCCTCTCTGGCGGCCGAGGAGAGCGCCCGGCCGGTGGTCTCCGAGACCCCGGAAGGCGCGGTCTCCTTCCGCTGGCCCGCTTCCGGAGTCGAGCGCGCCGCCGCCTGGAAGGCGATGGGAGCGGAGCGCAAGCCGTGACCCGCCGAGCCCTCCCGCTCTTCGCCCTGGCGCTCCTGGTCCCCATGATGTCCGGAGCGCAGACGACGCCGACACGCTACATCGCGTTCGGAGACAGCATCACCTGGGGGTTCGGCGACGACCCCAACCGCGCCGAGCAGGGGTATCCGCCGCGCCTGGAGGCGCTGCTCAACAGCCGCGGCGTCTCCGCCGAGGTCGAGAACCGGGGCCTGAACAACGAGACGACCGGCGAGGCGCTGTCCCGCATCAACAGCGTGCTCAACAACACCCCTGGCGACGTCCTCCTCCTGATGGAAGGGACCAACGACATCAACGCCCGGGTCTCCAACGAGACGATCGCCGCCAACCTCGACCAGATCGCCGAGCGGGCCGAGGCCCGCGGCATGCAGGTGGTGCATGCCACCCTCATTCCGCGCCACCCCGGCGCCATGCACGACGGAAACAACCGGATCACGGCCGACCTGGCCGCGAGGATCCGCGAGCTGGCCTGGTCCGAGCAGCGCCGCCTCGCCGATCCCTTCGAGGTCTTCTTCTTTCAGACGCCGAACGTCTTCACCACCCACTACGTCGGCGGCTCGGACAGGCTTCACCCCAACGCCGTGGGCTATGACCTCCTGGCTCGCATCTTCGCCGACGTCCTGACCAACGTGGACAATGTGCCTCCGGTGACCGGACGGATCGAGCCACGCGACGACGCCCAGGGTGTGCCGGCGACGACCCCGATCCGCGTCGACCTCTACGATTTCGGCACCGGCATCGACCTCCCCGCCACCCGGCTGCTGATCAACAACCAGGAGGTCGAGACGCCGATCACCGGCAGCTCGAACAAAGTGGAGATCCGCTACGACCCTCCGCAGCCGCTCACCGGGGTCGTGTTCGTGGGTATCCGCAGCCGCGACATGGCGAATCCGCCGAACACTATCGAGCGCACGCTCGCGCAGTTCGTGGTCGCCGGAACCACCTTCCTGCGCGGGGACATCGACCGCGACGGGCGGGTGGACGGCGCCGATCTGCTGGCCTTCGCCCCCCGCTTCGGAGCGCGCGAGGGCGACGGCCGCTACCGCACGTTCGCCGATCTCAACGACGACGGCTTCATCGACGGCCAGGATCTCGCGCTCCTCGCCGCCAACTTCGGCCGCAGCTCGACTTAAACCTGGATTTCCAACCTCAGGCTGTGGCGATCTACCCGATCCGGTCGAGGATCAGGGGTGGCGCCTCGGCCTCGTCCGCGACCGTGAAGCAGTCGGCGAAGTGGGCCGCGAGACGGTCGTCGTCACGGCGCAGATAGACCCGCGCCAGCTCCTCTCCCTCCTCGACGGACTGGCCCAGCCGTGCCTTCACTTCCACCGAAACGCCGAAGTCGACGTCCATGTCGGGACGGGAGCGCCCGCCGCCCCCCTCGACGAGCAGCAGGCCGAGGTGCTTGGTCTGGACGGCGGCGAGCTTGCCGATGCGGCGGGCGAGGATCGGACGCTCGACCGGCGCCAGCTCGAAGCGCGGGGCGCGCAGCCAAGCCAGGTCCGCTCCCTGAAGCGTGGCCCACCGGTCGAAGCGCTCGCGCGCCCGGCCGTCCGCCAGGGCCCGCTCCAGCTCCGCGCGCTCGACCGGGTGGCCGACCTGGCGGGCGACCTCCTCGGCCAGGACCAGCGTCACCTCGGCGAGGTCGGCCGGCCCTTTCCCTTCCAGGCACTCCAGCGACTCCATGACCTCGGCCGCGTGCCCGCACCAGCGGCCCAGCGGCTGGTTCATGTCGGTGAGGATCGCGCTGGTCTTCCTCCCCAGGAGGCGCGAAGTCTCGACCAGCATGCGCGCCAGCTCCTGGGCCTCCTCGCGGCTGGTCAGGAAGGCGCCGTTGCCGGTCTTGACGTCGAAGACCACGGCGGCGGCTCCTGTGGCGAGCTTCTTGGAGAGGATGCTGCCGGTGATCAGCGGCAGGGAGTCGACCGTGGCGGTGACGTCGCGCAGGGCGTAAAGGCGGCGGTCGGCCGGAGCGATGGCCGTGGTCGCGCCGCCGATCGCCATATTGCAGCGCTCCAGGAGATTGACGACGCGCTCCCGGCCGAGCTGGAGGTCCATCCCCGGGATGGCCTCCAGTTTATCCATGGTGCCCGCGGTGTGACCGAGGCCGCGGCCGGCAAGCATGGCGATGGGCACGCCGCAGCTCGCGAGCAGCGGCGCGATGACCAGCGAAACCTTGTCGCCGACGCCGCCGGTCGAGTGCTTGTCGCAGACGTGCGGGACATCCCGCGCCAAGTCCCAGAGGTCGCCGGACTCCAGCATGGCCAGGGTCAGCGCGCGGGTCTCCTCCCGGTCCAGGCCGCGGATGGCCGAGGCCATCAGGAAGGCGGCGAGCTGCCCCTCGGTCCAGGAGGCGTCCACCGCGCCGCGGACCACGGCGCGGATCTCTTCCTCGGAGAGACGCATCCCGGCGCGCTTCCGCTCCAGGATGCGATACGGCAGGATCATGATCGGGTCAGCCTGCCGCCGGGAACCTCAGGAGCCGCCCGGGAAGATGGGGAGGGGGCCGCCGGGACCGGCGCCGCCGGGCAGCGACCGCGAGGGATCGAGCGTGGTCACCTTCTGCTGCGCGGTGGCCCGGTAGACCGACTGCGGGAACTCGTCGAGGATCCGCTGATAGGCCTGGACGGCCTCTTCCTTGCGGTTGAGCTGCTCCAGGGTCACGGCCAGCTCGTTCAGGATCACGTCCTTCGGCAGCGCCGGCTCTTCCTCTTCCAGCATCGCCTTGAGGCGCTGCGCCAGCTCCTCGCCCTTGCCCTGCTGGCGGTCGAGGTGGATCAGGTTGACCCGCGCCTCGCTCGCCAGGATGTGGTCGCCGTGATCGTCGACGAATTCGGCCCACAGCTCCCGGGCGCGGTCGGGCTGCCCCTCGGCCAGGGCGATCTGGGCCAGGTAGAGCCCGGCGATGTCGGCGGCGTCGGTGGAGCCGTAGTCGTCCCGCACCTCCTCGAAGAGCTGCTTGGCCCGCGCCCGCCGCGCTCCCTGGTCGGCGAAGCTCGGTTCCTTGGGATCGTCCGGCTTGGCTCCGGTCGCGTTGATCGGGGCGTTGTAGACTTTCATCGCGTGCGCCAGCGCCTCGCTGGACTTCTCGGAACGGCTGCCGAGAAGGGCGTAGGCGAGGAAGGCGAGCAGCGCCACGGCGATCGCCGCGCCGATGGCCAGCGTCAGCGTCCGGGCGTGGCTCTCGGCGTACTCGACGCCGCGGCCCACGGCCGTGGCGAATTCATCCCGTTTGATCTCTTTGCGAGTCAGGCGTTGATTCATCGGAAAAGACTCCCGGAGAAAATCCCACTCCTCAGGAATGGACAAGACAAGGGAAATGGTGCGGCTAGGAGGACTCGAACCCCCGACCAAGAGTTTAGGAAACTCCTGCTCTGTCCACCTGAGCTATAGCCGCAGGCCCGGGGATTATAACCCCTCAGTATTGAATCAGCGACACCACCTCGTACCCGGCCCCCTCCAGCTTCTGGCGGCCGTCCAGGAAGGTCAGCTCGATGATGAAGCCGAAGCCGGCCACCTTGCCGCCGAGCGACTCGACCATGCGCGCGGTGGCGAGCCCCGTGCCGCCGGTCGCCACCAGGTCGTCCACGATCAGGACCTGCTCGCCCGGCTGAATGGCGTCGCGGTGCATCTCCAGCGAGTCCGAGCCATACTCCAGCTCATAAGTCTCGCGGATCTTTTCGTAGGGCAGCTTGCCCGGCTTGCGCACGGGCACGAACCCGGCGTTGAGGTCGTAGGCCACGATCGGCCCGAACATGAAGCCGCGCGACTCGATGCCGACCACCTTGTCGATGTGCCTGTCGGCGAACAGCCAGACGAAGCGGTCGACGGTCTGGCGCAGCGCCGACGGGTGCTGCAGCAGGGTGGTGATGTCATAGAAGAGAATGCCCGGCTTCGGGAACTCGGGTACCTCGCGGATGTGCTTCTTCAGGTCCAAAATCTCCATGCTCTCCCTCCTAGCGATCGATCTCGAACCCGTCCCACGAGGGGACGGACGACAGCTCCTGCTCCTCGATGCTGGTGACCCGCGACGCGGGCGGCCCCTGCCGCAGCCGCTCGACGAAAGCCGCCAGTTGCTCCGGATCGCCGGCCGCGTGCACCTCGACCCGCCCGTCGCGCAGATTGCGCACCCGGCCGGCGAGGCCCAGCTCGCGGCCGGCGTTGCGGGCGAACCAGCGGAACCCCACCCCCTGGACCTTGCCGTCGATCAGCAGGCGCAACGCCCGGCTCCCGGTCATTTCGCTCATTTCTTCCGCGGCTCCTGCCAGCCGTGGCGGCCGACCAGCGGCACGAAGGCGACCTCCTCCCCCTCCTGCCGCCGGATGGTCCCCTTGGCCGACTTGCGGTAGACCACCAGCTTCTGCGCGTTGAGCGGCCCTTCGGGGACCAGGAGGACGCCCCCCGGCGCGAGCTGCTCGAGGAGCGGCTCCGGCACCTTCGGGGCGCCCGCGGTCACCAGGATGCGGTCGTAGGGGGCCCACTCGCTCCACCCCACCGTGCCGTCGAACACCTGGATCTTGACGTTGTCGAGCCCGAGCTGGCGCATGCGCGGGATCGCCTCCCGGGCCAGCTCCGCGATCCGCTCCAGGCTGTAGACCCGCCGCGCCATCAGGGCGAGGACGGCCGTCTGATAGCCTGAGCCGGTGCCGATCTCCAGCACCGAATGCTCCGGCCCGACCTCCAGCAGCTCGGTCATGCGCGCCACGATGTACGGCTGCGAGATCGTCTGCGCGGCGCCGATGGGCAGCGCGTGGTCGCCGTAGGACTGCCGCTGCAGGTGGTCCTTGACGAACAGGTGCCGCGGCACCTTGCGCAGAGCGTCGAGCACCCGCTCGTCGCGCACCCCGCGCGCGGCGATCAGGTCGCGGACCATCCGCTCGCGCTGGACGGCGAAGGGGTCTTTCATGGCTTCAGCGCGTAGTCCGCGAACCGCAGGCCCGAGAGCTTCTCATAGAGCGAGGTGAAGCTCTCCAGCCCCGGGTAGTAGGTGAGGTCGAGGTGGAGCGGCGTCACCGAGGCATGCCCCTGGGAGATCGCCTCGTAGTCGGTGCCGGCCGCCCGCTCCCAGTGCGGCACGCCGTGGATCCAGTAGTACTTGCGGCCGCGCGGATCGAGCTTCTCGACGATCGACTGCTTGTAGACCCGCCGCCCCAGCCGGGCGAAGCGGACGCCGTGAATGCCGCCGGCCGGGACGTTGACGTTGAGCAGCAGGTCGCGCGGCAGCCCCTCCTCCTCCGCGATGAGGATGCGGAACAGGTCGCGCGCGAAGGTGGCCGCGGGCTCGAAGCTGAACCCTTCCCCGACCTGCTGGCTGAAGGCGACCGAAGGGATGCCCAGCAGGGTCCCCTCGAAGGTCGCGCTCACCGTGCCGGAGTAGGTCACGTCGTCGCCCAGGTTGAGCCCGAAGTTGATGCCCGAGGCGATGAAGTCCGGAGGGTTGTCCTTGAGCAGCCCGAGCACCCCCAGGTTGACGCAGTCGGTGGGCGTGCCGTCGACCGCGTACCAGTTCTCCTGAACCTTCTGCATGCGCAGCGGCCGGGAGAGGGTGAGGGAGTGCCCGGTCGCGCTCTGCTCGCGGTCGGGCGCCACCACGAACACCTCCCCGAGCTCGCCCAGCTCGCGGGCCAGGCAGCGGATGCCCTCGGAGAAGATGCCGTCGTCGTTGGTGATCAGGATGCGTGGCAAATCGGACCTCTACATAGGGATGTACTTGCCGATCAGCGGCTGGAGCGCCTGCTTGGTCTCTTCGGGGATCAGCGACCGCTCGGTGATCAGCGCCTCGGCGAGGGCGCTGGCGCACAGGCAGTCGGCCGGCCGCTCCGCGGGGATGCGGTTGAGGATCCGCCGCACCACGTCCTGCGCCATCTTGACGTTCTGCTGGATGACCTGCATGACCTCCTGCCCGGTGACGTCGTGCTCGTGCCAGCAGTCGTAGTCGGTGACCATGGAGAGGGAGGCGTAGCAGATCTCGGCCTCGCGGGCGAGCCGCGCCTCGGTCAGGTTGGTCATGCCGATGATGTCGATCCCCCACTTGCGGTAGGTCTCCGACTCGGCCCGGGTGGAGAACTGCGGCCCCTCCATGTTGAGGTAGGTGCCGCCGCGGTGGACCGTGGCGCCGGCCGCGCGTGCCGACTCGACGAAGGGATCGATCAGCCGCGGGCAGATCGGCCGGGCGAGCGAGACGTGGGCCACCAGGCCGTTGCCGAAGAAGGTGTCGCGGCGGTGACGGGTGCGGTCGTAGAACTGGTCGGGGACCACGATGTCGGTCGGCTTGTACTCGATCTTCATGGAGCCCACGGCGGAGACCGAGATGATCTGCTCGACGCCGAGGAGCTTGAAGCCGAAGATGTTGGCCCGGTAGTTGAGCTCGGAGGGCAGCAGCCGGTGGCCGCGGCCGTGACGGGGCAGGAACGCCACCATGCGGCCGTCCAGCTCGCCGATGACGTAGGGATCGGAAGGATCGCCGAACGGCGTGGTGAGCCGCTTCTCCTCCCGGACCTGGAGGCCCTCCATGGCGTACAGGCCGCTGCCGCCGATCACACCGATGCGGATGTCGCTCATCGCAAAACTCTCCTCCTTGAAAGGGATTCTCGTCCTCGCAGACCGGTGGAGCCGGCGGGAGTTTAGCAGAGAGGGCGCTTACCCGATCGCTTCCACCACCGCCAGAGCCGTCTCCAACGCCTTCCGCCCGGCCGCGCCTTCCACCAGCGGCGCCTCCTCCCCGCGGCAGGCAGCCACGAAGGCCTCCAGCTCCCGCCGCAGCGGCTCGGCTTTCTCCACCGGCAGGTCGTCCGGCAGGATGCGCCGGCCGCCATCCGCCGTCTCCAGCCGGTAGCCGCGGATCTCCTGCGCGTGGTAGTCGAGCGAGTAGTAGCGGCTGGGCAGGAAGGCCCGCAGCTTGCGCACCCGCTCTCCCGAGACCCGCGAGGCCGTCAGGTTCGCCACGCAGCCCGAGGCCAGCTCCACCCGCGCGTTGGCGATGTCCACGCGGTCCGAGAGCACGGCGATGCCGGTCGCCCGCACCTCGGCCACCGGGCTGGGATCGAGCGCGTGCAGGATCTGCAGGTCATGGATCATCAGGTCGAGGACCACGTCCACGTCCAGGCTGCGCGGGGAGAAAACCCCCAGGCGCTGCACCTCCACGAACCGCGGCGGCACCCCCACCCCCAGCAGCGCCTGGACCGCGGGGTTGAAGAACTCGACGTGCCCGACCGCCAGAACGCGGCCGGCCGCCGCCGCGACCAGCCGGCCGGCCTCTTCCAGCGTGGAGGCGACCGGCTTCTCCACCAGGACGTGGAGCCCGCGGCCGAGCAGCTCGCAGCCGATCCCGGCATGGGCCACGGTCGGCGCGGCCACGACCGCGGCGTCGGCCTCCCCGGCCAGCTCTTCCAGCCGCGCGAAGGCGCGCGTGCCGTGCGCGCCGGCCAGCTCCTCCGCGACCTCGGGGCGGGCGTCGTAGACCCCCGCGAGCTCGGCGCCGGGGAGCGACGCCAGGATGCGGGCGTGGTTGCGCCCCATGGCGCCCACGCCGACGACTCCGATCCGCAGAGGGGAGCCGCTCTCCATCATGCGCCCTGGGTGGGCTCCTCTTCCCCGCCACCACGACGGCCGCCGCGCGGAGGCGACTTGTGGACGCCGCGCTGGGCGCTCTCCACGAAGGCGACCAGATAGTCCACCTCGGGGTCGCCGCCCAGCTCGGCGCGGATGCGCTCCAGCGCCTGGGCGGTGTTGAGCTTGCCGCGCACCAGCAGGCGGACCGCCCGGTCGAGGCGGCGGACCGTCTCGGAGTCCACCCCCTTGCGCCGCAGGCCGATGGAGTTCAGGCCATAGCAGGCCGGCGACAGGCCGACCGTCTTGGCGAAGGGGAGGGCGTCCATGGTCACCACGCTGTAGCCGCCGACGTAGGCGTGCTTCCCCACCCGGCAGAACTGGTGCACCGAGGTGAAGGCGCTGATCGAGGCGTCGTCGTGGACCTCCACGTGGCCGGCCAGGGTCGCGTTGTTGGCGAACACCGTGCGGCTCCCCACCTGGCAGTCGTGCGCCACGTGGGTGTAGGCCATGAAGAGGTTGCCGCTGCCGATGCGGGTGACGCCGCCCCCCTTGGACGTGCCGCGGTGGATGGTGCACATCTCCCGGAACTGGTTGCGGTCGCCGATCTCCACGGAGACCCGCTCGCCCTGGAACTTGAGGTCCTGCGGCTCGAAGCCGATGCAGGCCTGGGGGAAGATACGGTTCTCGCGGCCGATCTTCGCCGGACCGTAGATCTGGGCCCCGGCCCCGACCTCGGTGCCGTCGCCGATCTCGACCTCGGAGCCGATCACCGCGAAGGGTCCGACGCGGACTCCGTCGCCCAGCACGGCGCCCGGGTCCACCGCCGCGAGGGGATGGATCTGCGCGCTCATGATCTGGATTGTGGGGGGTTGCGGTCCACCATCGCCGAGGAGATCACCGCCTCGGCCGCGAGCTGGCCGTCGACCAGCACCTTGCCGGCGAGCTTGCAGTGCGACGAGCGCAGACGCAGCACCTCCAGCTCGTAGCGGACCTGGTCGCCGGGGACCACCGGGCGGCGGAACTTCGCCTCCTCGATCCCCATGAAGTAGATCAGCTTGTTCTCGCGGTCCGGCATGTCGTGCAGGAGGAGCAGCCCGCCGGCCTGCGCCAGCCCCTCGATCAGGAACACGCCCGGCATCACCGGCCGGCCGGGGAAGTGCCCCTGGAAGACCGGCTCGGCGATCGTGATGTTCTTGACCGCCACGATCCGCTTCTTGGGCTCGATCTCCAGCACGCGGTCGACCAGCAGCAGGGGGTAGCGGTGCGGCAGCACCGACATCACCCATTCCACATCCCAATTCGGATTCGGCTCGCTCACGATCCCTCCTCGCCGGCTTCCTCGTCGCTGGCCAGCTTCTTTTCCAGAGCACGCAGACGGCGGCCCATCTCCTCCAGCCGGGCGATCAGCACGGCCTGGCGGCGCCAACGGCGCAGCTCGATCGCGGGGATGCCGGCGACCTGGGTCCCCGGCTCGACCGGCCCCAGGACCGCCGACTTGGCGGCCACCTGGGCCCCCTTCCCCACCTTGAGGTGCCCGGAGACGCCCGACTGCCCCGCCAGCACGACGTAGTCGTCGAGCTGGGTGCTGCCCGCGATTCCGGCCTGCCCGCAAAGAATACAGTGCCGGCCGACCTGCACGTTGTGGCCGACCTGGACGAGGTTGTCGATCTTGGTCCCCTGGCCGATACGCGTCTCGCCCAGGGTGGCGCGGTCGATCGCGGAGAGGGCGCCGATCTCGACGTCCCCCTCGACCACCACGCGGCCGATCTGCGGCACCTTGTGGTGCGCGCCGCCGTGAGTGGCGTAGCCGAAGCCGTCGGCGCCCAGCACCGATCCCGCGTGCACGACCGTGCCGGGGCCGACCTCGGTGCCGGGGTAGAGGACGACGTGAGGGTGGAGGACCGCCCCCTCCCCCACCGAGCAGCCGCGGCCGACCACGGCCAGAGGATGGACCGCGGCCCCCGCGCCGATCCGGCTGCCGGCGCCGATCACCGCGCAGGGGCCGATCCAGGCGGCAGGGTCGACCGCGCAGCCCGGCTCCAGGACGGCCGTGGGATGGATCCCCGGCTCCGGGCGGGGGTCGTCCTGGAAGGCCGCGATCAGGCGGGAGAGGGCGAAAGAGGGGTCGTCGACGACCAGCAGGTCGCGGCGGAGCTGCAGCTCCGGCGGGACGTCACGCCCGACCAGCAGGGCGCCGGCCCCGCTGGCCATGGCCTGGGCGCGGTAACGGGCATGGGTCAGGAACGAGAGGTCGCGGGGGCCGGCGGCTTCCAGCGGCCGGATCGCCTCGACCTCCCGGTCCGGGTCCCCCTCGACCCGTCCTCCGACCAGCTCGGCGAGCTCCGCCAGCCGGTACGCCACGCGCCTACTTGCCGCCCTTGCCCTGCTGCGCGGCGCCGGCCCCGGCGTCCAGGCGCTGGATGATCGAGCTCGTGATGTCCACGGCCTCGTCGGCGTAGATCAGCCCGCTCTCGAACTTGCGGAAGATCAGCGTGTAGCCGAGCTCCTTGCCCGCCTGGTTGATCACCGGCATCACCTGCTGGTCGATCGCGCCCAGCACGTCGTCCCGCTTCTTGTTGAGGTCGCGGGTGGCGTCGTCCTGGAAACGGCGCAGCGCGATGACCTTGTCCTCGAGCTGCTTCTGCATCTCCTCCAGCTTGTCCTGGGCGAGAGAGAGGCGGCCGTCGGCGATCTTAGCCTGCAGGTCCTTGATCTCCTGCTGCTTGGCGAGGCCTTCCTTCTCCTTCTGCTCCTGCACCTTCTTCAGCTCGGCGAGCGCGCGCTTGCCGGCCTGCGAGTTGAGCAGGATCTTCTCGGTGTCGATCACCGCGATCTTGATGACTCCCTGGGCCGGCGCCTGCGCCGCCGCCAGGGTGGGCACGGCGAGCGCCATGCCGAGGGCACCCAGGACGATCAGAGCGGTCCCGAGCGACGCCCGGGAGAGTCGGTGGATGGTCGAGCGCATAGGTCCTTTCTCCTTCACTTTCTATCTATTAGAAGCTGGTTCCGATACTGAACTGGAATTCCTCGAAGCTGTCTCTCGGCTGCGGATCCAGGTTGAACGCGTAGATGAAGCGCAGCGGCGCCCCGAACACGGGGAGCAGCACCCGCAGCTCGGCCCCGGCCGTGTAGCGCAGGCGTGACAAGTCGAACGACCGCCCCTCGCCGAAGACGTTGCCGCCGTCGACGAAAGCGATCGCCCGGAAGGGGCCGCCGAGCAGGAAATGGTACTCCAGGTTGAACTGGAGGAAGCTGTCGCCGCCGAGGATGACCAGGGTCTCCGGATCGCGCAGCGGCTCGCCATTGGGCTGCCGCAGGTAGATCGACCGGGAGCGGTGACCGCGGATGCTGTTCTCGCCGCCCAGATAGAAGCGCTCCAGGGGCTGGACCCTCTCGCTCCCGAACGGTTCGATCAGGCCGCCCTCGATATTGAACCCGAACACCTGGCGCGCCGGGAAGCTGGAGGTCGGCTTCCACAGGGTGTACGCGATCTCGGGACGCCAGAAATCGTTGTCGCCGCCGAGGAAGCCACCCGCGTACTCCAGCGCCATGCTGAAGCGCTGGCCGCGCGTCGGCTCGAACGGGTTGTCCCGGCTGTCGATCAGGTAGACCGGCCGCAGCGACGAGTTGTCGATGAAGTACCGCGCGGTCACCACGTCCCCGGGCTGCGGCGTGCCGGCCGGCGGCGGCGTCTGGCCCGGCAGCAGCGGCGGCACGACATAGCGGGTCTCGTCCTCGTACTCCGACCGGTTGTAGCTCATGCTGGCCGACTGGAACAGCCGGAAGTTGCGGCCGTAGGTCAGGATGCCGCCCTGGCTGCTGCGCAGCGACCGCTCCAGGTCGTCGTCCGAAAACTCGTACCGCAGGTCCTGGTTGAAGGCGCGCACGCCGATGCTCTGCGGCCGGTCGAGGAACCAGGGCACGTAGTACGAGAGGTCGAAGTAGTCGCGGAAGCGGCCGCTCTGGTAAGAGACGCCGACCTGCTCGCCGCGGCCGAGGAAGTTCTTGGTGTTGACCGCGAACTGGCCGAAGAAGCCGTCGAGCTCGCTCCAGCCGCCGCCGAACTGCAGCTCGGTGCGGTCCGCCTCCGCCCCCTTGAAGAGGAGGTTGACCTCCTTGGCCTCGGTGTCGGTCTCGATCTGGACCGGATCTTCCTCGTCCAGCTTGAAGTAGCCGAGCTGGTTGACCTTGAGCACGCTGTTGCGGATCGCGGCCACGTTGACCAGGCCGCCCTCGTAGAGGCGCAGCTCGCGGCGCAGCACCTTGTCCATGGTGCGCTCGTTGCCCTCGAACTCGATCCGCCCCACCCGGAACTGCTCGCTCTCGTTGACGTGGATCACCACGTCGGCGACCCGCCCCGGCTTCTCGACCAGCTCGGGCTCGACGCGGGCGAAGATGTAGCCCGTGTTGTGGTACAGGTCGGTGACCGACTTGATGCCGTCGTCGATCAGCTTCTGGCGCAGCCAGGAGTCCGGCCGGTGCCTGAACACCCGCAGCAGCGCCTGGTCGCTGTAGACCTTGTTCCCCTCGATGGTGACCTCGCCGAACTTCCAGCGCTCCCCCTCCTCGATGGGGATGGTGAGGAACAGCCGCCGCTTCTGGTCCTTGATCTGGGGCGCGTCCGGGTTGAGCGCCCGCACCTCCAGCCGCGGCTCGCCGATGACCACGTTCTTGTAGCCGGCGCCGCGGTAGGTCTTGCGCACCCGGTCGAGGTCCTCCTGGAGCTTGGCGGGATCGTAGATGTCCTTCTTGAGGATGCGCGTGATGGGGCCGCTCTGGCGGGTGTTGCGCATCACCCACTGAAGGTGGATGTCGTTGAAGACCGTGTTGCCCTCGAAGTCGATCTCGGAGATGCGGACGCGGTTCCCCTCGTCCACGGTGAAGATCACCCGCTTCTCGTTGGGGCCGAGCTCCTCGACGGTGTACTTGGCCTGGGCGAAGCGGTAGCCCTTCTCGGCGTACATCTCCTCGATTGTCGCCTTGACCCGCTGCAGCTCGCCGAGGCTCATGGGCTCGCCCTCGCGCAGGCGGATGCGCTGCGTCGAGAGCTTGTCCTGAAGGTCGGTCTTGGAGATCCGTTTGAGCCCCTGGTAGTCGATGGAGCGCAGGATCGGCCGCTCCTTGACCGTGATGATCAGCTTGACACCCTCCCCGGCCGGCTCCGTCTCCACTCGGATGTCATCGATCAAGGCGCGCTCCCAGAGCTCCTTGACCTTGGCGTTGAGCTGCTCCTGGTTCAGGGCCTGCCCGGGCTCGAGGCCGAGGTAGTAGAGGAGGGTCTCCTCGGACAGCGCCTGGAGGCCGCGGATCTCGATCGACTGGATCGTGCGCCCCGCGCTCGCCGGGACGCTCGGGGTACCCTGGGCCAGTGGGACCGGTTGAGCCTGGGCGCGCCCGGCGGGCATCCCGCCCGACAGCAGCATCGGGAGGAGGGCCAGCACCAGGGCGCGGCGCAGCGCGGCCCGCCGGGGGGGGATGAGATCAACCATCATCTCGTCTTCCTCGCTCTCGGCGGACCGGGCCGCCGGAAAAGACCTGCGATCTGTGGACGGATCGCCGTCCCCCGGCTTCAGCGCTGAGGAACGGCAATCTCCTGGCCATGCGGATGGAACTTGAGCTCGTCGCCCTCCAGCTCCACGTAGATCCGGTCGATCGGCTGCTCGCCCGCCTGCTGGTTGATCAGGATCTCCGACACGGCGTCCTGAATGTGCCGCTGGATGATCCGGCGCAGCGGACGGGCTCCCGTCGACGGCTCGATGTCGGCCTTGTGCAGCAGCCACTCCCGGGCCTCCGTAGAGACCTCCAGACGCAGCCCGCGCTCTGCCAGCGTCTCGTTGACGTCCTCGATCAGAATGTCCACGATCCGCCGCAGCTCGGCCTCTCCCAGAGGATTGAAGACTATCACCTCATCGATCCGATTGATGAACTCCGGACTGAACGACCGCCGCAGCTCCGCCAGGATCTCCTCCTCCAGGCGGCGGAAGCTCTCCTGCTCGCTCCCCTCGCCGAACCCCATGCGTCCCCCTCTTAACACCAGCTTGCTGCCGATGTTCGACGTCATTAGGATCAGCGTGTTCTTGAAATCGACCTGGTTGCCGTAGGCGTCGGTCAGCATGCCGTCCTCCAGGATCTGGAGGAGCAGGTTGGCGACGTCCGGGTGCGCCTTCTCGATCTCGTCGAACAGGATCAGCGAATAGGGCTGGCGCCGGATGCGCTCGGTGAGCTGGCCGCCCTCCTCGTGCCCGACGTAGCCGGGAGGCGAGCCGATCAGCTTGGACACCGCGTGCTTCTCCATGTACTCGCTCATGTCGAAGCGCACCAGCGCCTTCTGGCTGCCGAACAGGAACCGCGAGAGCTGCCGGGCCACCTCGGTCTTGCCCACCCCCGAGGGGCCGAGGAAGATGAACGAGCCCACCGGCCGCTGGGGATTGCTCACTCCCAGGCGGGAGCGGCGGATCGCCCGGCTGATGGCGCTGACCGAGCGGTCCTGGCCGACCACGCGCTGCTTGAGGATGTCCTCCATGCGCAGCAGCCGCTCGGCCTCCTCGCTCTGCAGCGCCGCCACCGGGATGCCCGTCCACGAGGAGATGACCTCCTCGATGTCGTGCCGGGTCACCTCCAGCACGCCGGTCTCGTCGGTCGCCACGCTCATCCTCTCCAGATCCTCGCGCAGCTCGATCTCCCGCTCGCGCAGATAGACCGCGCGCTCGAAGTCCTTGTCGGAGATCGCGACCTTCATCTCCTTGACCACCTGGCGGATCTCCTGCTCCAGCCGGCGCAGGTTCTGCGTATCGCGCACCCGGCGCAGCTTGACCCGCGCGCCCGCCTCGTCGATGACGTCGATGGCCTTGTCGGGCAGGTGGCGATCCGGGATGTAGCGGCTCGACTGGTAGATCGCCGTGCGCAGCGCCTCCGGGCGGTAGCGGACCTTGTGGAACGACTCGTAGCGGTCCTTGACCCCCTCGAGGATCTGCTGCGTCTGCTCCGGTGTCGGCGGATTGACCTGAATGGCCTGGAAGCGGCGCAGGAGCGAGCGGTCCTTCTCGATGTACTTGCGGTACTCCTTGAGCGTCGTCGCGCCGATGCACGAGATCTCGCCGCGCGACAGCGCCGGCTTGAGGATGTTGGCCGCGTCGAGCGAGCCCTCGGCGGAGCCGGCGCCGATCAGCGAATGGATCTCGTCGATGAAGACGATCAGCTCCTTGCTCTCCTTGAGCTCCTTGAGGATCCCTTTCAGACGCTCCTCGAACTGGCCGCGGTACTTGGTGCCGGCCACGATCAGCGACAGGTCGAGCGCCACGATCCGCTTGTTGGCGAGGAAGATCGGCACCCGTCCCTCGACGATGCGTTGCGCCAGGCCCTCGACGATGGCGGTCTTGCCCACGCCCGGCTCGCCGAGCAGGATCGGGTTGTTCTTGGTGCGGCGCGACAGGATCTGGATGATGCGGTCGACCTCCTCCTCGCGGCCGATGAGCGGATCGAACGACTGCTCGGTGGCGAGCGAGGTCAGGTCGCGCCCGTACTCGGTGAGGAACGGCAGCTCCTTCTTCTGCTGCGAGGCCTCGCGCTCCTTGGCGATGGCGAGCACCTCCTCGCGCACGGTGTAGACGTCGAACCCGTGCTGGGCGAGGATGCGCATGGCCGTGCACCCCTCGACACGCAGCAGGCCGATGAGCAGGTGCTCGGAACCGACCGTGGCGTGGAGCATGCTCTCCGCCTCGTGGGAGGCGTAGGCCAGGATCTTCTTGGACTCTTCGGACAGTGGCAGCTCGGCGGTGGAGGAGATTCGCTCGACGAAGACCCGCTCCCCTTCGATCTCGCGGCGGATGTCCTCGGGCTTGACCTGGAAGCGGCGGAAGATCTCGCTGACCGTCTCCTCCCCTTCTCTCAGGATGCCCAGAAGGATGTGCTCGGACTCGATGACGCGGCTGCCCAGCTTGCTGGCTTCGTAGCGGGCGAAGAAGAGAGCTCGGCGGGCCTTTTCGTTGTACTTCTCGAACATGCGTTCCCTCTCGATGCTAGAGCCTCGACACGCCATCCTCTCAGGAGGCCCGTCCTCGATCAAGTCCGACGCGGAAGCTTTCAGGCTTCCTGGATTCTAGCACCATTCTGCTCCGGGGCCGCCCTGGGCTCGCCCGCATGCGCACCCGCTCGGCCCACTTTCCTGAAAACTTGGAAGCGGCCGGAGAGGGGACAAAATTCCCAAAGATCCTCACCCCTTCGGTCCCCCTCTCCCATCGCCCTCCCAACCTCCGGGAGAGGGGGAAGAAAAACCATACAGGTCGGGGGTCAATACGGCTGCAGGACCCCGTCCTCCAGCTTCAGAATCCTCGTACACCTCTGCGCGATTTCGGGGTTGTGGGTGACGAGGATCCCGGTGGTGCGGTGGCGGGCCTGGAGCTCCAGGAGAAGCTGAAAGACCTGGTCGCCGCTCGCCGGGTCGAGGTTGCCGGTCGGCTCGTCGGCCAGAAGCAGCGGCGGCTCCAGGGCGAGGGCGCGGCAGAGGGCCACCCGCTGGCGCTCGCCGCCCGAGAGCTGGTTGGGGAAATGCTCGAGCCGCTCCTCCAGCCCTACCTCCCGCAGCAGCCGGCGGGCGTTGTCGTGGACCGCCCGCGGATCGATCCCGGCGATCCTCCCCGGCAGCATGACGTTTTCCAGAGCGTTGAAGTCGGGCAGGAGCTGGTGGAACTGGAAGACGAAGCCGATGGTCCGGTTGCGGAACGCGGCCAGGGCCGAGCCCGAGAGCTTGGCGAGCGACTTGCCGCCGATCTCGACCATCCCCTTGTCCGGCCGGTCGAGCGCCCCGAGCAGGTGGAGCAGCGTCGACTTGCCCGAGCCCGAGGGCCCGACGATCGCCACCATCTCCCCCGGCTCGACCGCCAGGTCG
This sequence comes from Thermoanaerobaculia bacterium, assembly GCA_036380715.1. Classification (GTDB taxonomy): domain Bacteria; phylum Acidobacteriota; class Thermoanaerobaculia; order Multivoradales; family UBA5704; genus UBA5704. Next base: position 26,886 of record DASVEF010000169.1, on the reverse strand, counting down.
ATCCCTTTGAGCACCACGACCCGCCGGACGCCGTCCTGGTAGGTCTTGGCGAGGCCGGCGGCGCGGACGGCGACGCTCATGGTCCCACCGCCCGGAGCCCCCTCACCCCCCGGCCCCCTCTCCCACCCCCTCCCATCCTCCGGGAGAGGGGGAGATTTCTCACTCTTCCAGCCCCGGCAGGGGCGGCAGCACGTAGCCCGGCCCGTAAGGGCCGGGTACGCCGGCCCCAAAACCTCCCCGAGCCCCGGAGGGGCGGCACCTTGGATTTTCCCCCTCTCCCGGTCGGGGGGAGGGGGTGGGAGAGGGGGCCAGGGGGTGAGGGGGCTTTCACTGCGTCATCGCCTCCACCGGGTCGAGCATCGCCGCGCGGCGGGCTGCATATAAAGAGGACGCCAGGGCGAGCGACAGGGTGAGCGCCAGGACCAGGATCAGGTCCCACGGCTTGACCAGGAACGGCACGTAGTCGAGGAAGTAGACTCGCCCCGGCACCGGCAGCAGCTTGTAGCGGTCTATCGCCAGGGCTCCGCCGACGCCGAGAACCGTCCCCAGCAGCATCCCGAACCCGGCCACCATGCCGCCCAGCAGGAGGAACGCCCGGCGCAGCGCGGCCGGCGTCGCGCCGATCGTGCCCAGGATGCCGATCTCCGCCCGTTTGTTGGAGATGATCAGCGCCAGATCGGCCACCAGCGCCAGCGAGGCGACCAGGACGATCAGCGACACCGCGACGAACATCACGGCCTTCTCCAGGCGCAGGGCGAAGAGGAGAGGCCGGTTGAGGTCCTTCCAGGTGCGCACGACGCTCCCCTCCGGGAGCACCGCCGGGAGGTCCTCCGCCACCTCCACCGCCTCGTCGAGATCGGCCGCTGCCACCTCCAGCCGGCGGTCGGTGCCGCCGAGCAGCGTCTCGGCCACGGAGCGCGGCAGGGCCACGCGCTCGCGCTCCTCCTGCGTGCGCCCGCTCTCATAGGTGCCGGCGAGCGGCAGGGTGCGCATCCGCGGCTGGGGACCGAAGGGAGTCAGGGTCGGGCGCGGCGACACCACCTCCACATCCTGCCCCGGGGAGAGCCCCCAGCGCGTGGCGAGGGTGACGGGGATGTACAGCCCCTCGGGCCGGCCCGCCGCTCCCGGGAACGACCGCGGGACGCTCCCCTCGAAACCGACCAGCTCGACCGTCTGGACCTTCCCTTCGTCCACCACCCAGCCGGCGCCGCGCACCTGGACCTGCGCCGCGGCCACGCCCGGCACCTTCAGGACCGCCTGGCGGGCGGCGACCGCAGCCTCTTCGTTCGTATCCGGCGGCAGCTCCACCTCGATCTGCGGCGTGCGCCCGAGCAACTCGCCGCGCAGCGCCTCCTGGAATCCCGAGATCACCGCCAGCGACAGGATCAGCGCCATCACCCCGAGCGCCAGCCCGCCGGCGGCCACCGCCGACAGGAAGCTCGCGAAGGCGTCCCGCCGCGTGCTGCGCAGATACCGCAGAGCCAGCACCACGGGGAACGGCCAGGAGCGGAGGAGGAGGCCCCTCACCCCCTAACCCCCTCTCCCACCCCCTCCCAACCTTCCGGGAGAGGGGGAAATCCTTCTGGCTTGGTCCTCCCAAAACGGCATCTACGGCCCGGCTGAGTCCCCCCTCTCCCGGTCGGGGGGAGGGGGTGGGAGAGGGGGCCAGGGGGTGAGGGGCTCACTCCGGCCTCATCAGCGGGAACAGGATGACGTCGCGGATCGACTGCCGGTCGGTCATCAGCATGGTCAGGCGGTCGATGCCGGTGCCGTTGCCCGCCGCCGGAGGCATGGCGTGCTCCAGCGCCCGCACGTAGTCGGCGTCGAAGAGGTGGGCCTCGACATCGCCGGCCTCGCGGGCGGCGAGCTGCTGGTGGAAGCGCTCGGCCTGGATATCCGGGTCGTTCAGCTCGCTGAAAGCGTTGGCGATCTCCATGCGCCCGATGTACAGCTCGAAACGCTCGGTGAAGCGCGGGTCGTCCGGCCGCTGCTTGGCCAGAGGGGAGACCTCGACAGGATGGTCCGTGATGAAGGTCGGCTGGAAGAGATGCTCCTCCGCCGTCTCCTCGAACAGCGCCATCAGCAGATGGCCGTAGGTGCCGCCCGGCGGGATCTCCAGGCCGCGCTCCTCCATCACCGCGCGCACCGACTCCGCGCTCTCCAGCCTCTCGGCGGGAATTCCGGCGAAACGGGTGATCGCCTCGCGCAGGGTCAGCCGCGCCCAGGGCCGGGCGAACTCGATCGGCTGCCCCTCCCAGGTGATCCGCTCCTTGCCCTGGAGACGCCGGGCGGTCTCCGCCACCTCGCTCAGCATCTCCTCGGTGAGGTCCATCATGTCGCGGTAGTCGGCGTAGGCCCAGTAGAACTCCAGCATCGTGAACTCGGGGTTGTGCCGGGTCGAGATCCCCTCGTTGCGGAAGTTGCGGTTGATCTCATAGACGCGCGGCATGCCGCCGACCAGCAGCCTCTTGAGGAACAGCTCCGGAGCGATGCGCAGATAGAGCTCCAGGTCGAGCGCGTTGTGATGCGTCCTGAACGGCCGCGCCGTGGCGCCGCCCGGGATCAGGTGCATCATCGGGGTCTCGACCTCGAGGAATCCGCGCGCCTCCAGGAACTGGCGGAGGGTGCGCACCAGCGCCGCCCGCACCTCGAAGACGAGGCGTGACTCCTCGTTGGAGGCGAGGTCGAGATAGCGCTGGCGATAGCGCGCCTCCACATCGGCCAGGCCGTGCCACTTCTCCGGCATCGGCCGCAGGGCCTTGGCGAGCAGGATCAGGTCGTCGACCATCAGCGACAGCTCGCCCGTGCGGGTGCGGATCAGCGCTCCCGCGGCGCCGACGACGTCGCCGAGATCCAGATTCTCCAGGACCAGGACGGCCGGCTCGGGCAGGCGGTCCTTCTTGATGAAGAGCTGGAGCTTCTCCTTACCGTCGTGGACGTCCACGAACGTGGTCTTGCCGTGCTGCCGGATGGAGCGCACGCGGCCGGGTACCCTCAGGCGAAGGCCGGCCTGGTCCAGCTCCTCGGCGCTCTTCTCCCCGTACTGCTCCTTGACGCCCGTGGGCTCCAGGTCCCACTCGAAGCGGTGGGGATAGGTCTGGACTCCCGCCTCGGCCAGCGCCTGGCGCTTCTCGCGACGGTTCTGGATCTGCTCGTCGAGCTCGGACATGGACGGGACGCTCTCCCTCTCTGCGGAGACGGCCGGCATGAGAACCGGCCGCCGATCCGCAAAGATAGCGTATCAGGGGGAGGGGTTGAAGCGGCTACAGGCAGGAGCAGGTGCCCGCGCAGGGGTTGTTGTTCTGGCAGGAGAAGTCGATCTGGTTGCTGCCGCAAAAGGAGATGCAGGCCTTGTGCTGGTCGCTGCAGGTGGCGCACTTGATCGCCTCGGCCGGACGGACAGGGGCCAGGACCGCCAGGGCGAGCAGACCACCGGCGCCGATGAGCCGGATCAGATTCCTCTTCATGGACGGTCTCCTTTCCTGCGCCGCCCTCGCGGAAGGCGGGAGCGGGACGGCCATTCTAAGCCGTTCCGGAGACCGGGCTTGCTGCTAGGATTCCCTCTATGGACGAGACCCTGGACGATCCGGTCGAGGAGCTGCGGACGCCTCTCAAGACGGCCGTGGAGCGCTGGGACCATCTGGGCTGGGCGCGGCCGGCCGTGATGGTGGTCTCCGGCTCCGGCCTGGCGGTGGACCTCGGGGAGAGAATCCACGGCCCCGTGTCGCTGGAGTACTTCCTCCCCTTCTCCTGCCATCCGGTCGAGGGGCACCCGCACGAGATCGAGGTCCTGCTCCCGGTCCCGGACCGGCCGGTCCTCTATCAGCGCGGCAGGCTCCACTCCTACCAGGGATACAGCGAGCACGAGACCGTCTTCCCGGTCCGCCTGGCCGCTCTGCTCGGAGTCAAGGTGCTGATCCTCACCAACGCGACCGGCGGGCTGCAGCCCGAGCACCGGCCGGGCAACCTGGTGCTGATCCGCGACCACATCAATCTGATGGGCCTCAACCCGCTGCGCGGCCAACTCCCGCCGGATTGGGGACCCCGCTTCCCGGACATGACCGCCGCCTACGATCCGCGCCTGCGCGCGCTGACCCATGAGATCGCCGAGGATCAGGGGATCATCCTCCGCGACGGCGTTTACATGGGGCTGGCCGGCCCGAGCTACGAGACCCCGGCCGAGGTGAGGATGCTGCGCACCCTCGGAGGGGACGTGGCCGGCATGTCGACCGTCCTGGAAGTGATCGCCGCGCGCCACATGGGAGTGCGCTGCCTCGGCATCTCTATGGTCAGCAACCAGGCCGCCGGCATGACCGATGCCGTAGTCGACCACTCGGACGTCCTGGAAGCGGCGAAGCACGCCGGCGTGAGCCTCCAGAAGCTCCTCGGAGCCCTGCTGGCCCATCCGGACCTGCTCTGAGCCCGCGGCTCTATATGGAAACTCTCTCCAGTTATATAGGGAGACCCCTGCTTCTCCTTGGGCGGACGTCGCCCTATATAGAACCGCCGCAGGAATATATATCCCGGCGCTCTCCCAAGGCTTTCCGGAGCTCCAAACAGGCTTTTGGAGCCTGACTCTATATATTGAAACGGTCCATTTATATAGAAATGGGACGGAGAGAGGCTGCCGGACCTGATTTCTATATATCCAGCCTCAATTTCTATATAGATCCACCGCCTTCCCTGCCAGGGAAGAGGGCAGTCCATATATCTTCGCGCGAGGTCTATATAAATCGGCCGTCCAACAGCCTTGCTGGAGCGTCGTCCCTGGCTGCGGAACCGTCTTTCTATATAGCGGGAGAGGTTCTCTATATTGAGCCCTCACCCCCTGCCCCCCTCTCCCGGAGGGAGAGGGGGAAAACGCGAAGAAGAGAGATACGGCGGAGGCTCCTCTCTCTCTGCCAAAGTTCTCCCCTCTCCCTCCGGGAGAGGGGCCGGGGGTGAGGGTCCGCTTTGGGGAACGGAAGGCGAGCTGATAGGCTCCGGCCACATCGTTCCACGAAATGTCGGAGCCATGACCGAACGCATCGAAGAGCGCGCCCGCTTCGACCTGATCCGCTACGCCAACGTATGGGAAGACGCGGAAGTCCTCTGCGCCGCGTTGCGCCCGGCGCCGGGTCGCCGCTTCCTGTCGATCGCCTCGGCGGGCGACAACAGCTTCGCCCTGCTCGCCGGCGGGGCCGAGGTCGTGGCCGCGGACCTTTCCCCCGTCCAGCTCGCCTTGGTGGAGCTGAAGCGGGCGGCGATTCTCCGGCTGCCCTACGACGAGACCCTCGCCTTCCTCGGCCTGCGCGAGAGCCCGGACCGCAGGCCCGTCTACGAGCAGTTGGAGCACGACCTCTCGCCGCGGGCGCGCGACTTCTGGCGCGAGCGCCTGGACGACGTCGCGGACGGCGTGATCCACCACGGCAAGTTCGAGGGCTACTTCCGTCTCTTCCGCGAACGCGCCCTCCCCCTGGTCCACAGCAGGAAGACGGTCCTGGCGCTCCTGGAGGAGAGGAGCGAGGAGGAGCGGGTCCGTTTCTACGAGGAGCGTTGGAACAACCTGCGCTGGCGGCTGCTCTTCCGGATCTTCTTCAGCCGCTTCATGATGGGGAGGCTCGGCCGCGATCCCGAGTTCTTCCGCTACGTCGAGGGGTCGGTGGCCGAGCGCATCCTGGCGCGGGCGCGCTACGCCCTGACGGCTCTGCCCACGCACGCCAATCCATACATGGAGTACATCCTCACCGGCAACTTCGGCCGCGCGCTCCCCCTCTACCTGCGGCCGGACACCTTCCCCGCGGTGCGCCAGGGGCTCGACCGTCTGACGCTGTTCGAGGGGTCGATCGAGGAGGCGGCCCAGGCGCACCGGGGAGATGGCTTCGACGGCTTCAACCTGTCGGACATCTTCGAGTACATCGATCCGCAGAACAGCGCGGCGATCTACGGCCGGCTGCTGGACGCCGCCCGTCCGGGCGCTTGCTTCGCCTACTGGAACATGCTCGTTCCCCGCCGCCTCTCGGCCTCCTTCCCCGGCCGCGTCCGTTTCCTGGAGGAGGAGTCGCGGGAGCTCTTCGCACGCGACCTGGCCTTCTTCTACAGCGCGTTCGTGGTGGAAGAGGTCGGTTCAGGGGCCTGAGGATCGCTCCCGGCAGGCTGTGCTAGTGTCTTTCCCGATATGGATCCGCATCGGCTGGCTGAAGAGAGGAGCGTGGCGTACCACCGCGTAATCGCCGAGCGCCTGCGGCACCAACCAGAGATCCTGGAGAACGCTCGCCAGCGGGTCCAGACCTGGCTGGCGTCCGGCGCCGATGCGCGCTTCTATGCTCGGAAGTGGGCGGAAATCCTCGCGGGCGACGTCTCCTCGATCGCCGCCTTCCTGGTCGAACGCAGCGAGTTGGCGGACGAGCTCCGGCAGTCCACCCCATTCGCCGGGGCTCTGAAACCCCAGGAGCGGTGGAAGATCTGGCGCGAGACGCGAGAGAAATTCTCAGAACAGCTGTGATCCCTATCCCGCCGGCCGGTGCCAGGGGCGTAGAACTTCATACGCCGGCACCGCCAGCGGTGGTCGCGGTGGACGATCACCAGGAGCCGGCGCTCCAGCCGGTTGATCGCCTCCTGGACCGCCCGCTTGGAGAGGCCGGTGCTCTCCGCGAGGGTCCGCAGGCTGATCGGGTCGCTGATCCTCCGGCTGCCGTCCGTGGACCTCGACGGCAACTCGTTCGTGCTCTCGTCGAAGTAGCCGGAAGATTTCAAGGCAGGGGGAGCGGCACTGCCCAGAGCTCCCGGCCGTGGACGGGTTCGTAGGCGCCGAAGAGGATGCGCCTGCCCACGCGGGTGAAGGGGCCCGGGGAGGAGGCGTCGAGGCCGGGATTGATGTCTCCCAGAGGGCCGGTGCCGCTCGCGGTGCCATCGCTCTTCCACATCTCGAGGCCGGTCTCGCCGTCGGTGGCGGCGAAGACGAGGACGCCCCCGGCGTCGGCGAGATCCTGGGGATACGAGCCCAGGGTTCCGGGGCGCAGCTCGGCCACCAGCGAGGTCGAGCCGGCGTCGCCGCGGCTCGTCCACAGCTCGGGGCCGGTCACCTCGTTGTAGACCACCAGGAACAGCCGGCCGCCGGAGACGGTCAGGCTGCGCGCCCAGGAGGGAGAGCCGAGGACCGCGAGGTCATGGACCAGGACGGTCCCCGCGGCCGTGCCGTCGGTGCGCCAGAGGGCCTCTCCCGCGCCGCGGGCCGAGGCGATGAAGTAGACCACGCCGCCGAAGAGAGTCAGGTCGTGCGGCTCCGAGCCCCGGCGTCCGGGGCGGAGGTCCTTGACGCGGCGGGTGCCGGCCGCCGTGCCGTCCGTCCGCCAGAGCTCGCGGCCGCTCCTGCCGTCGTCGGCCGTGAAGAGAGCCCCGTTGCGGAACCGGACGAAGCGCTCGGGGTTCGAGGAGACGCCCGTGTCGCGCCGGCCGTCGTCCCCCTGATCCCGGCAGCCGGGAGGTTTTTCGGGCGAGCGCGACGGATTGATGTCGGCCACCAGCTTGGTGCCGGCCCGGGTGCCGTCCGTCACCCAGAGCTCGCGGCCGTTGCTCCCGTCCTCCGCCGCGAAGACGAGGCGGCTGCCGAGAGAGACGCCCGGCCCGGGGTTGGAAGACTCGCTGGCGCAGGCGCCGTCGTAGCCGATGTTGCTCCGGTAGGAGTTCACGTCCTTCAAGACCCTGGTGCCGGCCGCGGTGCCATTGCTCCTCCACAGCTCGATGTCGATCCGGTCATCCAAACTGGCGCCGAAAAGGAGCTTGTCGCCGAAGGGCATGGGAAAACGGTAGACGCGGATTTCGTCCGAGACCTGAGCAGTGCCGGCCGCGGTGCCGTCGGTCCGCCAGAGGCCCTTGGGATTGAGGTATCGGAGCTGTCCTGGGGCGACCGACCCTTCGAAAGAGAAGAAGAAGGCCCGGCTGCCCACGCGCGCGAAGCCCGTCGCCCAGGAACCCTCCTCGCTCAGCACGTGCGTGCCGGCCGCGGTGCCGTCCGAAACGAATAGCGGTGCCTCGGTGTACGAGGTCTGCGCGGAGAAGACGAGCTTTCCCGCGAGAGGGACCTGGACCAGCGGGCCCGCCGAGCCCGGTCCCGCGCTGAAGTCCTTGACCTGATAGGTCCCGGTCTCTGTGCCGTCGGTGCGCCAGAGACCGATTCCATGATCGAAGATACCGTTCCGGAAGAACGCCTGGCTACCCGTGGAGACCATCTGCTCGTAGTAGAAGTAGGGCGCCGAGACCTCCAGCCGCCGCGTCCCCTCCCGGGTTCCGTCCGTCACCCAGAGCTCATTGCTCGTGCGTGCCGTCCGGACGACTCGGAACACGACACGGTCCCCCAGGGAGACGATGTCCGCGATATAGCCGGAGTCCGCGGGATCTTCGCCGACGTCGAAAATCTCCTCAGTCGTCCCGGCAATCCCCCGGGTCCGCCACAGACTCATCCGCGAAGAGGTCTTGGCGACCTTGAGGAGGAGCCAATCGCCAATGGAGACGGAGGGCTCGGCGCTGTAAGGCTCCGGAAACTCATGGAAGCGGACCGTCCCCTCGGGAGTGCCGTCCGATCGAACCAGAGCGTCATCGCCGGAGACCGCGTAGAGAATGCCGTTCCAGACCGTCTCACGAGACCAGAAGACGTAGGGTTGATGGGGAACGACCTCGCGCAGGGATTTGACCCTCACGGACGCGCCGGCGGTGCCGTCGGTGCGCCAGAGCTCCTCTTCCGTCCAGAAAAGGACGGAGTCGCCGACGGGGACCGGCTGGGAATGTGCCACCGGCAGAACCCGCCAAGTCCCCTCGGGTGTGCCGTCGCTGCGCCAGAGGTTCCCCTGGGTCTGGAAATCCGCGGAAGACGCCAGGAAGAACACCAGCTCGCCCAGTCTCGCAAAAGGCCCGACGCATTCAGGGCCATATTCGGCGGGAAACACGGGGCAGAGGGTCGCAACCGGGGTCGTGCTTTTGCGGGAGCCGGTCGTCCGCCAGAGCTGCCGCCGATCTTTCGGTGTGGCGGTAAAGAGCAGCTCATCTCCGGCGTCCTTCAGCCGGCCTGGGTGGCTGCTGCAAGGGCCGGGACAGATGTCGCGGACCCGCTGCTCCCTGCCCGGGGTGACGTCGCTCCTCCACAGCTCGCGCCCGGAGAAGCCGTCGTCAGCGCTGAAGTAGAGGCGGCCGCGGAAGATCTCGAGCGATTGGGGGGTGGAGCTGCAGCGTCCGGGACAAACGTCGGTCAGCCGGTAGGTGCCGGCCGGCGTGCCGTCCGTGCGCCAGAGCTCCACACCGTGGGCCGGGTCGCTTCCGGCAAAATACAGGACGTTCTGCTGCAGGTCCGCTTTGAGCGTGTAGCTTTCGGCGATTTCGGCCGCCGGCGTCTGGTTGAGATCCTTGACGAGATACGGTTGAGCCGCGAGGAAGGAGGGGAGGGAGAGGACACCGGCAACGGCAAGGAGCAGCTTTAGACGGCACATACTTATGAGACTCTAACATAAATGAGCCCCCGCGGGACTGTCCGCTCCTGCGTTAGGATACTTTTCAGAGAATCGGTCACCGCGTGGACATTGTCATCTTTCAAACCGGCTCGCCCGTGGGGTGGATCTCGCCCGAGGACCTCCGCGGGGCGGCGATCCTGGCGTTGGTCTTCCTCTCCTTGCTGGTGATCGCGGAGCTCTGGCGTCGGCTCGGCAACCCGAAGCCGGAGCACACGCGCAAGCTGGTGCACCTCGGAGGCGGCGTGGCCTGCCTCTTCTTCCCCTTTCTGGTCCGCTCCCCCTGGGTGGTGATGGCCCTGGCGCTGCCGCTGACGGGGCTGTTCGTGCTCGGCGCCAAGCTCGGCTTCCTCAAGAGCCTGCACGGCGTGGGACGGCGGAGCCGGGGGGCCGAGTACTACCCGCTGGCGGTCTTCCTGGTCTTCGTCATTACCCAGGGTCGGCCCTGGCTTTACCTGTCCGCGGTGCTGGTGCTGGCGGTGGCGGACGCCTTCGCGGCTCTGATCGGCAGCCGCTACGGCGTGGTCCGCTACGAGGTCGAGAAGGAGACCAAGAGCCTGGAGGGATCGCTGGTCTTCCTGGTGATCGCCTTCCTGGCGATCCACCTGCCCACCCTGCTGCTGACCGACCTGCCGCGCCCGGTGTGCGTGCTCGCCGCGCTTCTGGTGGCGGCGCTGGTGACCGGCTTCGAGGCGGTGTCTCTGGAAGGGGCGGACAACCTGTTCGTGCCGCTGGCGGTCGTGGTGATCCTCGGCAAGATCACCTCCAAGCCTCTCTCCGAGGTGGTCTTCCAGAACGTCTCGCTGCTGGTCATCTGCCTGGTCGTGGCGCTGATGGTCTGGCGCGTCCGCTCGCTCAATGTGGGCGGCACGATCGCCTACGTCCTCTTCGTCTACGGCACTTGGTCGCTGGGCAACTGGCTCTGGGCGCTGCCGGCCTTCCTGGGGTTCGCGGGCTACCTCGGGGCCTGGTACCAGTTCGCGCCGCCGGGCCACGCCGCGGGGGTCCGGGTGCGGACCGTGACGCGGGCGCTCCTCCCCCCCTTCGCCATGCTCGCTCTGGCCAACGGCCTCGGTCGCTATCCGGACTTCTACGGCCCCTACCTCGCCGCGAGCGCCGCCGTCTTCGCCTTCGCGCTGGACACCGGCGTCTTCCGCCTGGAAAAGGTGCAAGGGACTTCGAGGATCATCGCCGCCCCGGCCCTGGGCATCCTCGGCACCGCCTTCACCGCGCTCGCCCCGTGGATCTTCCAGCGCACCGTCCCCCTCACGGGCCTTCTCGCCATCGCCGCAGTCGTCGTGATTGTCTCCCTGATCAACGCCGCCATCGAGCTGCGAGACCCCTCCGACCGCCCCCGCGACTGGACCGCCTGGAGGTTCATCCTCAGCCTCGCCGCGGGCCTCGCGGTGCTGGGCTTGCAGGCGCTGGGGCTGATTCCGGAGTGGGACCCGCGGTGGATGCCGAGATGGCCCCTCACCCCCTGACCCCCTCTCCCACCCCCTCCCGGCCGCCGGGAGAGGGGGAATGGAGCTCATGAACAAGATTCAAGGCGTCCTCCTGGACCTCGACGGCACGGTCTACCAGGAGGATCTTCTGATTCCCGGGGCCGCCGAAGCGATCGAGGAGCTGCGCCGCCGAAGTTTCCCGTTCCGCTTCACCACCAACACCACGCGCCGCCCCCGGACCGCTCTCGCCGCAAAGCTCCGCTCCATCGGCCTCCCTGCCGATCCCGGGGAGATCCTGTCCGCTCCGGCGGCGGCCGCCCGCTGGCTGCATGCGAGAGGAGCCCGCCGGGTTCAGCTTCTCCTCGCTCAGGCCACCTGGGAAGAGTTTTCGAGCTTCGAGATCGACGACCGGTCGCCGGAGTACGTCGTGGTCGGAGACCTCGGGGAGGACTGGACCTTCCCCCTCCTCAACCAGGCCTTCCGCAATCTGATGGACGGCGCCGAGCTGCTGGCCATCCAGCGCAACCGCTACTGGCAGACCGACGGCGGCCTGAGCCTCGACGCCGGCCCGTTCGTCGCCGCCCTGGAGTACGGCAGCGGCAAGACCGCAACTCTGGTCGGCAAGCCGAGCCCCGCCTTCTTCGAGTCCGCCGCCCGGGAGTTGGGGGTCCCGATGGAGACAATCGCTGTAGTCGGCGACGACCTGGAATCAGACGTGGCCGGAGCCCGGCTGGCCGGGATGCTCGGGGTGGCGGTGCGGACCGGGAAATACCGGCCGCGGGATGAGGAGCGGGCGCGGCGGGAGGCGGATGTGGTGATCGATTCCGTCGCCATGTTGCCAGAATGGCTTCTGTAGAAGATTGTCCAAAAGCGCAGAAAGACACTCCCAGGGCCGTGGACGCTCATTCTTTATCACCCCGAGATCCTTTAATTGTTGCTGACCGCACACCAAGCAGGATTTGCAACGCAAGTTGACGAATCTCCAGCCGGAACCTCTGCTCGAGGTTATTCCAGGAGTCTACATTACCCTTCACGAACTCCAGGTCCAGCCTATCCCGCTCGTATCGCGGATTCGCCACGGCCCTTTCCCGGACGCGATATACGGGCAAGCCTTGCCCGATTGCGAAGGACTCCTCGTGAATGATCCACTCCGGAGGCAAGTATTCTCCTTTGTCAGTATGGAAGTCGTCCCGCGGCCAGAGGAAAGAAACGAAAAGGTCACAACGTCGAATTCGGTCACGAGAAAGAGCCTCCGTGCTCAGTCCCAAGGAAAACTCCCCTTCAATGACCTCGAAGACCTCAGATTCCAGCAAAAGCTTCAAACGATCGATATGATCCCGTTCGTCATAGGCGGGACGCGCTGAGTGGGAGAAAAAACACCGGAAGAGCGGCGGCCCGTGGACATCCACGTCCTTGATGAAGGACGGCTCGATTAGACGCTCTGCCAGATCTTCTAATTTTCTCTTTACAATCTCTCTGAACCGTGATCCTTTTACTTGCTCGCCAAGCTCTCTGAGCCGTGCTCCTTCTACTTGCTCGCCACCCACAGTAATATGCTTCTCTAGCTCACAAAATAGTTCTTCGGTGATCCTTGTAGGAGCTTTAGCAATCAGAGCCTCAAGCTCTCTTTTCAACCTGTCTTCCTGCTGCCCACTCGGAATCCGCCTCAGGTGAAGCAGTTTCCTGCGTAGATCTTTCAAATAGGCAGATATGACCTCCGGGCGATCGCGCTGGCGTTCCCGAGGTACGGAAGCGACAATCGAAATTTGGCCCTCAAGACTCTGAAGAACGTACTCTTTCCTCTCATTCTTATCGAACATCAAGGAACTGGGGGTACTCTTGATATGCCATATGTTAATTCTGCTTGATGACAATTCTGTCAGCACCCGGTCTAGCATTCCGCCACCGATCTGTGCTGCCGCTCCATCTAAAGGATTCTCTTGGGCTACTACACTTAGATCGACCCGAAACAAGGGTCGCGTCGGGAAAAGGGCCAGCAAGACCGGAAGCTCCATGTCTCTCGCCAGAAGGCAATAGCTTGGGGGAACAAGACCACTGTATGCCTCCTTCTGATTTTCATATAATCTATCCTTAAAGCCTCGCCAGAATTCGGCATATGGAACGGTGATTTGCTGGTCCCTAATAATGACACGTCGCTCTGTCGCCCACTCAACAGAAGTGAACTCATTTTTGCCAAACAGATTCATAATCCAATCTTCTCTTTTTCGTCTACTACTCTTCTTCCTCCACTCGCTGTGGCCGATTGCTCGCACTGACTTATTTTTCTCCAGGCTTACCTTGAGTTCCGACTCTCTATCCGTTGAATCTCCCGGCTCCTGTGGCAGCAAAACGAGACTACCCATGTCACCACATCCTAAAACCTCCATAGCCAAGAATACACACCCCTTTTGATAGAGTGGCGCTGTCACACCCTCCTGAAAAGAACCCAATACGTTACGGACGTGAACACCAAGTCGCACTAATCGACTGGTCTTGAAGAGAGTAGGGGGGAACGGCGCAATCACAAGCCACCCAGCAAGATCGTCACCCCAAACATCCTTCGTTTTATTCTTTTCCTTCTTCTTCTCGTCCTCCTGCTCCTTAGTGGATGAACTCGCCAAATCTGGATTCAGCCCATAGGTCACCCAGAACGACGAGCCATCGTTGACGTTCATCCCTACGCAAAGGTCGGCGGGAAGAGGCAGGCTGCGCTCCTCCTCGCTCCGATCGGCTAGGCTGGAACCCTTCACCAGCGGGAAGCGAAACAGCGGAACTATTCGTCCAGACCACATGGCAATACCCCTCCCTTGCTCCGAAAAGCACAGAAAGTCCCACAAACCCGCCAAACGACGGAACTCCGATACTGCTGAACGACCTGAAACGTCTAACGGGTATAATTTTAAGGGATGGGGTGCCAGCTAAGCAAGGGCTACAGAAGTGCTAAAGCTGCCGCTCGGTGAGCGAGAGTTGATCTGCGGAGTCCGCGAGAGAGCCGCTGCCGCTCCAGGGATGCCTCTCATGGAGCTCGTCCCTGGTCCAGCGGCGGCCACCACTTCCGCTCTTGCGACCCGAGACAACTCCAGCAAGGGATCTCACCGCCTCCTGGTAGGCGATCAGATCCTCAGTAGGCTCGGGGCTCGAATCCTTCAGGCACTGCGAGCTCGAACTCTTCATCGTGGATCCTCGCGAGATAGATCCCGGACCGCAGAACCTTCGCCCCAACGTCTCGAGGGATATCAACTGCTGCCAGAATCCCATAGAGCTTCTTGTCACGGTGCATCGGGGAGAAGTCCCGGAATTCGCGAAGAGCTTTCTGGAGCTGCTTGAGGCCGTCCTCGCGCAGGTGGCTCTTGACCTCCACAATATAGACCTCATCGATCTCGGAAGAGTTCGAGTACGCCAGCACATCAAGCTCCAGATAGCGTCCGTTCTTCCTGAGGATCACCCGGGGGGCTATGAAGTCCATGTGAAAGCGTTCCTCCAGCAGCTTCGTCATGGAGGGGAAGGCCATCCCCTCTGTGAAGCTGCCGATCTTGTTCCCCAGATCGCCGAGTTGCTTCCCAACCTCCCGGACGACGCGCCACGTTTCCTCCGCCTCACGTCTTGTCTTTTCGGACTGCTCCTGGAATTTCACGTCCATATCTCTATGAAGCTCCGCCAGCTCGGCGTGCTTGACTGTCAGGTCAGCGATCAGCTCTCGCAAATCCCGGTCTGCGATCATCCGTTCCGTTCCTCCCAAATGCGCCCGAGTATCGGCTCGCCGCTACTCTAGCATGCCTAGGGACTCATTCGGAAGGAAGATTCTCCCCCCCTCCACCCGCACCGTCCCCGCCCCGCCATCCATCGTAACCACCTGCCCGGTCTTCAGCGTCTCCACCAGCCCCGCGATCCCTACGATCGTCGGAATCCCCATCTCCCTGGCGACGATCGCGGAGTGCGAGAGGATGCTCCCTCTCTCGATCAACAGGCCGGAGACGGAGGGGTAGAGCGGGACCCAGCCGGGATCGGTGCGCTCGGCGACCAGGATCTCGCCGTCGAGGCGGGCGTCCTCGGAGGGGGTACGGAGGACCTTCACCGTTCCGGTGACCACGCCCGCGCAGCAGCCGGTGCCGCGCAGGACGCCGTCCTCCCCCACCGCGGCTGGGCGCGGACGGCCCTGGAAACGGTTACGATGATACGCTGGGCCGAAGGTCTCGAAACGGTCGGCGGGCATCTTGTCGGCTTCGCGGCGGTAGGCTTCGAATTCCTCGCGGCGCAGGGCGACCAGACCCCGGAGGTTCGTGATCACGGCGCGGCCCCTGATGTAGTCCCAGACTTCGTCGATCGTCAGATAGAAGATGTCGTCCTGGGCATCGAGAATCCCCTCGTCCGCGAAGTCTTGGCCGATGGCGCGGAGCAGCTCGCGGAGAAGGCCATAGATGCGCGTGCGGGCGAAGCGCATGTTTTCACGGTTCTTGACCCCCAGGCGGGCGTTGGCGAGGACCTGGCGGAAGATCGCCTTGCGCGGCAGCAGGCCCCCCTTGTTCTCCAGGGCGGCGAAGGCGCGGACCTCGGCGTCCCGCCGGATCTTCTTCTCCCGCTCTTCCATGGCCGATACGTCCAGGCTCGCCGGATCGCCGCTCAGGTAGTTGCGGAGGATCTGGTAGAGGAAGGCCGGGCGGTCCTTGAGCGAGGGCTCTTCCAGCTTCAGCTCGTTGACGCAGCGGAAGCCGTAGAGGTCGAGGTAGCGGCCGATCTCCGGGGCCAGGGCGGCGAAGCGCGGATCGGCCGGGACGATCCGCGCCAGCTCTTCGGGCGTGTGGTCAAGCAGGAGCTGCCGCAGCCTGGGGTCCTGGCGCGCCTGGGCGGCGATCTTCAGGAGCATCTTGGTCGGCTCGGTGCTCTCGATCCCCCCCTCCCCCGCGATCAGGTCGTTCTGCAGGGTCCCGGCCTCGTCGCCGCACCAGGAGACGCAGAGCCGCTTCAGGGTGCCGTAGAAGACCATCACGAAGAAATCGTTGATGATCGGCGCCTTCCACTCCCAGAGGAGCTTCTCCTCCATCTCGCGGTAGAGGGCGGCGAGCTCGTGCGGGGGCATGGCGCGGAAGTCCATCTTCGACCAGCGGCCGTAGTGCTCGCGGAAGTAGGCCTCGAAGCCGCCGACGATGCGGCGGATGCGCAGGAAGTTGAGCGCCGAGCGGCCGACCAGGCGCAGCAGGGCGGGCAGCTCGACCGTGTAGCGCTGGAGGCCGGTGACCGGCGCGGGCTCTTCCCCCTCCTGGAGGCTCTCGCGCACGCCCATCATCGACTCCATGAACTTCTTGTTGTAGTTGAAGCCGGGGAAGAGGCGGACCAGCCGATACCAGTTGAGCAGGTTGTAGTAGACCTGGCCGCGGAACAGGCCGAGCATGTTCTCGAACACGTCGCGGTTCGCGCGCACCGCCCGCGGCGTGATCCCCATCACCTCGGCGAAGCAGTGGTAGACGATCGAGTAGGCCCGGCGGATGAAGCTGAAGGTCATCGGCGAGGTCACGCCGGAGTAGCTCTCGATGATGTTCGAGTTGTCCCAGATCAGCCGGTTGCCGGCGGCGGGGCCGACCTCCTCGACCGTGGTGACCGGGCGGGCCTGGAGGATCGAGAGCCGACCCTGGCCGTCCACGGCGAATTCGAGGTCCTGCGGCCTGCGGTAGTACCTCTCGATGGCGAGACCGGCGCGGGCCAGCTCCTGGACTTCAGAGGGTTCGAGGCTGCTCCGGTCCTGGAGCTCGGCGGGGACCTCGATCCTTCGCAGCCCCCCGGCTTCGTCGAGGACCATCTGCTCCCGCTTGCTCGCGAGCTGCTCGGTGACGGCCAGGGTCTCCTTGTCGACCAGGTAGGTGTCGGCGTCCAGGCCGGCGCTGACCAGCCCCTCGCCGGCTCCCCACAAGGAGCTGACCACCATCTCGTAGACGTTGCCGTCGTTCGGGTTCGCGGTGAAGAGAACGCCGCTGGTCCGCGCGTGGACCATCTCCTGGATCACCACGGCCACGGCGATCTGGTCAACAGAGATTCCCTTGGCCCGCCGGTAGGCCAGGGCGCGCTCGTTGTAGGCCGAGGCCCAGACCTTGCGGGCCGCCTCCAGAATCTCGTCCCGGCCGCGCACGAAGAGGAAGCTGTCGTGGAGCCCGGCGAACGACTCGCCGGCCGCGTCCTCCCCCGCCGCCGAGGAACGCACGGCGACATAGGCTTCTTCGGGGATGCGGGAGGCGTGGGCGCGCTCGATCTCCCGCTCCACCTCGGGCGGCAGCGGAAGATTTCGGATCCAGCCGCGGATCTCCTCGGAGGCCCGGCGCCAGGCCTCCTCCGGATCAGCGCCGTTGGGTCCATGGATCGATGCCAGCGTCTCCGCGATCCGCTCGCGCAGCCCCGCTCCCCGGAGCGCCCTTTCAAAGGCCTTCGTCGTCACCACGTACCAGGAGGGCACGGGCATGCCCAGCGCCTCCAGCCGCGCCAGGTTCGCGGCCTTGCCGCCGAGAATCCCGGGTTTCTTCAGCGCTCGCTGCGGATCAGCGCACACCCACTCCCCCTCTGTTGGAGGAAGGGAGAGGGCGGGAGAGGGGGCCGGGGGGTGAGGGATCATGTCAGCTCCAACCCGTAGAGGCGGGCGATCTCGACCGCGAGGATCAGGTCGAAGGCGATGATGTACATGCCGGCGTAAACCTCCATGCGCTTCGCGGTCTTCCGGTTGGTGTGGAAGCGGTACTGGAAGAAGCCGATCAGGCAGACGAGGAAGAGCGCCACGAGGGCGGCGTAGAACCAGACCGACACTCCGAGGTGCCAGCCCACCAGGGCCACCAAAGCCGTGTCGATCACCCGGATCAGGAGGACGATATAGGCGGCGCCGTAGGTGCCGAAGACGCGGGTGTAGGTGTCGACCCCTTCGATCTCGTCCTCGGGCGCGCGGATCTTGCGCGAGACTTCCCAGTTGAAGGTCACGAAGAAGCCGACCCAGGCGTAGACCCAGTACCAGGCCGGCGCCTCCCAGGGCCAGCGGCCGGTCGCGAAGCTGAAGACCATGAGGGAGAGCAGCGGCATCAGCAGCATGTGGCTGGTGGCATAGAGGAGGAAGTGCCGCTTCAGCCAGTCGCGGACGAAGAACTCCTTGAGCATCAGGAGAGAGAAGCCGAAGGCCAGGATCCAGCCGGCGAGCGCCTGCGGACCGCGGATCGCGGCGAGCAGGATCTCCAGCGCGATGGCGATCCCCCCCAGGACTTTGAGGTCGCGCAAGGTGATCAACCCGCTCTGCAGGACCCGCTGGGGGTAGTGGACGCAGTCCTCGGCGTAATCCTTGTGCTCATCGAACACCCGCAGGTGGAAGAAGAAGCAGAACAGGGTGACGGCTCCGAGTAGCGACGAGAGGTCGTAGTGCATCGGCCGCCCGGGCTCGGTCAGGACGCGGGCGAGGAACTGGTTGGACGAGTAGTAGGCCGCGATGAGGATGCCGTGGCCGAGCAGCGGGAAGCGCTCCGCCAAGTAGGCGGAGAGTCGGCGCGGGAACGGCGCCTCGCGGGTCATCGATTCTCCAACTGCTCGCGCAGCCGGCGGTAGTCGATCTTGCTGTTGTGGCGAGGGTCCACCGGGAGAGGGTCCGCGGTGACGACGATCTCGTCCGCGGGCATGCCGGCCGCGGCGAGGCGGGCGATCACCTCCTCTTTCAGCTCCTCCCCCGCGTCGCTCTCGACGACCAGCACGACCTTTTCGTCCCCTTCGCCGACGGGCAGCCCCACGGCGGCGGCGCGGCGGATGCGGGGGTCCACCCCCCGCGCCGCCTGCTCGACGAGCTGCGGATGGACCAGCCCGCCCCGGCGGCGGATGGTCGAGTGGACCCGGCCGGCGATCCAGAAGCGACCCTGGCCGTCGAAATAGCCGGTGTCCCCCATCCGGTGCCAGACCGCGCCGTCCACGTCCGCGATCTTGTTCTCGCGCACGGCTTGCGGGTTCTTGTAGTAGTCCCGGCAGACGTGCTCGCCCGTGACCACCAGCTCTCCGACCTCGCCGGGCGGCAGCTCCCAGTCCGTCCATCCCCCTTCCCCCAACTCGACCGGACCGGGATGGATGCGGATTACCTTCGTCCGGACGCGCTCGACCGGCCGGCCGACGCAGTAGCCCGGGCTCTTCAAATGGATGTCGCTCGCCGCTTCCAGGCGCTCCTCGGCGGAGAGGTGGGCCACGGGCTCCGCCTCGGTCGAGCCGTAGGCGACCAGGATCTCGGGACCGGGCAGGGCGCGGGTCCAGGTGGCGAGTTGGGCGTCGGAGACCGGCGCCCCGCCGGTCAGCAGGCGGCGGAGGTGCGGCGCCTCCCCGGGAGCTTTCGCGATGCGCTCCGCGAGGCGGTCGAAAAAGGGCGGCGAGGCGGTGCAGGTGGTCACCCGGTTGGCGTTCATCTGGCGCAACACGCGGGCGGCGTCCACGCGGTCGACGCGGCGGAAGTCCATGGCCGGCACGACCGAGGAGACGCCGTTCGCCAGATTGTTGAGCGCGAAGACCGGGAACATGGGCATGTCTACGTCGCCGTCCTCGGCCGGGAGCTCGGCCGAGAGCGCCCGGTGCTGGGCCACGAGAAAGCCGTGGGTGCGGTTCGCCCCCTTGGGCTCGCCGCTCGATCCGCTGGTGAAGGTGATGAGGGCCGGATCGTCCGGCAGGACCGGATGGACATGGCCGTCCCCGGGCTCCTCCTCCAAGTCGGAGAGCGTGTGGCGGGCCGGGAACGGTCCCAGCCGGGAGCCGGTGGTCACCGTGATCGGGATGCCGCGCAGGCGTCCCGAGAGCAGGCGCAGTAGATGGCTCTTCGGGATTCCGAGATAGCCGCGGGGCTCGGCGAAGGCCGCGAAGGCGGCGATCTGCCGCCAGCCGATCCAGGGATCGACGAACACCGCGACCACGCCGATCTTGAGCAGCGCCAGCAGGGCCACGTAGAGGTCGATCGACATGGGGATCATGACGATCGCCCGCTCGCCCGGCTGGAGGCCCAGGCGCCGCAGCCCCACGGAGGCGCGGTCGATCCGTTCCCAGAGCCCGGCGAAGGAGATCCGCGACTCACGCCGGGAGGTCTCCTCCATCACCAGCGCCGGGCGGTCGGGGACCCGCGCGGCGACGTCGCGCAGGATGGAGAGGACGTTGTACCGGGGATCGGCGGTCATCCGTCGTACCTGTACAGATGGTACCGCCGCAGGAGGCGTCCCGTCCCTCCATCGAGAGTGCCCGAGGGGTTGCCCTCCCGGAACAGGCAGTGGTTGGCCCTGCGGAAACCCAGGGCCGCGGCCTCGCGGTGCCCCTGGCCCATCAGCGCCCCGGCCAGACCGGCGCGGCGGTGCTCCGGCAGCACGCCGAGAGTCTTGAAGTTGACCGCGTCGACCTCGTTGCGGCGCATCAGGTAGCGGAGCTTCGCGAGCGGCCCCCGCTTGCCGCGCATCGCGGCCACCGCCCGGAAGCGGTCGGGGAAGGCGAAGAGGAAGCCGACGTCCTCTCCCTCCGGCGAGCGGGCGAACCAGACCAGGCGGGGATGGAGCAGCCGGCGCGAGCCCGCGTAGAGGGCGAGGAACTCGTCCTCGGGGATCTCCGTGTAGAGGAAGTTGCCGGCGAAGATCACCCGCGACAGTTGATAGATGAGCCGCAGGTCCTCGTCGAACCTCCCCAGGTCGAGCGGCCGGAGCTGATAGCCCGCGGCGAGCGCCGCCTCGCGCTTGGGCTCCAGATGGTCGGCAACCGTCGCCGTCGAGGCCCGCGTGGAGGAGTAGCGCTCCAGCACCCGGAAGCCCGCGTCTTCCCACAGCGGCTGGTACCAGGGCGGATTGTAGGGCTCCAGGAGGAACGGCCGGTCGTCGAACGGTCCGACGTTCAGACGGTGCTTGTGCCAGGTGTCGCCGTCCATGGGACCGAGGACCGCTCCGGCGCCGGTCTCCCGCAACCAGGAGATCCCCTCGGCGAAGAGCCGCCAGGCGGCCTCGCGCCCCTGCGGTCCCTCCACGGCTTCGAAGAAGCCCAGCATGCCGTACGGGAGGCCCTGCTCGTCCCGCAGCATCGGCGAACGGCGGGCGACCAGCCTCGCCAGACGGCGACGACCGTCTATCGCGACGAGGGCGCGCTGGGCCGTGGCGAATTCAGGACGGCGCAGGTCCGCCACGACCTCCTCCCGCACGGGAGCGTTGTAGTCCGGATCGTCCTGGTAGACGGCCTCGGGGAGACCCAGGAACGCCTCCAGCGCCCGGCCCTCTCCGCCGACTTCGAGGAGCGAAAGGCTCAAGCCAGGGTGCCGCCGGCGCGGCGGGTGAAGAAGGGCTTGTAGACCAGCAGCCAGAGGCCGGAGTAGTCGCGCATCAGGCGCATGCGCAGCACCTCGATATGCCGGATCTCCACCGTGTCCGTGCCGAGGAGCGCCTGGCTGAGAATGTGACTGAAGCGCCAGAGATAGGAGTCGGCCAGGCGGGCGGTCTGCCGGGCGCGGGCGAAGACCGGGGACTCGCCGGTGACCGAGGTCTCATCCAGAATGCTGGTGATCTCCTGCGCCTCCTCGTTGACGCGCACCCGCAGCGCCGCGGCTTCGAGCAGGAACTGCTCCAACTCGCGGTCGCCCGGCTTGTGAGAGAAGAGGCGGCGGTAGGCCTCGACCTCGCGGGCCTCCAGCCGCAGCGGGAAGATCTCGGGAATGAGGACGACCCGCTCCGGCGGCAGGTCGGGGTTGAGGTCGCGCAGGGCGTCGACGACCCGGCGGTAATAGTCCCCCAGCAGGTCCTCGTGGGTGGCGAGGGGCGCCTCCACGGCTTTGGCGGCCGCGGCCAGGATGTGGTCCCCGGTGGTCGTGAAGGGCCGGGGGACGTTCTGCCCGGCCGGCTGGGGGCGGCCGGCGGTCAGCCGCGGCAGCAGGGAGCGCACCTTCTGGCGGATCTGGGCGATGTCCTCCAGCTTGAACTCCTGACTCTGCAGCTTCCGCTCGAAACGCTCGATGTCCTGGCGCAGCTCGCCCAACTCGAGGTCCATCTCGCGGTCGGTCGGCACCTCGCGCTCCAGCTCGAAGATGCGCTGGTACTCGGCCACGATCCTCTGCTCTTCCTTGTGGTAGAGCTTCTGGATGCGGTTTCTGAGCAGCAGGTTGGTCTCCTGGATGGCGAGCAACAGGTAGGGCTCGAAAAACAGCGTCCCCAGATCGTGCTTGAGGTCGCGGTAGCGGCGCACCAGGGCGGACTCGTTCAGCCGGTCCAGACTGTCGATCTTCTGCGCTTCGTGGCGGATCGCCTCGATGGCCGCCCGGCGCTCCGCCACCACTCCGGGAGCGGCGGGCTCGGCGCCCAGGAGAGCCCAGAAGCCGTCGAAGATCTCTCCCAGTTGCGGCGGATCGCACAGCACCACCTCGCCGGTCCGCTCGTCCTCCTGCTCGCTCATGCGGGCGAGGAGGAAGTCGACCTTGTCGAGCCGGTCGGGAGCCCAGGAGCCGCCGCGCTGGACGTACAGGTAGAACTTCACGAGCTGGGTCAGGATCTTGTCGTCGTACGTCTTGACCCGGCGGAAGAACTGCCGCAGCACGTCGGGGGAGACTCTGTTATCCTCCTCGTCGAGCGTCGCCATCAGTTCGGTCAGACGGTGGTCGATCGCCTCCAGCCGGCCGCGAATGCGTTCGCTCTCGGAAGCGTTCAGGCTCTGGGAAACTTCCTTCAACCCGCTGTAGAGGCTCTGGAAATCGGTGGAGCAATCAGTCTCCGCCTGCTGCTGCAGGATGCTCTTGCCCAGGCTCTGCAGGAACTGATGGAAGGTCCATCCCGCCCGGAAACGGTGCGAGAGGTCCGAGTAGCGGCGATGGAGGACGCTGAGATCCTGGACGCTGTTCATCGAAGAACCGAAATATTTCGAGGAGTTTACGCCATGTGGGCGAGAAAGGAAAACGGCGGATGCGGGTGCTGGTGACGCGGGAGGCCATCGAGAAGCGGATCGCCGAGATCGCCGCGCAGATCGACCGTGACTACGCGGAGTCCGGCCAGCTCCTCTGCATCGGGGTGCTCAAGGGTTCGGTGTTCTTCATGGTCGACCTCCTCAAGCAGCTCACCGTGCCGGTCTCCATCGACTTCTTCCAGACGTCGAGCTACGGCAGCAGCACCACGCCGGGCGAGGTCCGCATCCGCAAGGACGTGGACATCCCGGTGCGGGGGAAGGACGTCCTGCTGATCGAGGACATCGTGGACACCGGCCACACCCTGAACACGATCCTCGGCCTGCTCCGCTTCCGCGGCGCGCGCAGCGTCAAGCTCTGCGCCCTGCTGGACAAGACGGAGGCCCGCGAGGTCGACATCCCGATCGACTACTGCGGCTTCCCGATCGAGAACCTGTTCGTGGTGGGTTACGGGCTCGACTTCGATGAGCGCTACCGGAACCTCCCCTACGTCGCCGTGCTGGAGGAGCACGAAGCGTCGGCCGTCCCTTCCCCTTCCTAGCGGAACGACCTTGAAAGGATCTTGCGAAACGATGAGATTCCATCACACCGACAGCGCGCCCAAGGCCATCGGACCCTACTCGCAGGCCGTCTCGGTCGACGGCTGGCTCTACACCTCGGGCCAGGTGGCCCTCGACCCCGCGACCGGCGAGATCGTCGCCGGCGGCTTCGAGGCGCAGGCCCGGCAGGTGCTCGCGAACCTCCAGCAGGTGCTGGCGAGCGCCGGCTGCTCGTTCCAGGACGTGGTCAAGGCCACGGTCTACGTCGCCGATCTCGCCGACTTCCCCAAGCTGAACGCGCTGTACGGTGAGGCCATGGGAGACCACCGGCCCGCCCGCTCGACCGTCCAGGTCGCCGGTCTGCCCAAAGGGGCGCTGGTGGAGATCGATCTGGTGGCGAAGATTCCGGCGGCCTAGACCCTGGCCACCGCCCCCGCTTCGGCCACTTTCCGGATCCTCCCGATCGCCTCGTCCACCCGCTCGCGGCTCACGTCGCGGTGGGTGACCAGGCGGACGCGGTCGCGGCTGACCTGGCCGCCGAGGACTCCGGCCTCCCTGAGGCGCGCGAGGAAGGCGCCGCTGTCCTCCGAGGCGAGGCGAAAGATGACGATGTTGGTGCGGACGGCGCCAGGGTCGATCTCGATACCCGGGAGATCCGACAAGCCCTTGGCAAGATGGGCAGCCTTCTCGTGGTCCTCGGCCAGGCGCGCCGGCCCCTTGCGCAGGGCCACCAAGCCGGCCGCAGCGATCACTCCCGCCTGGCGCATGCCGCCGCCGAACATCTTGCGTACCCTCCGCGCCTCGCGGACGAAGTCGCGGCCGCCGCAGAGGAGCGAGCCCACGGGCGCTCCGAGCCCTTTGGAGAGGGCGAACATCAGGGAGTCGAAGCCGGCGGCGAGGTCCGCCGGGGTGGCGCCGAGGGCGACGGCGGCGTTGAAGATGCGAGCGCCGTCGCAGTGGATTGGCAGGCGGTGGCGCCGCGCCACCGCGAGGACGGCGTCGAGGCGCAGGCGGTCGTAGACGGTCCCTCCGGCCATGTTGTGGGTGTTCTCGACCACGATCACCCCTGTGCGGGCGTGATAGGTGACGTCCTTGACCACGGCCGCCTCGACCTCCCCGGGATCGAGGAGCCCGCCGGGCGCGGCGATCGTTCGCGGAAGGAGGCCGGAGAGCGCGGCCATCGCGCCCATCTCGTAGAGGAGGACGTGGCTCGCCGCGTCGCAGATCACCTCCTCGCCCGGACGGCCGAGCAGGTGGAGCGCGATCTGGTTGCCCATGGTGCCCGAGGGGACGAAGATCGCCGCCTCCATGCCCACCGCCGCCGCGCCCTCCTCTTCGAGGCGCGCCACGGTCGGGTCCTCGCCGTAGACGTCGTCGCCGACCTCCGCCTCGGCCATGGCCCGGCGCATCTCGGCGTCGGGCTGGGTGACGGTGTCGGAGCGCAGGTCGATGCGGTCGCCGCTCATCTCAGAACCCGATCCCGATCCGCACGGCCCCCTGGACCACCTCGGCCTTCTCGACCTCGACGGTGATCTTGGGGAGCAGCAGGTTCAGCGTGATCCCGCCGTAGACGACGCCGCGGGTCTCGCTCTCCTCGAAAGAATTGCCGAGCGTGGAGTCGAGCTGCCCTTTGCTGTGGACGACGCCAGCGCCGATGTACGGCGTGAGAATCGTGAAGCCCTTGCTGACGAAGACCTCGGCGCCGTACTGGTCGAGGTCGTAGACGCCCGCGTCGAGGGTCCGCGTGCCGGTCAGGCGCAGGGAGACCGCCGGGGTCAGGGGGCCGCCCTTGATGAAGGCCCACTGCAGGTCGGCCGAGACCAGCTCCAGGTCGCTGCCGAGCGCCCGGCCATAGGCGAGCCCGAGGTCGATGCCGCCCGGCAGCCCCTTGCGCGCCCCGATCCGTGCGACCGAGAGAAGGCCGCCCGTGAGGTCGCCGTCGATCACCGTGTCCGCGAAAGGCTCGTCGTCGAAGTCGCGGTCCACCGCGGCGTCGGCGTAAACCTCGAAGCCGATGAGCCCCAGCGGCGCGGCGCCGTGCCGGGGGTAGTGATAGGCGGCGGAGCTGAAGCGGCGATGAAAGGCGCGGAAATCCCCCTCGGGAGCGTCGCCGCTCACCTCCCAGGCGAGGGCGGGGGCGGCGGCGAGGGCCAGCGCCAGGAACAGCAGGGTCTTACGCATTCGGATCCACCTCCACGTACTCGGCGAGCAGCCCGGAGAGCAGCTCGGACTCTCCCATCCTGACATACTGCGCGATCACCTCGCGGCTCTTGCCGTCGAGCGGCAGGACCGCCAGATTCCCTTCCCGATCCAGGGCCTCCACATCGTAGTGGGTGCGGTCGACCCAGCGGGCGGCGCGGTAGAAGGAGTGCCCCTGCTCCGCCGGCCGGCCGAGGCGCAGCCAGAGCTCCGCGGTCAGGGCGAGCACGCCGCCGATCCGGCGGTTCTCGATCCGCAGCACCGGCGGGCGCGGCAGCGGGCGCGGCAGGAAGGACTGGAGGCCGTGGCGGTGCGCCACCCGCGCGAAGTCACGCTCGGGCGGGGGCTCGCGGTGGAAGAGTGCGTCGAAGACCTCTTCCTTGTCGTCTCCCCACCGCTCGGCCAGGCGGCGGCGGTCGGAGGGCTCCAGCGTTGGAGCCAGCGCCTGGACGCAGCGCACCCTGGCCGCCGCCAGGCGCGCGCACCCCTCCTCCCAGAAAGCCGGATCGTCGGTCAGGGCAGGGATCAGCGGCCAGACCGCCGTGCCCCCTTCCGGCATCCGGCCGAGGCGGTCGAAGTCGCGGGCCAGCAGCGCGGGCGTGAGGTCGTGGACGAAGGCCACGCCGCTCACGGCCGGCACCGCCGACTCCTCGCCCGGGAAGAGCTGGATGACCACGGGCGTGCCGTCGATCAGGCGGGCGCTCGCCAGGCTGTCCCGCGCGGCGGCGCGCCGCGAGGGGACCGGCGGCAGATAGAGCACGTCGTCGAGCGGGGCCCTCACCCCCGGCCCCTCTCCCAGAGGGAGAGGGGGGAGATGCAAAGGCTCGCACGATAGCGATCTCGAATGCGCTTTCCCCCTCTCCCTCCGGGAGAGGGGGTCAGGGGGTGAGGGTTCCCCGAGGCGCGCCTCGGCCAGGTGGATCCAGGGCTGCTCCGGTCCCTCCCAGGAGCGTGGAACGTAGCGGATCCAGAACCGGCCGGGGTCCGGGAGCTGCTCCGCCGGACGGGCCGGCCGCGAGGCTTCGGTCGCTCGCGTCACGACAAAGCGCCGGGCTCGCCCGCCGGTTCCACGAGCCCTCGCGCGGCGAGCATCCGGTGCACGTACTTGGCGAGGACGTCCACCTCCAGGTTCACCCGGTCGCCGGGATGGAGGCGGGAGAGGGTCGTGACTTCGAGCGTGTGGGGGATCAGCGCCACCTCGAAGCGGTCGGGATGAAGGGCCGAGATCGTCAGGCTCACACCGTCGACCGTGATCGAGCCCTTCTCCACCAGGTAGATCTCCAGCTCGCGGGGGACCGCGAACGCGAGCACCCGGTGGTCGGCCA
>DASVEF010000168.1:0-4333 GCA_036380715.1 Thermoanaerobaculia bacterium | reverse complement strand
GGAAGACAAACCAGATATGAGCCCAGCCCTCGACTACGACCAGATCGCGCACCTGTACGACGCCTTTGTCCGAACCGAGGCGGACCTTCCCTTCTGGCTGGAAGAGTGCTCGACTTTTCCGGGGGCGGTGCTGGAGCTCATGTGCGGTACAGGGCGGCTCTCCCTGCCTCTCCGCCGCGCGGGAATCGACCTGGTGTGCGTCGACGGCTCGCTGTCGATGCTCGATGTTCTGCGCGGCAAGCTGGCCCTTGGAGGGCTCTCGGCCCCGGTCATACATTGCGACGTCGCGGCCCTCCCCTTCTCCGCCGGCTTCGCGCTGGCCATACTGCCCTTTCAATCCTTCAACGAGCTTGTCACGCCCATGGAGCAGCTCGCGGCGCTCCGCGGCGTCGCCGCGGCCCTTCGTCCGGGCGGCCGCCTCGTGTTCACGGCCCACAATCCGCCGGTCCGCCTGCGCGGCGTGGCGCAGGGACTGACCGAGGTGACCCGGGCTCCCTTCGGTCTTGGAGGAGAGGTGGCCGTGGCCCTCGACGTCCGCTACCGTCCGGACGAGGGGATGGTCGAAGGAGTGGAGGTGGTGACCGCGCTGGATGCAGACGGCCGGATCGTCGCCGAGCACCGGCTGCCGATCCGCTTCGCGCTGATCGATCTCCCCACGCTCCAAGCGCGGCTGCGGGAGGCTGGATTCGACACGGAAGCGGTGTACGGAAGCTACGACCGCTCGGCCTTTATCGCGGACTCCAGTCCCTACATCATCCTGCGCGCCAAACGGTCGGGGTGACAACCCCTTCGGGCAGGTGGTGAAGCGTGGCTGGAAGTAGACCGGGTTGTAGACTGCGCTGACGAAGAACGATCACTCCTGAAAGAGTTGGCTGCAGAGGCCAGATGGCGTATCCTGGCCAGGGCTGTCAACCTGCGAGCCTGGCGATGTCCGAGATCATCTACAACCTGTACGAGGCGAAGACTTCCCTCTCGCGGCTCGTCGATCGTGCCGCGAGCGGTGAAGAGATCATCCTGTCCAAGGCAGGCAAGCCGCTTGCCAAGCTCGTACCGTTCCACCGCCCTCCTGAGCCTCGCCAGCCTGGCGGGTGGGAAGGCCGGATCCGTATCTCGGAAGACTTCGACGATCCCCTGCCTCCGGAGCTCCAGGCCGCTTTCGAGGGGAGCGGGTGACTTCGGCGAGCCGGCTCCTGCTCAATACCCACGTCATCAGGGCGGATCAAGGGAAAGGTTCTGAAAGCGGGCAACCCGCCGGAGGTCTCCCTCCGGCGGGCTCGGCTTGGGCTTATGAGGAGGTCCTGCGGGCTGGCTTACCGGCGGTGATGGCAGCGGCCGTTGTGGCGATGACCACCGCGGTTCACGGCCGGCCGGGGAGCGCGGCCGAAGCGGGCGTTGTCGTTGTAGTAGCCGCCGCGAGAGCGTCCACGATCGTAGCGGTAGAAGTCCGCCTCGCGCTCCGCGTCCTGGCGCGCGTCCTTCTCCTGCTTGTAGTCGCTGTAGGCGCCGACCGCCGCGCCGACCGAGGCGCCGACCGCCGCGCCCTTCAGCAACTCACCGCCCGTCCGCCGGCCGCGGACCGCCTGGGTGGCGGCGCCCACGGCGGCGCCGATGGCCGCTCCCTTCACGAGGCGGTCTGCGCCCTTGGTGTCACGAGCTTCGGCCGCCACCGCACCGAAGAACATGACCGACATCAGGAGCAGTGCGATGAAGACCCGTTGTTTCGCTATGCTGAGCATCTCTCGTCTCCTTTCCAACTGACGGAGCTCTGAAGTCGTCCTATTCGATGCCGGATCTCCGCACGACCGACGACTTTCCAGGTTCTCTGCGGCGCCTCCATCGGCGCAGCCGATTACTCTATACATCAAGAGCTATGCCACAGGGAGGCGCTTCCCTGAAACCTCTTTCTTTGCAGTGAGTTGGAAGGGCTGAGGGGGTTCGGGACGGCGGTTCCGGCTCCTGAAGACGTCCTCTCCCGTGGACAGGGATTCGCCCCCATCCTCCTCTCCAGGGGACTCGCTTTCGCGGTAGCATTCAGGCTCCCATGCGCGTGATCATTCCGGACGACTACCAGGACGCCGTGCGGGGCCTGGCCTGCTTCCCTCGGCTCGCGGGCCACGATGTCACCGTGTTCCACGACACGGTCAAGGAGCTGGACGCTCTCGCGGAACGGCTGCAGCCCGCCGAGGCCCTCGTCCTCATCCGCGAGCGGACGCGGATCGACGACGCGTTGCTGGAGCGGCTGCCGCGACTGCGGCTGATCAGCCAGACCGGCAAGGGGACCGCCCACATCGACCTCGCCGCCTGCACCCGGCGCGGCGTCGTGGTCTCGGCGGGCACCGGATCTCCCTACGCGCCGGCGGAGCTCACCTGGGGGCTGGTGCTCGCCGCCATGCGCCACATCCCTCAGGAAGCGGCGCGGCTGCGCGCCGGCTCCTGGCAGTCGACGATGGGCACGGGCCTGCGCGGCCGGACGCTCGGCATCTGGGGGTACGGCAAGATCGGTACCCTGGTGGCGGGCTACGGGCGGGCGTTCGGCATGGACGTGCTGGTCTGGGGACGGGAGGGCTCGCTCTCCCGCGCCCGCGCCGGCGGCTATACGACCGCCAGGGACCGGCAGGCGCTGTTCGAACAGTCGGACGTGCTCTCCCTGCATCTGAAGCTGGAGGCGGAGACGCGCGGCATCGTCACCGCCGCGGACCTCGCCCGCATGAAGCCCGGCGCGCTGATCGTCAACACGAGCCGGGCCGAGCTCGTCGAGCCGGGAGCGCTGGAGGCGGCGCTGCGCAGCGGCCGTCCCGGTTGCGCCGCGGTCGACGTGTACGAGGAGGAGCCGGTCCTCGGCGCCCGGCATCCGCTGCTCGCCATGGATCTCCCCGTAAATAAGGTGGTGTGCACGCCTCACCTCGGCTATGTGGAGAGAGACGGCTACGAGCTCTACTTCGAACAGGCCTTCGACCAGGTCGTCGCGTTCGCCGCGGGCAATCCGATCCGCGTCGTCAATCCGCATCCATCTCCGTAGGAGCAAGACATGGCGACCAGCAAAGCCACGACGGTGGACGGCTATCTTGAAGAGCTTCCCGAGGACCGGCGCGAGGTCGTGTCGGCGGTGCGGCAGGTCATCCTGCGGAACCTGCCGGCCGGATACCGGGAGTCGATGAACTGGGGGATGATCAGCTACGAGATCCCGCTCGAGCGCTATCCGGAGACGTACAACGGCCAGCCGCTCGGCTACGCCGCGCTCGCGGCGCAGAAGAGCCATTACGCGCTCTACCTGACCTGCGTGTATCAGGACCCGGAGCAGGAGAGCCGGCTGCGGGAGGAGTTCCGCAAGGCTGGCAAGAAGCTCGACATGGGGAAGTCGTGCCTCCGCTTCAAGAAGCTCGACGACCTTCCCCTCGACGTCATCGGAAAAGTGATCGCCAGCAACCCGCCCGAGGCATTCATCGCCAGCTACGAGGCGAGCCGCAAGCGGTAAGGAGGATCCATGAGCCTGAGAGGGTGTCTCGAAAGTCTTCGTCCGGCCGCCGCGCGAGCCCTCACCCCCGTCCCCTCTCCCGTCACCGGGAGAGGGGCGCCCCCGCCCAACCTTTCTTCTGTATTTTCCCCCTCTCCCGGTGACGGGAGAGGGGGCCAGGGGGTGAGGGCCCAACGGATCGCCTCCGCGCTCGCACTGTTCCTGCTCTTCCTGCTGTCCGCGACCGCTCTCGCCGCCAAGGACGAGGTGAGCGGCACGTTCACCCTCCACGGTGAGTCCACGTTCTTCCAGCACGTCTACGCCAGCGAGGAGACCGATCCAAAGGATCCGGAGGAGAGCTATCTCGTCCTCCTGCTGAGCGACAAGCCGATCGCCGAGGCGGACCGCCGTTCGGCGCGGCTGGCCGAGCTGGCCCGCCAGGGGAAGATCCACGCGCTCAAGGTGCGCTGGCGCTTCGGCTACGACGACCTGGCGGTGGTGCCGTTCCACTCCAAGGTCCCCGAGACGGGCTCCACCGTCCGCGGTCTCGGGACGATCGACCTCCAAGGGCTCGACGATAAGAATATCGAGGCTCTCGTCGCCTCCAAGAAGCTCGGCCAGGACTGGCATTACAGAGCCCAGATCAAGGCCGCTCTGCGCAAGGGCGGGATCGCGGAGGTCGAGCCGGACTATAAGGAGAAAGTGGCCGGAGCCCCCGGGAAGGGCGTACCGCCGGGGCCGCGCACGGGCAAGGTCGGAGATCCCCTGTTCAACCTCAAGAAGGACCTGGGCCGCCTGGGCTACGAATTCGACGCGGAGAATTTCCTCACCGCGGTCAAGGACGGCAACGCCGAGGCGGTCCGGCTCTTCCTGAAGGGC